>CACXCJ010000073.1 GCA_902766175.1 uncultured Lachnospiraceae bacterium
CGCGCCCACGTGTCCCAGACCGATGATGCCAACCTTGCTCTGCTTGTACATAGCGTCCTCCCGCCCTGCTGCGAATACTCTGCTGAAATATGGTGTGAAATGCTGCGACGCAGCTTCCCGCCACATGCTGTCCTCAGACATTATAGCGCAGTTTTCAAGAATACGTGCGCCGGGATGAAGAGAAGGCGGACTTTCTGCACAAATTTTCCGGAGATTCTCTCTCTTTTTCCGCCGCACCAGCGGCGGCGCCGTCCGTCATTTACTCTCGTAACCGGGCTTTCCGAGCAGGCGGAACATATTTGACTTGTAGAACTCGACGCCTGGCTGGTTGAACGGGTTGATGCCGTTGATATAGCCGCTCACGCCGACCGCGAACTCAAAGAAGTAGAACAGCTCCCCGAGATAAAACGCATTCTGCTCCGGGATATGGACCATGAGATTCGGGACGCCGCCCTCGATGTGCGCCTGCATGGTGCCCTGCATCGCACACTTGTTCACGTAGTCCATCGTCCTGCCCGCGAGATAGTTGAGTCCGTCGAGATCGCTCTGCTCCGCAGTGAGGGTCCGCCCGCTCCGCGGCTTGTCGAGGCAGAGAACCGTCTCATACTTGATGCGGGAGCCGTCCTGAATGAACTGCCCCATCGAGTGAAGATCCGTGGTGAGGTCCACCGATGCCGGCATGATGCCCTTCTGGTCCTTGCCCTCGGACTCGCCGTAGAGCTGCTTCCACCACTCGGAGATATAGTGCATGCTCGGCTCGTAGTTCACGAGAATCTCGACGTTCTTTCCCTTCCGATAGAGAATGTTCCGGACTGCCGCGTACTGGAGGGACGGATTCGAGGGGAAGTCCGACTCCAGGGCGGTCTTCCGGAACGCCGCCGCGCCCGCCATCAGCTGGTCAATGTCCGCGCCGCTCACAGCGATCGGCAGGAGGCCGACCGGGGTCAGGACGGAGAAGCGGCCGCCGACATCATCCGGAATCACGAAGCAGGTGTACCCCTCTGCATCCGCGAGCGTCTTCAGCGCGCCTCTCCGGCGGTCCGTCGTCGCGTAGATCCGCTTCGCTGCCCCTTCCCTCCCGTACTTCTTCACAAGAATCTCGCGGAACACGCGGAAGGCGATTGCGGACTCGGTCGTGGTCCCGGACTTCGAGATCACGTTGATGGAGAAGCTCTTGTCCCCGAGAAGGTCAATGACATCGTTCAAATAGGTGCCGCTCATGCTGTTGCCGACGTAGTAGATCTGAGGCGTCTTCCGCTCCCCGGCCAGCATCTCGTTGTAGAAGCCGTGGCGCAGGAACTCGATCGCGGCGCGCGCGCCGAGATAGGAGCCGCCGATTCCGATCACGAGAAGGACCTCGGAATCCGACTGAATTTTTTCCGCCGCTTCCTTGATCCGATGGAACTCCTCCCTGTCGTAGTTCACCGGAAGGTCAATCCATCCCTGAAAATCCTTTCCCTCCCCGGTGCGGGACAGCAGCTTCTTCGCGCAGGCATCCGCCGTAAAACGCATGCTCTCGACCTCGTGCTCCGCCATGAAGCGGAGCGCGCCGGAATAGTCAAAACTCACACCGCTCATTTTTTCTCCTCCCTGTGCTCAGGTTCCGTAGATCGCTGCCACAGGTCCCTCAATGATCTGCGGGAAGATGATGAACAGAACCAGGGAAACTGCGATCAGCGCGATCCAGGGCACGGACGCCTTGATGATCTTTTCCAGCGGCAGTCCGGTCACGTTCTCGGCCGCATACAGGCAGACACCGACAGGCGGCGTGATCAGGCCGAAGGAGAGCGTGATGACCAGGAACACGACGAAGAACAGCGGGGAGACGCCGACCGCCTGCACTGCCGGGCAGAGGATCGGGACCAGGATGAAGATCGCCGCGGTCGCATCCATGAACATGCCGACAAAGATCAGGAAGATGTAGAGGACCATGAGGATCACGATTCTGTTGTCGGAAATTCCGGCGATCATCTCCGCGACGCGGGACGGAAGGCCGTCGATCTCAAAGAGCAGGGACGCGGGCTTCGCGGCGATTGCGACAAAGAGGATGGTTCCGGTCGATCTCGCGTTCTTGATGACGATTCTCGGGATATCCTTCCACGTGATCGCCTTGAACACATAGATCGAGACGAGCGTCGTGTACACCACCGCGATCGCGGCGCCCTCGGTGGGGGTGTAGAAGCCGGTGTAGACGCCGCCGAGCAGGATCACCGGGGTCAGAAGCGCCGGGATGGCTCTCACAAACGCCTTGCCGAGCTTCTTCGCCACGAAGGGGGTCCTGTCGCCGATCTTGTGGCGCTTGCAGTAGATGTAGTTGTAAATCATGAAGATGATGCCGATGATGATGCCGGGGATCAGGCCCGCGAGAAGCGCCTGGCCGATCGACACATTCGCGGTTGCGGCCGCGTTGATCATCAGAATGCTCGGCGGGATGACGGATGCCAGCATGGAGCCGGACAGGTTGATCGCCGTCGCGTAGTCCTTCGGGTACCCCTTCTTCTCAAGCGCGTTGATACTCATCTTGCCGATGGAGGCAATCGCCGCGACGGAGGAGCCGGACATCCCTGCGAACAGCATGTTCACGACAACGGAGACATGTCCGAGGCCGCCGTAGATCCAGCCGACCAGCGCCTCCGCGAGGTCGTAGATCCGGTCGGCGATGCCGCCCTCATCCATGAGCGATCCGCAGAGAATGAACAGCGGAACCGCGACCATGATAAAGGAGTTCATCGCCGTGAACATGGACTGCGCGGCCATGTTCAGCGGAAGATCCGACGCAAAAATCATGACGATGACCGATGCCGCGCCGAGGGAGACCGCGATCGGCACGCCGAGGAACATCAGGACCAGGAAAATGACAATAATCGCTACGCTCATCTCAGATCAGCCCTCCTTCTCCAGCGCTTTCTTCTTCTCCGCTTCCTTGTCCAGAATTGCGACCTTGTCGTGATACTCCAGGAAGTTCTGAATGGTGCCGATGAAGCCGAGCGCGCCGCCGACCGGCTGGCAGATGCCGATGAATGCCATCGGGATGCGGATCGCGGTGCCGAGCTCGTGCATCGAGATCTGCTGCTGCACGACCTGCAGTCCGAAGACAATCATGAAAAGGAAGAAAAGCTCAACGATGACGAGATACAGAATCTCACTGAATTTCTTGAGCCACGCCGGTCCCGCCTGCAGAAGAAGCGTCACGCGGGAGGACTCGCACTTGTTGAAGCCGGCCGCCAGCGCGACAAACATCATCCACAGGAAGAGGTATCTTGAAGATTCCTCGGTCCACGGGAACGGATGTCCGACCAGGCGCCCTATAATCTGAATCATGATGACAATGACCATGCCAATGACCAGGATTGCAAGCACAATGTCTTCGAGTTTGTTCACAACATCGAAGAATTTCGACAAACTTGATTTCTTTCGATCCATCTTAACCTCTCTCTATCCGTTCCGGAAACTTCGGGAGACATTCCCGCGCTTCCCGCTGCCGGGCGGCAAAAGTGCCTTCCAGAAAACTGGAGTCTGGGCATTTCGTCCAGACTCCATGCCTTCCTGAAGCATCTGAATCCTTATTCTCTTCCGGTGAACTTTGCAGTCGCGGAGAACAGATCGTCATCCTGGATCAGCTCCTTGAACTTGTCGTAGCAGGACTTGGAGACGTCGACGAACTGCTGCTTTGCCTCGTCAGTGAGCTCGTTTGCCTCCATGCCGTTGTCGATCAGCGTCTGCAGCGCCGTTCCGTTCTCGGAATCCATGTAGTCAACATTCCACTGCTGGACCTCCTCCGCTGCCTTTGTGATCGCATCCTGCTGCTCCTGGGTCAGTCCCTCGAAGAACTTGCTGTTCACGCCGACCAGCCACGCATCCGCCATGTGGTCCGTGAAGGAGATGTACTTCTGGACCTCATAGAACTTGTTGGAGTACGGGACATCGACCGGGTTCTCCTGGCCGTCAAGGGTGTGCAGCTGGAGCGCGTTGTAAACCTCGGAGAAGTTCATCGGGGTCGTGACAGCGCCGCACGCATTGAAGAACTCAACGTACAGGGAGTTGTTCGGGACGCGGAGCACGACGCCCTTCAGGTCGTCCGGCTTCGTGATCGGGAGCTTGGAGTTCGTGATCTCACGGAAGGATCTGGTCCAGCTTCCGACCGTCGTGATGCCCTGGCTGCTCATGCGGCCCATCAGCTCCCTGCCGGTGTCGCTGTTCAGGTAGTCAAGAAGCTGCGCCTGATCGTCGAACATGTACGGAACGGAGATGACGTTGTATCCGGGCTCAAAGCTTGCGTAGACGCTCGTCGCGAGAATCAGCATCTTGAGGGATCCCGCGGAGAGCTGCTTGATGCCCGCAGCCGTGTCGCCGCCGTAAAGAGATCCGTTGCCGGAGACCGAGATATCCAGGGTTCCGTTGGAATACTTCATCGCTCTGTTCGCGAACTCCTTCGCCGCGACGCCGATGTAGGACTCCTCCGGGTCCGGAACCGCGATCGTGATCTTGGTCGCGTCCGCGTTCGGGGTGACATCCGGGGTCTTCTCGACCGAGCCGGAAGCGGCCTTGCTCTCCGCCGCGCTCGTCTCCGCGCCGCTCCCCGCTGCAGCGGTGGTCGTCTCTGCGGCCGTCGTTTCAGCCGCTGCCGCAGTCGTCGCCGCAGTTGTCGCCGCAGCCGTGGTGCCGGAGGATGAGGACGATCCGCATCCAGCCAGTGCAGCAGTCAGAGAAGCTGCCATCAGAATTGCCAGTACTCTCTTTTTCATAGTTGCTCCCTCTCTTTTTTTATATTGCCGGTCCCTTATGGCCGGAAAGTTACCTGTTCCTGCTTCGGATTCCGTTCATTCCGGACATGCCGCTGGTCCGCAGAGCCGCTTCCGCGCTCCGGCGGACTTCTGCCGGGCCGGAGAGCTTTCCGCGCCCTCTCACGCGTTCATGTTCAGCCGGAACAGATCCTTCAGCGCCGGGTATAAGCCCGTGTAAACCTGATAGCGGGTGTCGTAGACCTTGTCGTGCTCGTGGTTCGGTCGCACGACCCTGTAGACCTTTTTCTCGACCGCTGCGGACGCCTCGTACACATCCCGGAAAATTCCGGCGCCCGTCCCCGCAAGAAGCGCCGCGCCGATCGGCGCCATGTCGCTCATGTCGAGGATCGTCAGCGTCTTTCCGGTGATATCCGCCTTGATCTGCGCCCAGATCAGGCTCTTTGCGCCGCCGCCGATCGAGGTGAAGCCGGTGATCTCCTTCCCGGTCGTCCTCTCGGCGATCTCCGAGAGCTGGCGCAGACCGTAGCCGCAGCCCTCCAGGACTGCCCGGTTCATCTCCCTCCGGGTTGTCTTCAGGGAGACCCCGAAGAACACGCCCCGCGCGTAGGAATCCCAGACAGGACTCCGCTCGCCCAGCATGTAGGGAAGAAACACCACCCCGTCGCATCCCGGGTCCGCGCGCTCTGCGTCGAGGTTCGCGGCATCAAACGCGTTCCGCTTTCCCTCGGATTCCTCCAGGACATCCGGATAGAAGTTGTCGAGGAACCACTCGTTCGAGGCCCCGGTGAAGGACATCGCGCCCTGGTAGATCCAGGTGCCCGGCACCACGTGGCAGCGGTTTATGAAGCCCCTGTTGAAGACCGGCTTCTCCGTGCAGACCGTCAGCACATCGGTCGTTCCCACGGATTCGCAGACATCCCCGTGCTTCACCACGCCCGCCGCGAGTGTCGCGCAGGGCGTGTCCGCGCCGCCGATCGCGACCGGCGTTCCCTTCGGAATCCCCAGGGAAATGAGGTCCTCCTGGATAAGGCCGCCCATCACATCCGTGGATTCGTGAAGCGGCGGAAGCTTCCCGATCTCAATGCCGATGGCCTCGCAGAGCTCCCCGGACCACTTTCTCCCTCCCGTCGTCTCGAAGAGATTCGTGTAGGAAGCGTTGGAGTAGTCGATGCCGAACTCCCCCGTCATCCGCTGCGCGAGGAAGGTGTTGATGTGGCCGAAGTACCTGGTCCTCTCATACGCCTCCGGCAGGTGGTGCTTGATCCAGAGCATCGAGGAGCCCGAGAAGGCGCCGGCCATGGAGCCGTTTGCAGTGATCTCAAAGAGCCTGCCGCTTCCCGCCTTCTGAAGAATCTCCTCCGCCTCCTCCGTGCTTCTCCGGTCGGAGTAGATGATCGGATCCACCAGCACCCGGCCGTTCTCATCCAGCGCGGTGAGCCCCGGGCAGAGCGTCGAAATGCTGATTCCGGCTATCCGGGAGAGGTCGATATTCTTCCCCTCCTTCAAGAGGCTCACGCACTTCACAACGGCTCTCCAGGCGCTCTCTGCGTCGATCTGGACGGCGTTCTGCGCAGGCGTGATCAGGCGGTACTTGCTGCTGCTGATTCCCAGAAGCTTCGCATGCTCATCGATAATGGCGGCCTTCAGGCTCGTCGTGCCGACATCAATCCCAAGAAGATATCTGCTGTCCATTTTCTCCCCCGCATCAGGCGCCCGGAAGGATCGCGGAACTCCGCCCTCTTCCGCGAGACTCACGGAATTTCTCTCACTTCAAGATCTCGTAATCCTTATAGTTCTTCTCTCTCTTCACGGTCTCATAGAGCTCGCGGCACTCCTTCGCGCTGTAGCCCTTGTGGATCAGCCGTCTCAATGCGATGACAAGAGCGGTGATGTCCTCATCATCCCAGACCCATCTGCCCATCGTCACGCCGCCGCATCCCGCGTCCAGCGCGTCTCTGGTCATCTGCATGTAGTAGTCGAGGGTCTTGCTGCGGTCTCCCTTCACTTCCTCCGGGACATCGCCGCCCTGGATCACGACGCGGAAGGAAGACGGAACGCAGGCGATGACCTTTGCCATGCTCTCCGGATCCCCGGTGTAGGTGGTCTTCACAACGTCCATGCCGAGCTCGCAGGCGCTTCTTGCGCAGTAGGCGATGTTCTCCCAGGCAGTTCTCTTGTCCGCCGGAACGCTCTCGCCCTTCGGATAGACGTGTCCGATGAGCGGCATGCCGACCTCATCGCAGTACTCGGACACCTCGCCGATTCTCTCGAACTGCTCGTTCTGGAAGTCTCCGAGGGTGATGCAGCCCATGGAGACCGCATCCGCGCCGGAACGGATCGCCGCATCGACGGAACCGAACACGACATCATTCGTCGGGGAAGTCGGCGCGTAGTTGGAAATCTTGTGCAGAATCGAAATTCCGGAGCCGACATATGGTCCCCAGCATCTCTTCTGGATGCCCCAGGTCATCGTCATCGCGTCCGGACGGCCCGCGACGATCTTGTCGATTGCGCCCTGGATGTCCTGGATTCCGGTCATCGGCGCGATGCCTCTGGAGGTCGCGTGATCGACCGTGATGGCCATCATCTTGTTGCTCTCCGGATTCACCATTCTTGCGAGTCTGACTGCCTTGCCCATTGCATACATCGGTTGAACTGCCATTTTTGTACTCCTTCTCTTAAATGAATAAATATGGTAGATATGGAACCTTCCTCAGTGCCTCAGTCGTTGATCACGATCTTTAACGCCGTGCCGGACATGTGGAGGTCCAGCGCCTTCCGGAAGTCATCCAGGCTGAACTTCGCGGAGACCAGCGCGTCCAGGTCGATCTTTCCGGTCCTGACCATATCCGCCGCCTGCAGGTAATCCAGTCTCCTGTATGCGGTGCTGCCGGTGACATTCAGCTCGTTGTAGTGGATGATGCTCGGATCGAACTCGGAGGTCTTTCCCTTCGGGAATCCCGCGAACAGGCAGACCGTTCCGCCCTTCTTCGCGAGCTTCAGCGCGGTGTTCACCAGCGCGTTCACGCCGATCGCCATGACGACGCGGTCCACGCCCTCTCCGTTCGTCTCCTCGCGGACAACCGTCTCAAGATCCTCCTTCGCGGAATCCACCACGCGGTCGGCGCCGAGCTTCGCGGCGATCTCTCTCTTTCCCGCGTCGAGCTCACTGATGATGACCTTCTTCGCGCCGACAATTCTGGAGAGCTGCAGGTGCATGAGGCCGATCGGGCCGGCGCCGATGATGAGAACCGTGTCATTGAAGCGCGTCCCGGTGTTCTTCAGGCCGCGGATGCAGCATGCGAGCGGCTCGATCAGAGCGCCCGCGTCAAAGCTCACGCTCTCCGGAAGCTTCACGACATTTCCGCTCTCGATGCAGATGTCCGGGATGCGGATGTACTGCTCGAAGCCGCCGTTGAACTCATAGCCGATCGCCTTGCGGTTCAGGCACGCGTTTTCTCTCCCGGAGAGGCACGCCGCGCAGTGGCCGCACGGAATCACGTTCGCGATCGCAACCTTCTCGCCGACGGAGTAGCCGGTCACATTCTCTCCGACCTCCTCAATCAGGCCGCAGATCTCATGGCCCACGACGGAATCCGGCCGGACGCCCTTCGTCTTTGCGCCGGTGAAGATGCGCTTGTCGGTCCCGCAGAGCGCGGCCGCCTTCATCTTGATCACCAGATCGCCCTTCCCGCACTCCGGCTTCGGAATATCCATCACCTCATAGTTGTTCGGATAGTTGTCCGGGCCATGCAAAATGACTGCCTTCATATACCCCTCTCCTTCCATTGAGACAGATCAGACAAATTTTCTGACCAGGTTTTAACAAATCATTTCCTTCATGCAGACTATAGCATTATTGAAATTTAATTTCAATTTTTATTCGAAATAAATGTAACGAAATATTGCTTCAAAATGTAGTTATATTTCATAATAGGGGAGAAAAAACAGCCCCCTGCGCAGGGGCCTCCATGTTGTAGAAAATAGATAATTTCAGGGCTCAGAATTCAGTAAATAAGCCGGCTCTCCGCGCGCCGGGAACGGAAATCCCGGGCGTCCGCCCTCCGGGGAGACGGGCCGCTTCCGCCCGCAGCACACAAAAAACAGGCACCGGAAACACTGCGTTTTCCGATGCCTGGTCTGAAATAAAATGTCAGAGGGAGGTGACTTTTCCGGTGAATGCCGGTGCGCTGAAATTTTGTTTTCCGCGCGCCACACCGGAGCCTCCGGAAGCGCCGGCAGCGCCAGAACGCCGCTCTGCGCCTGTCAGTACTTGCTCTCCGTCGTCGCGATCCGCGTCTCGTTCACGATGTTATTGAAGCGGTCGTAGTCCTGAAGCTCTATGCTGCTCACGATGCAGTCCAGGATCGCGAGCTGGGCGATGCGGGTGCTGACCGACTCCGACTGGAAGTAGTCGAGGTCATACGCCGCGCTGAGCCGCGTGTGCACGATCTTGTCGAGCGGCGTCTTCGGCTGCGAGATGATCCCGACGCAGTACGCGCCCTTCGCCTTCGCGTTCTTCATGCAGTTGATGACGTGGAGGTTGCTCCCGGAGTAGGAGATGCACATCGCGACATCGCCCTCCCCGAGAAGCGTCGAGGACATGAGCTGCAGGTCCACGTCGCTGTAGATCAACGCCGCGATCCCGATCTTCAGGAACTTGTGTCTCGCGTCCGTCGCGACCGCATTGCTTCCGCCTGTCCCGTAAATGGCGAGCTTTCCCGCATGAAGGATTTTTTCAGAGACCTCCTGCACCGCGTCAAAATTGAGGTTTTCGAGCGTGTTCTCGAGGACCTTCTGCTCCGACGCGAAAATCTTCCTGCAGATCGTCTCCGTGCTGTCGCCCTCCACCACGACCGGGTCCAGCTGCCTCTCCTTCGGGATAATGTCCCGCGCCGTGTTGATCTTGAAGTCCGTGAAGCCCTTGTAGCCGATGCTCCTGCAGAAACGGACGATCGTCGCCTCCGAGACATCCGCCTTCTGCGCGAGATCCGCGACCGTGCACTGAATCACGCTGCTGTAGTGGCTGAGAATGTAATTCGCGACCTTTGTTTCCTGGCCGGTCAGAAAGGGGAGTCTCTGCTCAATGTTCTCCCTGCTGCTCACCATGTCCCCGATCTCCTTTTTCTTAGTCGGAATCCGTCCCCCGACGTTTTCCGCGCGGTATGCGATTTCCGCCGCCAAGGCCGCGGATCTCTTTCTTCCGTATTTTATTATAACACCGCTTCCTTTCTGAGTGCGCCTTTCTATGCCGCGATATTATTAAATCCGCAGTGACTGCTGCTCCGCTTGCGCCGCGCTCCTTCTTCTTTTCCGGGCCGCTCTCTCACGGACCGCTCTTTTACGGACAGATAACTTCCGTGCGCCTATTGATGCTTCTTCCTGGACAGCGCGCTCGTGACAATCCCCTGCAGCGTATCCATGTAGGTCGCAAAGATGATAATCAGGCCGATCGCAATGAACTGGTAGAAGGTGTCCATACCGATCACGACGAGGCCGATCTTCAGCGCGCTGATCGTGAATGCGCCGAGAATGGTCCCGAGAATCGCGCCCTTTCCTCCGGCGAGGCTGGTACCGCCGATTGCCGCCGCCGCGATCGCCATAGTCTCAAAGCCGTCTCCCGCAGTCGGCTCGCCGGTCCCGAGTCTCGCGAGCGTGACCATGCCTGCCATTGCAGCGCCGACCGAGCACATGATATACGCGACCATCAGGTACTTCTCCACGTTGATGCCGGACATCCTGGAGGCGTTCACGTTGGACCCGATCGCATAGATGTAAACGCCGGCCCTCCTTCTGGTCAGAATCACCGAGAAGATGACCGCCAGGATCAGAAGATAGATCATATTGAGGCGGACGCCCCGGACGATCTCCGTCTGAAACACGCTCCTCAGGGAGAGCTGCATGTTCAGGACCGGCTGCCCGCCGCTGATGATGTACGCAAGTCCGCGGAAAATCTGGTTCGTGCCGAGCGTCGCAATGAAGGGCTGCAGCTTCATCCGAGTCACCAGGAACCCGTTGATGCACCCGATCACAACGCCGACCAGAAGCCCCGCGGGAATGACCAGCGGGGTCGGAACGCCGTGCGAGGAGAGCTCCGCGCAGGTCACAATGACAACCGCCATGCAGGAGCCGACCGAGAGATCAATGCCGCCGGTGATGATCGCGACGGTCATGCCGCAGGCGAGAAAGCCGTTCACAACCCCCTGGTTGATGATGTCGATCAGGTTATCGTACTTAAAATACCGCGGGCTCATGATGGAAAACACGAGGATGATGAGGATCAGCGCCAGAAGCGTTGTGAAAGAACGGGCATTTCTGTGGATGAAATGATTAGCTGTTTTCATTTTGCTCCTCCATTGCGTAGGAAAGAATCTTTACCTCGGAAAATTCATTCTTGCTGAGAACGCCGGTCACATGCCCCTCCCTCATCACAACAATGTTGTCGCTCATTCCGATCGCCTCCGTGAGCTCCGAGGAGACCATGATGATGCTCCTCCCGCCCTCGACAAATTCCTCCATCAGCTCGTAAATCTCCGACTTTGCGCCGACATCAACGCCTTTCGTCGGCTCGTCGAAGATCAGCACCTCCGCATCCGCGGCAAGCCACTTGGCGATGATGACCTTCTGCTGGTTCCCGCCCGAGAGATTAATGGTCTTGTGCTCCGGATTCCTGATGTTCAGCTGCACGAGGTCCGCATATTTTCTGAAGTTCTCCAGCATGCCCCTCTCGTCCAGCCTTCCGAGGGGCTTTCTGCAGTATTTCCTGAGCCCCGGGATGTTGACATTCCGGTTGTTGTCCATGGACGGGATGAAGCCCTCTCGCTTTCTGTCCTCGGAGATGAGGCAGATGCCGTCCTGCATGGCCTCCTCCGGCGAGTGCGGAGAAATCTTTTTCCCGTTCAGGAGGATGTCCCCGGAAAGGACCGGATCTGCCCCGAAGACCGCGCGCATCACCTCCGTCCGCTGCGCGCCCACAAGTCCCGCAAACCCCAGGATCTCGCCCCGGTGCAGCTTGAAGCTCACATCCTCAAATGTCCTCCCGCAGAGATGTTTCACCTCAAGAACCGTGCTGCTGTAATCCGCCCTGCTGGGCCGGGTTCTCTTCGCGTAGCTTGAGACATCTCTGCCGACCATCATGTGGATCAGATCGCTCTTTGAGATATCCGCCATGTTCTCCGTCGCGATGCACTTTCCGTCGCGGAGCACCGTGACGCGGTCGCAGATCTGATACAGCTCGTCCAGCTTATGGCTGATAAAGAGAATCGTGATTCCCTTCGCCTTCAGATTTCTGATGATCTCAAACAGCTTCTCTATCTCCGGGTAGGACAATGCCGATGTCGGCTCATCGAAGGAAATGATATTCGCATCAAAATAGAGACACTTGGCGATCTGAACCATCTGCAGATCGCCGACGCCCAGGCCCGCGACCGGGTCCCGGCTTCTGACGGAGCAGCCCAGCTCCTCCAGAATGTGGTCGCACGTCGCATAGATGTCCTTGTAATCCAGAAAGCCTTTACGGGTCTTTTCAAATCCGAGCGCGATATTCTGACCGACGTTCAGATTCTCGACGATCTGAATTTCCTGGTGGATCTTCACAACCCCGTGGGTGATCGCATCGTAGGTCGAATGGAAATCAGCCTCTTTCCCGTCAATATAGACATTCCCGGACGTGGCCTTGTAGACGCCGTGAAGGATGTTCAGAAGGGTCGATTTTCCGGCTCCGTTTTCCCCGAGGATTGCATGCACTTCCCCCTGTCTCACCGAGAAGTCAATGTCAGACAGCGCGACGACGCCCGGAAATTCCTTTCGGATATGACTAAAATGAATATAATCGTTATTCATGATTTCCTCCGTAAAGACCGGGAACGGACTCATAACCTGCGGATTGCTGACCGGCTATGAATCCGTTCCCGACTGCAGCTAAGATGAACCTTAACGATTATTCAAATTCCGGATCCGCCCAGTTCGTGAGCTCCGCATCATCCTTCCCGATGTTGCCCGCATCAACCGCAAGAGACGGGGTCCAGATGACCTTCGGCATCGTCTGGCCGAGCATGACTCTCGTCGTGACCTCGCTTGCCATCATGCCCTCGTAGTACGGGAACATGGAGATCGTCGCAGACAGCTCGCCGTTCTTGATGGACTGGTAGGCCTCGTCCGTTCCGTCGGTACCGATGATGAAGATGTCCTTGCCGAGCGTGAGGCCTGCCTCCTTGACTGCCTCGACCGCGCCGAGCGCCATGACATCGTTGTTGCAGAAGATCACCTTCAGGTCATCGTAGGTCTTCAGGAAGGTCGCGCAGACATCCTTCGCCTTGTTTCTGTCCCAGTCCGCGTTCTGCTGGTCCACGATCTCGATCTCGGAATCCTTCGTCGCGTCGATGAATCCGTTCGTGCGGTTCTTCACAACGTCGGTTCCGGCAAGTCCCATGATGATGGCAGCCTTTCCGGACTTCACGTTCCCGACCGCCCACTCACCGGCCTGAACCCCCTCTTCGTAGGAGTTCGGGCCGACAAACATGTCTGCGCCGTTGAACTCGTTGTTGACCGCTATGCAGGGGATGTTGTCCGTGTGCGCCGTCTCGACGCCCTCGGTGCAGTTCGAGGTGGAGATCGGGCTGATCATGATGACATTTGCGCCGGAGCGGATCTGGTCCTTCATGACGGAGAGCTGTCCCTCCGTATCCGCCTCGTTTAACGCGGACTGCACATCAATCCTGATGCCCGTCAGCCCGTTGTCGTTCATGGTCTGGATCATCGCCTTGTAGCCGTCTCTCAGAGAGGTCCAGTAGACATTGTCCTCCGTCCGGATATTTCCCTCGATCAGGAACGAGGCACCGCTCACAGGGATGCTTCCGCACTGCTTGCGCATCTCCTCAAAGGTGATCGCATCGTCAAAGGTCAGCGGGTCAAACGGCGTGTTCGCATCTCCCCATCCGTCCGCGAACTGCGGAATCGCACTCGTATCCACCGTCTCTCCGGCGGAAGCGCTCGAATCCGCCGCCGCGCTGCTGCCCGCAGAGGTGCCGCTCTGTGCCGCCGCGCTGCTGCCCGCGGAGGTGCTGCTCTGTGCCGCCTCCGTGCTTCCGGACGCGCTCTTCGAGGAGCCGCCGCACGCGCACAGCGCGGTTCCCATTGCCACTGCGAGAAATACAGATGCCAGGTTCTTCTTCATTTTGTCCTCCTTAATACCTTATTAATGCCCGCCTTCAGGCGGACACGCCATCCATTTTCAGTGCCCTCGCGGGATTTTCGACCGTGATTCTCCGGATTTCCTCCTCCGAGACGCCCGCCAGCTTAAGAAGCGGGAGGAAATGCTTCAGAATGTAGTCGATTCCCACCAGGCCTCCGTACGCATTCAGGCGGTTCGTCTCCGGGTCCGTGGAGATGAGAATCTGATCGAGAAAGCCCTTTTCGATCATGTGCAGAAGCATCCTGATTTCGGACGCGTTGTTGTGGACCTTCAGGAGCGTGATCGTGTCATACTCCATGAAAACGCCCGTGGAGGCCACCTGCTCGTGAATGGAGAGATCCTCCACCTGCCTGTCGACGTGGCACACAATGATGGACTCCGTGGCAACGCCGATCCTTCCGGCCAGGAAATCGATCATCCGCAGCACGTCCCGGTTCTCGGTGTGGACCATGATGGAAGCCCCCGTCCTTACCGCCGCCTTCCCGGCCGCCGTCAGGCACTTGACGGTCTGCGCATCCTCCATCCCGGCCGATGTGATGACGGCCTTTATGAGCCCCGCCCGGATGTCCGTCTGATACTCGGGATAAAAATAGCTCCCGCCGAGGTACATGCCCTTTTGCAGCTCGCTGACAAAGAGCTCCTCCAGCCTTTCCTCCGGCTCGGTATAAATCCAGTGCCCCCGCGGATAGAATTTCGGGATGTGATACCCCGTCACCGCGATGAGATTCACGCCTGTGATTCTCGAGATGTCCTTCAGACCGAGAGGATCTCTTCCGGTCGCGAGGGGATTCGCGTCCACTGCGGTCATGCCTCCCGCCCTCCGGTAGCTCCTGATCTCCTCGATCGATTTTGCCAGATTGTTGATGCAGGTCAGCTCACATGTGAGCTGATCGACGGTACTGGTGATGTAAATATGCTCGTGCGGCTGGCAGTGCCCCAGGTTCTCTCTGCAAAGCGTTCCGCACACAGTCTGGTACTGATGAAGTCCTGAATGATCCATTTTTTTATCTGAATGAAATAGGGAAATTTTCTGTCTGATGGCTGAGAAGGCGATTTGTTCTTTCTCAACATGATTTCGTTTTGAAATCACGTTCCATATCTATAATATATCAATGAAAAAGTATTTCAATAAATACAAGAAAAATTATTACACAATTTTTTATTCAAAAAAGTAGTAAAATTTTATATTGACTTTCACGAACCAAGCCATCAGGACCTTGTATCCCAAAGTTCCTCAAAATCTGATAGAATGGGAAGAAACAGGAAAATAAGAGAAAGCGCATCCATGAGAGGAGCATCCATGAACACGAATCAGGCAGAACAGCGGATCATCAGAGTGATCGGCCACAAGAATCCGGACACGGATTCCATCTGCTCCGCGATCTCCTACGCCTATTTGAAGAATCAGGCGGGCGGCGGAAGGGAGCACTACGAGCCGAGAAGGGCGGGCGAGATCAGCCGGGAGACCGCCTTCGTCCTGAATCACTTCGGGGAGGATGTGCCCCGGCTCTCCGTCGACATGCGGCCCATCATCGCGGACATCGACATCCGCCTGGAGGAGGGCGTGGACGGCCAGATGTCCACGCGCGCCGCGTGGCAGCGGATGAACGAGCGGAACATCAGCACGCTCTGCGTCACGGACCGGAACCAGAACCTTCTCGGGCTCATCTCCCTCCGCGACATCGCGAACGCAAACATGGAGCTCTTCGACACCGGGGTGCTCGCGAAGGCGAAGACGAGCTACAAAAACCTGCTGGAGGTCCTCGACGGCGAGATGCTCTCGGGCGATGCGGACGGCTTCATCACGACCGGCCACATTCACATCGGCACAAGCCCCGAGGCCATGGAGGCGCTGGTCCGCGACGGCGACCTCGTGATGGTCACGAACCGCTATGAGGCCCAGATGTGCGCCATCGACTACGGCGCGAAGTGCCTGGTCGTCTGCACGGGCGCGTCGGTCCCGGCACTCCTCATAAAGCGCGCAGAAGCCGCGGGCTGCGCGGTGATCAAGACTCAGTACGACACCTACGCAGCCGCGCGGCTTGTCAGCATGGCGGCGCCGATCGAGCACTTCATGCTGAAAAAGGATGTGGTCACCTTCAACATCAGCACCCCGGTGGAGGAGGCGCGGAAGGTCATGGCGAACCTGCACCACCGCTACTTCCCGATCCTTGACGCGGAGGGGCGCTACTGCGGGATGCTCTCCCGCAGAAACATGATGAACATGCACCGCAAGCGGGTCATTCTCGTGGACCACAACGAGGAATCGCAGGCGGTGGACGGCCTGGAGGAGGCGGAGATCCTCGAAATCATAGACCACCACAGACTCGGCACGCTCGAGACCTCCGGCCCCGTCTACTTCAGGAACGAGCCGGTCGGCTGCACCGCGACCATCATCTATGCGATGTTTCAGGAGCAGCACGTGGAGATCCCGAAGGGCATCGCGGGGCTTCTGCTCTCCGCGATCCTCTCCGACACGCTGAAGTTCCACTCCCCGACCTGCACCTCCCTGGACCGGGCAGCCGCGGAAGCGCTCGCCGGAATCTGCGGCGAGGACATCGAGCGCTACGCGACGAAGATGTTCGAGGCGGGCGAGGACCTGACCGGACGCACCGCGGAGGACCTTCTCTACACGGACTTCAAGGAATTCGCGATCGGAGATCTCTCCCTCTCCGTCGGACAGGGATTCTTCCTCTCCGAGACGAACTACGAGCGGGCAAGGGAGCTGATCCGCGCCTACCTTCCGGAAGCGCTCTCCCACTCCTCGAGCGACATGGTCTTCTACATGCTGACCAGCATCCCGAAGCAGAGCACCTGCCTTCTCTTCGCCGGAAAGGGCGCAGAGGAGCTGGTCTCCGGCGCGTTCCACATCCGGACGGAGGGCGGCATGGGAATGCTCCCGGGCGTCGTCTCCCGGAAAAAGCAGTTCATCCCGCCGATCCGCGAGAGAATTCTGAACCCGGACCAGGAGAGCGCATAAGGCGCCGCGGGCGCCCGAACCCCGGAGCGCGCCGCAGCGCC
>CACXCJ010000074.1 GCA_902766175.1 uncultured Lachnospiraceae bacterium
GGCGGTGAAGAAGAACCTGACGACCGGGATTTATGACACGGACTACATCGTCGTGACGGACGGCATCACGCCGGAGGATGACCTGATCGTGACCTGGTCCAAGGAGATCTATGACGGCGCGGAGGTGCTCACCGAGGAAGAGGCGGCGGCCGGCACAGCTGGCAGTGCGGTGAAATCCGGAAGTGCGGATGCGGCCGCAGAATCGACGGGGGCGGCGAAATGATCAATTTCACAAAATTTGCCCTGAAGCGGCCGGTGACCATGCTCCTTATCCTGGTGACCGCGCTCTACTTCGGCCTTCAGGGTGTGCTCGGATCCCCGATGGAGCTCACGCCGGACATCAACATGCCTATGATGCTGATTCAGACGACATACCCCGGCGCAAACCCCGAGGATATCACGGAGACCATCAATAAGCCGATCGAGGATGCGGTCGGATCGCTCTCGGGCATCCAGGATACCTACACCTACGCGATGGAGAATGCGTCCCTGGTGATGCTCCGCTACGAGTATGGTACAGACATGGACACGGCGTATCTGGACCTCCGGAAGAAGATGGATGCCATCACCGGTAATTTTCCGGACGACGCGGATGATCCGGTGATCATGGAAATGGACATGAACGCCATGCCTGTGATGCAGATCATGGTCACCAGCGGGACAGATCAGAACCTCCGGACTTACGTGGACAATGAGATCAAGCCGGAGTTTGAGAAGGTGCAGTCCGTCTCGGAGGTGACGATCAACGGCGGGCGCGATTCCTACATCCGGATTGAGCTAGACAAGGCGAAGATGGATCAGTACCATCTGGACATGAACACGGTCGCAAACCTCATCGGCGCGGCGGATTTCACAATTCCGGTCGGAAGTGTGGACCACGGAGACCAGGAACTGAGCGTCTCCGCGAGCGCCGATTATAAGAACGTTGAGGCGATTCGGAACATTGTCCTGACGCTTGGCAACGGCGATGTGATCCATTTGAGCGACATCGCAACGGTGTATGACAAGCTGGATGACCAGGACAGCATTTCCCGCTACAATGGCGATGATGTCGTGACGGTCTCGATTTCCAAGCAGCAGGATGCCTCGGCAGTGGATGTGTCAAAGGATATCCACAAGGAGATCGCGACGCTCGAGCGCTCGAACCCGACGCTTCACTTCGAGGTGATCAATGATTCCGCGGACGATATCAACGACAGCCTGCGGGGCGTGTTCCAGACGCTTTTTATTGCGGTTCTTCTCGCGATGCTGATCCTGTTCCTCTTCTTCGGGGACGCGAAGGCCTCACTCATTGTCGGAACCTCGATCCCGATCTCGGTCATGATTGCGCTCTGCTGCATGAGCGCAATGGGATTCTCCATGAATCTGATCTCCGTCGGGTCGCTCGTCCTCGGCGTCGGCATGGTCGTCGACAACTCGATTGTCGTGCTGGACAGCTGCTTCCGTCAGAAGAAGGAGCACAAGCTCGGCTTCTATGACGGGGCGATCGAGGGCGCACACTATGTGATCGGCAGTATCGAGGGTTCCACTGCGACAACCTGCGTCGTGTTCCTGCCGCTCGCTCTGCTCAGCGGCATGTCCGGACAGCTTTTCAAGCAGCTGGGCTTCACGATCGTCTTCTGTATGCTGGCGTCGCTCTTCTCCGCCTGCACGATTGTGCCGCTCCTCTTCTACTTCCTGCATCCGCAGGAGAAGAACGAGGCACCTGTGAACCGGGCGATCCACGCAATCGAGAACGCTTACAGGAAGCTCGTGCGGAGGGTTCTGCCGCATAACCGGATCGCCATTGTCTCGATCATCCTCCTGCTCGTGTTCTCCTTCGGCCTCGCTTCAAGGCTTGGGTTCGAGCTGACCCCGGATGTCGATATGGGACAGATTTCCGTCACGGTGGACCTGAAGTCCGGGGAACACCTGGAGAGTGTCGATGAGACCCTGAAGCAGGTGGAAGCGGTCATTGCCGCGGATCCGAACGTTGAAAAGTATCTCGTGAGCTACGGCGGCTCGGGGGTCGGAAGCCTGGGCCAGTCGAGCGCGACGATCTACTGCTACCTCTATGACAAGGGGATCACAAAGAAGCGCCACAAGTCCACGGAGCAAATCATCTCCGAGTGGAAGGCGCCGATGCAGAAGATCACAAACGCCTCCGTCACCATCTCGAACGCCAGCAGCATGGGTATGAGCTCCATGACGAACGGTGACATTGAGGTGGATCTGCAGGGCAGTGAGCTCGATGAGGTGAAGGACACGACGGATGCGATCGTCGAGGCTCTGCAGCAGGAGCCGTACGTCACGAAGGTGCACTCCTCCATGGAGAATGCGGCGCCGGTCGTGAAGATTCACATAGATCCGGTGAAGGCACAGGCCTACGGGCTCACGCCGGCCGGGATCGCCGGAAGCATGTACCTGGCGATGAGCGGCAAGAAGGTGCTCGACTTCACGGTGGATTCGATCGACTACACAGCCAGGATCGAGTACCCGGATGATACGTTTGCGGACATTAATGACATCAAGTCCTGGCTCCTCACGACCGGATCGGGCGGACAGATTCCGCTCTCCGATGTCGCGGAGGCGGCCATGGAAGACAGCCCGCAGACGCTGCTCCGGAGAAACAAGCGCTATCAGGTCTCCATCACCGCAAACAAGGTGGAGGAGTACAAGGCTACCGCGGAGCAGCAGATGAAGAGCTTCGTGCAGAACTACCAGAAGCCGGACGGCGTCGAGATGGCGCAGAACATGCAGGACGAGCGGATGGGTGAGGAGCTCGGCGCACTGGGAAATGCGCTGGTCACGGCAATTTTCCTCGTGTTCGTGGTCATGGCGATGCAGTTTGAGTCGGTGAAGTACTCTCTCATGGTCATGTTCACGATTCCGTTCTCCTTGATCGGTGCATTCGGCCTTATGTTCCTCGCAGGCTGCAAGATCAACATGATTTCGATGATCGGTTTTCTGATGATGGTCGGTACCGTCGTGAATAACGGGATTCTCTACGTCGACACGGCGAACCACATGAGGACCGAGCAGGATGACTTCGACACGGCGCTCGTGGAGGCAGGAGCGGTCCGTCTCCGTCCGATCTTCATGACATCCCTCACGACGATTATCGCCATGATCCCGATGGCGCTGAAGTACGGAACCTCGGGGCAGTACATGCAGGGACTTGCTCTCGTAAATGTCGGAGGCCTGGTCGCCTCCACGGTTCTTTCGCTTATCCTCCTGCCGATTCTCTACCGGATGACTTACCGCAAGAGAAAGGGCGGCGTGGACGAGTACGAGGGGATCATCGACTGAGCGGGGCGGAATCAGGAGCAAACATCGGCGGCCGGTGCGCGATATGGTGCAGCTCCGGGATGCGCGGGGCTGGAGATCCAGCACTGCGGGCATCAGAATCGGGAGCGCGGGCAGAAGACGCGCGCTCCGGCAGAAGGAGATGAAATCACAAAATGAGAGGAAAAGGAAACGCTTCCCTGCGGCTTCTCGCGGGGCTCACGGGCGCGGCGGTGCTTCTTGCCGCCGTCCCCGCCTATGCGGTCTCCCCGAGCTTTGCGCGCTCGGCGGAGGAGTGGGCCTCCCTGCAGGACAATAAGCTTGAGTACGGGGAGATCGAGGCCCTGGTCACGGAATATAACCCCACGGTGCAGCAGAACCAGTATGAGTACAATCAGTTCCGGAAGGACTACGGGGACACGAAGGACGATGTCTCCGACGAGTACAGGCGTCTCGCGAACGAGCTCCTGAACGACATCGTGTATCCGGACGAGGACGATGCGAACTATGCCTCCGGCATGACGGCCGCGCTGA
>CACXCJ010000075.1 GCA_902766175.1 uncultured Lachnospiraceae bacterium
AAGGACCAGGAGTACCGCCTTGAGGTGACGATCAGGACGGTGGAGAAGGGGGATGTGCATTACTACGCGCGGATTGCCATGGATGAGACAGGCCGCGCGGCGGAGATGCTGGATCTCGCGGAGCAGTTTTCAGAGCGGAATTTTGATTCTGATGCGGCGCGGGAGAACACGACATTTCTTGAGTCGAATGCATCCGGCGACAACACGACGCTCTCTCTTGTGAACCTGAAGTCGAGCTTTTCTCAGCTCACCTACGGAAATCTGCATCCGAAGCGGGAGGGAGAGGCGGATCTCCGGCTCGCGGAGTACACCGGGCAGACCGGTGTGCTGGAACGGAATTTTCTCATCTCGGCGGAGGACGGGGAGAGCGGACGCCTGCTCTTCGAGGTGCATGAGAGCTTTACGATGCGGCGCGGACCGGAGCGCCTTTACATGATGGACTACACCCGCACCATGAACGAAATTTTTCTCGGCTGTCCGGAGAACTTCTCCGGCGGGAAGGTGATGCTCGGCGTGAGCGGAGAGGATGCCCTGCAGGCAGTGGAGAGCCCGGGGAAGCGCGCGGGCGCGTTTGTCGCGGCGGGGGATCTGTGGCTCACGGCATCAGCAGGAAACCGATGCGTCCGCGTCTTCTCGTTCCGGAGCGGAACAGAATCGGGGCTCCGCGCGAACTACACGAAGCACGGCATCCGGATTCTCTCCCTCTCGGACGACGGAAATCTCATGTTTCTGGTGTATGGCTACATGAACCGCGGACGGAGAGAGGGGCGCATGGGAATCGCGCTTCTGGAGTACAGCCTCTCGGACAATGCAGTCACGGAGCGGGTGTTCATTCCGTCGAATCAGACGTTTGACGAGCTGGCGCGCGATGTCCGGACGCTCTCCTGCCGCGGCGCGGGCGGAATCGTGTACCTTAAGCTCAGGGACGCGGTCTATGCGCTGGACCTTCAGAGCGGCGAGAACGTGGAAGTCTGCAGCGGTCTCCGGGAGGGAACATTCGCGGTGGATGCCGGCATGGATGAGCTCGCCTGGCAGGACGAGCCGGAGGAGTTCGGCTCGTCGTCGATCCACTTCATGGACCTCAGGACCGGCGAGGAGAAGGAGCTCAACGCTGCGGAAAACGGACTTCTGAAGCCGATCGGCTTCATAGGCCGGGATCTTGCGGTCGGAATCGCGGACCAGGGAAATGTCTGGATTCTGAACGGAAAGGCCCGTGAGCTTCCGTTCACGGCGATTGAGATCGTGGATGAAAATCTGGTGTCGCAGACGCACTACGAGGAACAGGGAACGGTTCTCACGGATTCCGTCGTCACCGGAAACCGGATTCACCTGACAAAGGCGGCCGCGACCGGGGAGGCGGAGGGCGGACGGACCTACGCGGTCACCGGATCGGATACGATCGTGAGCAGCGAGAAGGAGACGGACCCGGGGGTGCTCTCCGATGGCAGGACGGATCTCCGGGAGAGGACCTGGTACTGTGCGCTTCCGGGCGGCTTTTCCGAGAAATCGGTGCAGGCATCGGCTCCCGGTGCACTGAAGTATGAGAACGGTACGGAGCTGAACCTCTCCGAGGAGGATGCTTCTTACGGGAATGCATATTACGAGGCTTACGGCGGCGGGCGCATGCTCGGATGCTTCGAGCATGCGGGAGATGCAGTGAAGGCCGCCTACGAGGCCATGGGCTATGTGCGCTGCGGCGGGAAGCGGATCTATTTCCGCGCCTCGCAGGCTGCGTCCCACACAATCCGGAATCCGCAGGCATCGGCAGAGAAGCTTCTCTCCCAGCACCAGTCAGGGGAGGCGCTTGATCTCTACGGGGCGGATCTCCGCGCGGCGTTCTATTTCGTGAGCTGCGGAAGGCCGGTCCTCGGATGGTCAGACGGCGGTGTGCCCCTTGTGATCTACGGGTACGACGCGACGACGGTGTTTCTTTACAATGCATCGGACGGAAGCACTCTCCGGCAGGGAATCAGTGAGGCGGAGGCGATGTTCGCGAACGGCAGAAATGATTTCTGCTGTGAAACCGCGGGCAGCGCGGGCGCCGGGAATACTGCCGGCGCATCTTCGGGATAATTTACGTTTCCCTCTCCCTGTGCTATACTTTAATTATCTATGTCAGGGTTGCTTCCTGGCAGAATGGAGCTGCGGCGCGGTTCCGGCGGGGCCCGGGAACAGAGGGCCGGAGGCGGAATCAGCGCGCGGAGAGCGGGGATAGGTGCGGCAGAAATGAGGGGAATCTGCCGTTCTGCCGCTTTCCACACAGCCGGGAGTTAAGATGGAGCAATATATTATGAAGGGCGGGAAACCGCTTGTTGGAGAGGTTACGGTGAGCGGCGCGAAAAATGCGGCGCTCGGAATTCTTGCCGCTTCGGTCATGACGGATGAGGATGTCCGCATCGAGAATCTGCCCGATGTGCGGGACATCAACGTGATGCTGGACGCAATCGCGGAAATCGGTGCGCGGGTGAGTCGTCTGGACGCGCACACAGTGGTGATCAACGGCGGGCCGATCGACGAGTGCTGCGTCGAGAGCGAGAACATGAAGCGGATCCGCGCGTCCTATTACCTGATCGGGGCGCTTCTTGGGCGCTTCTGCACCGCAAACGTGCCGATGCCGGGAGGCTGCGACATCGGCTCCCGGCCCATTGACCAGCACCTGAAGGGCTTCCGCGCGCTCGGCGCGGACTGCCGGATCGTGAACGGCAAGGTGCTGGCGGACGCGGAGAGACTCCGGGGAAGCCATATCTTTCTGGATATCGTCTCCGTCGGCGCGACGATCAACATCATGCTTGCGGCATGTCTCGCCGAGGGACGGACCATCATCGAGAATGTCGCAAAGGAGCCGCACATCGTCGATGTGGCGAACTTCCTGAACAGCATGGGTGCGGAGATCAAGGGCGCCGGCACGGATGTGATCCGCATAAACGGCGTGAAGAGGCTGCACGGGACGGTGTACTCCATCATTCCGGACCAGATCGAGGCCGGCACGTTCATGTTCGCGGCGGCGATCACGAAGGGCGACATCCTTGTGAAAAACCTGATCCCGAAGCACATGGAAGCGATCAGCGCGAAGCTGATCGAGATGGGGTGCGAAATCCTGGAGTTCGATGACGCGATCCGCGTCGTCGGCACGGAGCGCCTCCGCGCGGCGAATATCAAGACGCTTCCCTACCCCGGTTTTCCGACCGACATGCAGCCGCAGGCGGGGACAGCGCTGTCCCTGGCGAAGGGGACGAGCATCCTGACCGAGAGCATTTTCGAGAGCCGCTTCCGCTATCTGGACGAGCTCACCAAGATGGGGGCGGAGGTCCGCGTCGAGGGGAACACCGCCATCATTACCGGAGTGGAGCACTTGAGCGGCGCGTCGATCCAGGCGTGTGATCTGAGGGCCGGCGCGGCCCTGGTTCTTGCGGGCCTTTCCGCAGATGGGATCACGACGGTCTCCGACATCCGTTACATTCAGCGCGGGTACGAGCACTTCGAGCAGAAGCTCCAGAGCATCGGCGCATCCATTGAGCTCGCGGAGGATGACCGCGCCTCGATGAAATTTCTGTTAAGCGCGGTTTAAGGGTTCCGTGTTACGCTGCAATTACAGCGGCGGCGCACGCTTCTTCCGGAGCCGGGAGGGGTCCGCTCCGCCGGGCAGGGGAGTGCGCGGCGGGCACACCGCGTCGGAGGTGCATTCTTGAAGCATACACGGTTCCGTCTGCTCAGTTCGCTTCTCATGATCATCGTCATCCCCATGGCGCTCTTCTTCATTGGAATCTGGAAGAACGGCGATTCCCGCCTGACGACGCACGTCCTCACATCCGGAATCGTCCTGCTGGCGGTTGTGACCTTCTCCACGGCGACGTGGGTCTACAGCGGCATTATCCGCCCGCTGGAAAAGCTCCAGAAGGCCATGAACGAGATCAAGGAGGGAAATCTGGACAACGCGCTGGACGCGGAGGATGTGGACAGCGAGGTCCGGCAGCTGATGGAGGACTTTGAGGAGATGCGGCTCCGCCTGAAGGAGAATCAGGAGGAGAAGCTTCAGGCAGACCGGGACGAGCGGGAGCTCCTGAGCAACATCACCCACGATCTGAAGACGCCGATCACCTCGATCAAGGGATATGTCGAGGGAATCCTGGACGGCGTCGCGCGGTCGCCCGAGCAGATGGACCGCTACATCCGCACGATTTACAACAAGGCGAACGACATGGATCACCTGATCGACGAGCTGACCTTCTACACGAAGATCGACGCGAACCGGGTGCCCTACCACCTTGAGAAGATCCGCGTCAATGACTTCTTCAGCGACTGCGCGGACGAGGTCGGAACGGAGATGGGAGCCTCCGGATACGGCTTTACCTACGAGAGCGATGTCCCCGGGGATGTGCTCGTGATCGCGGACGCGGAGCAGATGAAGCGCGTTGTGAATAACATCGTCGGAAACTCCGTGAAGTACAATGACAAGGAGAAGGGAGAGATTTCGCTCCGGCTTTTCGACGACGGGGATTTTGTGAGAATTGAGCTGGGAGACAACGGGCCGGGGATTTCGAAGGAGAACCTGCCGCACATTTTCAACCGGTTCTACCGGGTGGACCCGTCAAGAAACCCGAAGGGCGGAAGCGGAATCGGCCTCTCGATCGTAAAGAAAATCGTGGAGGACCACGGCGGAAGAGTCTGGGCGAGGAGCGAGCTCGGCCGCGGCACGACCATCATTTTTACGCTGAGAAAGTATGAGGGGCAGGACCGGATAGGAGGAATTCATGAGCAGAATCCTGATTGTGGAGGATGACTCAAGCATCGCAGAACTGGAACGGGACTATCTCGAGATCAACGGCTTCGAGACAAAGATCTGCGGGGACGGAAACACCGGCCTCAGGGAGGCGCTGGAGGGCTCCTACGATCTCATGATTCTCGATGTGATGCTGCCGGGAATCGATGGCTTTGAGATCTGCCGGCAGATCCGGGAGAAGAAGAATGTTCCGATCATCATCGTGAGCGCAAAGCGCGAGGATATCGACAAGATCCGGGGCCTGGGGCTCGGCGCGGACGATTACATCACGAAGCCGTTTTCGCCGGGCGAGCTGGTGGCGCGGGTCAAGGCGCACATGAACCGCTACGCGCGGCTCGTAGGCTCCGGGAAGAATGAGCTGATCGAGATCCGCGGGCTGAAAATCGACCGGACCGCGCGGAAGGTCTGGGTGAACGGGGAGGAGAAGAATTTCACGGCGAAGGAGTTTGATCTCCTCGCCTTTCTCGCGTCGAACCCGAACCATGTGTACTCAAGAGACGAGCTGTTCCGGGAGATCTGGGGCCAGGAGAGCATCGGCGACATCGCCACGGTGACGGTTCACATCAAGAAGATACGGGAGAAAATCGAGCTGAACACGGCGAAGCCCCAGTACATCGAGACGATCTGGGGTGTCGGCTACCGCTTCAAGATCTGAGGCGCGGAGAATGAGGGAGTGAGATGGACCAGCAGACGACGATTCTGGTTGTGGACGATGAGAAGGAGATTGCGGATCTCGTGGAGATCTATCTGGTGAGCGACGGCTACCGGGTTTTAAAGGCGCAGAGCGCCAGGGAGGGACTGGATATTCTGGACAGGGAGGAAGTGCATCTCGTCCTTCTCGACATCATGATGCCCGGCATGGACGGGCTCGAGATGTGCCAGAAAATCCGCGAGACCCGGAATGTGCCGGTCATCATGCTGAGCGCGAAGAGCACGGATCTCGATAAGATCAAGGGACTCGGAAACGGCGCGGACGACTATGTCACGAAGCCGTTCAACCCGCTGGAGCTCACGGCCCGCGTGAAGAGTCAGCTCCGCCGCTATATGCAGCTCAATCCGCAGAGCGTTCCGTCCGAGGAGCAGAAGCAGAACGAGATCACGGTGCGCGGCCTGACGATTAACCGCGACAACCACAAGGTCACGATCGACGGGGAGGAGATCCGCCTCACGCCGATTGAGTTCGACATTCTCTACCTTCTCGCGAGCAACCCCGGAAAGGTGTTTTCCACCGATGAGATTTTCGAGAAGGTCTGGAATGAGAAGGTGTATGAAGCGAACAACACGGTCATGGTCCACATCCGGCGCCTCCGCGGGAAGATGAAGGAGGACACGCGCGCGGACAAGATCATCACGACTGTCTGGGGAGTAGGATACAAGATTGAAAAGTAAGGGTCCCGGCGCGGGGGAGAGCTTCCGCAGGAAGGTTCTCACATCCATTCTCTACAGCCTTGTGATCACGCTGATTGTTGAGTTCTTTCTCGTGAGAAATCTTCTCACGGCGGCGGATTACATGAGCGAGGCACATCCGGAGAGCGGCTTTTTCGCTGCCATAGCCGATTTCCGGCTTGTGTCCGTGCTGCTTTTTGTCATTTTCGGCATCTGCCTCTTCACGCTGATCTTCTGGGTTCTCCAGAGAAAATCCTTTGTCTACATCAGCCGCATCTCCGAGACCATGCAGGAGATCTCCGGCGGAAATCTGAATGCCTCCGTGGAGGTGGAGGGGGACGACGAGTTCTCCGAGATGGCCGCGAACCTGAATTCGATGACCGCCGAGATCAAGGACCTGATGGACCGGGAGCGGGAGTCGGAGCGGACTAAGAACGAGCTGATCACCAACATCGCCCACGACCTGAGAACGCCGCTCACCTCCATCATCGGCTACCTGGAGATCCTGTCCGAGCGGAAGGAGCTGCCGGAGGAGACGCGCGAAAAGTACCTCGAGATCGCGTACACCAAGTCGCGGAAACTGCAGCAGCTGATCAACGATCTGTTCGGCCTGACAAAGCTGAGCTACGGGAAGATCGCGATGCGGGTCGCCACGATTGATCTCGTGAAGCTCCTGAGCCAGCTTCTCACCGAGTTCTACCCGAATTTTGAGGCGGCAGGGCTTCGATATGAGCTCGAGAGCAATGTCCCCGCGCTCATGATGACAGCGGATCCGAACCTCCTCGCGCGCCTCTTTGACAACCTCATCAACAACGCGATCAAGTACGGCGCGGACGGAAAGCAGGTGCGGGTGCGCGTGGAGGCTGCGGAGGAGGTTGTCACGGTGCAGGTCATCAATTACGGAAGGGTGATTCCGGCGGCGGAGCTCCCGCTGGTGTTCGAGAAGTTCTACCGTGTGGAGCAGTCGCGCTCGTCGTCGACCGGCGGAACGGGACTGGGACTTGCGATCGCGAAGAACATCGCGGAGCTTCACGGCGGGAGCATCTCTGTCACGAGCGATCTCTCCGGGACGGCCTTCTGCGTGACGCTGCCCCTGCATCTGGATCTGGAAAAGGAAAATTTTGCCAATGCTGTCGATCGAAGTTGAGTACGGATACGGAAACAGGGCGAAGGGCGGACGGAGTCTTCCGATGAATGTGACGTTTTCCGGCGCGGACGAGGCGATCCAGGGAACGGCGGAGATCCTCACGCGCCAGTCGGACGGGGAGATCTATGCCTACCGGTATCCTGTCTCCGTCGCGGCATCCGGGGAGACGACGGCGCATTACGTGGTTCCGCTCGGCGTCGGATCCAGCGAGCTCGCGGTACGTCTTCTGGATGAGGCCGGAGAGGTGCGGGCCGCGAAGACTGTGCAGCTGAACATCAGCACGGCGTCCCCGGAGCTTTTTGTGGGGATCCTGTCGGACGATCCTGATGCGCTCTCGTACTTCAACAGCGCCTCCGTGAATTACGGACAGATGCGGACCCGCGCGGTGACGCTTGAGAGCGGGACGTTCCCCTCCTACCGGACAGAGCTCGACCCGATGGACGTGATCGTGGTGAGCGATTACAACATCTCAGAACTGAACGTCGAGCAGACCCGCGCCCTGATGCAGTGGATGCGGGACGGCGGCGTGCTCGTGCTCGGGACGGGCGATCACGCGGACGAGACGCTCGGCGTCTTTGCGCCGGAATTTCTCGATGACATGTATGCGGATCCGGAGGAGACCGAGATCGATCTGGAGGAAAACGAGAGCATGGACACGCCCGGAAGCAGCGTCGTGTCGCTCCCGATCGTCGATTTCACGCTTCATGGCGGGAGCACCGTGCTCTCCGCGGACTCGGTTTCCCTCATCCAGACCGCCGGGAAGGGGCAGGGCGTCCTGGCAGCGGCCTCGTTTGACTTTGTGGATCTCGCGGACTATGCGTCCTCGCACAGCTCGTTTGTGGACCTCATGCTGACGCGGGTGCTCGGGAACACGCGGCTTGACGACCTCGCGAGCGAGGCGTACGGGACGGAGCACGAGGAGTACTGGTCCGCGCAGTCGCTGATTGACAGCGGGACCCCGCGCCTGCTCCCGAACCCCATTGTGCCTGGCGCGCTCCTTCTTCTCTACGTGATTCTGGCGGGCCCTGTCCTCTACCTCTTCCTCAGGAGCCGGAAGCTCTCCATGCACTACCGGAAGGCGGCTGCCGCGCTCGGCGTGCTTGCCGCCGCCCTTGCCGCGCTCATCACCTCGGGGCTCCGCTTCCGCGACACCTTTTACTCCTATGCGAGAATCCGTGAGGCGGGGGAGGACACAGTCAATGAGACGACGTACCTGAATCTCCGGAACCCCTACAACGGGCGCTATCAGGCGGAGCTTGCGGGTGATGCAGAGATCAAGCCTCTGACCGCGGCGGAGGACCGAGGGAAGCTTGCAGGCGTGACGGGGACGGAGACGCCGGATGTCGTGATCACGGAGACGGGAGACAGGAAGATCATCTCCGCGGACAATGACACCGCATTCAGCTCCCGTTTCTTCCTGCTCCGCTCGGAGAAGGAGAATACGGACGAGGAGGGCTTTACCGGCGAGCTCTCGCTTTTCGGGGACAGCCTGAGCGGAGAGATCACAAACAGTTCCCCGTACACGGTGACGAACGCGGCGGTAATTCTCTACGGGGAGATGATCCCGCTCGGGACGCTCGACGCCGGTGAGACGGTGAACATCGACGAGCAGATTCTCTACCACATCCCGCTGAACAATACCTACACGGTGGCCGCGTTCCTCTGCGGCGTCTACGACAGCACGGCGGACAGAGACGCGCACCTCATTTCCCTGGAGCGCGCGAATTTTCTCTCCTTCTACCTGCAGTCGATGAATACCGGCTACCAGCAGGACGCCCGCGTGATCGGCTTCGCGGAGGAGGGCCGGAGCAGCGGAGGCGGCAGTGCGGGGAGCGGTGCGCCGGGCAGCGGGAAGAAGGCGCCGGGAAGCGGGAGCGATGCGCAGGGCAGCGGAAGCGATGCCTCAGAGCGCGGCGCGGGGGCGCCGCTGATCGGCGCCGGCCTGAAGAATTTCGGCATGACGCTTTCCACGAGCACGGCCTCTGTGGACAACCGGTACGGGGACGAAGTCAGCAGGTCCGCGCTGAGCAGCGCGCCGGAGGTCCTGAGCGGGGACTATCTCTACCAGACAAACTCCTTCTATCCCGGCGAACCGGTGGTGCTGAACTACTCCCTCGGAAACGACATCCGGGTGAAGAATGTCCGCATCGAGGAGGCAGACCCGCTGTTTGACGGCACGGAGAAAGAGGGCGCAAGCAGCTTCCGCGGGACCATCTCCTTCTATAATTACGTCACCGGAGGCTTCGACGACATTGAGCCGGAGAAGCGCGAGTTTTCATCGTCGGAGCTGCGGCAGTACCTTTCCCCGGGAAACACGCTGATGGTGCGCTATGCGGAGACCTCGGGGCAGACGTCTGACCGGCTTGACATGGCGCTTCCGATGCTGACCGTGATCGGAGAGGAGTACTGATGCTGGAAATCAGGGACCTGGTAAAATCCTATGGTTCTGTCCGCGCGCTGAAGGGCCTGTCCCTTCAGGTGGAGGACGGCTCGCTCTTCGGCCTCATGGGGCAGAACGGCGCGGGAAAGACGACGCTGCTCCGGATTGCGGCGGGACTTCTCGCGCCGGACCGGGGGCAGATCTCTGCGGACGGCCTGGACCTTCTCCAGGAGCCAGCGGAGGCGCGCTTTCTCATTGGCTTTGTGCCGGACACCTTCGGGGCATACGAGAATCTCACCGTGCTTCAGTACCTCGAATTTTTTGCGTCCGCCTACCGGTACCGGGGAAGAAACGCGCGCGTCCGCTGCGAGGAGCTTCTGGACAGAGTCGGCATGGCGGATCTCTCGGGGCGGGAGACCGCTGCGCTCTCACGCGGCATGCAGCAGAGGCTCAGCATCGCCCGGGCGCTGATTCATGACCCGAAGTACCTGCTCCTGGACGAACCGACCAGCGGTCTGGACCCGGGAAGCAGGTTTTCCGTCCGGGAGCTTCTGGGAGAGCTCTGCGAGAGCGGAAAGACCATTGTCCTGAGCTCACACGTTCTCTCCGAGCTCTCCGAGCTCTGCACGGATATCGGCATTCTGGAGGACGGAAGGGTGAAGGTGACGGGGGAGGTCTCCGAGATCCTCGCAAAGATCGAGCACTCCAATCCGCTGAAGATTTCCGTCGTGAGCGGCGAGGAGACCGCGATGGGAATCTTCAGGAGAAATCCCTATGTGCGCTCCGTGATGCGCTCGGGAAAGACGTTCAGCCTCGAGTTTGAGGGCGGCGGAGAGGAGGAGGCAGCTCTCCTCCGGGATCTGATCGAGGCGGAAATTCCGGTGAACGGGTTCATGCGGGAGCCTGGGAGCCTGGAGTCCTTCTTCCTGAAAATGACGTCCGACAACAGAGAAAGGGTGATTCTTGACAATGATGATGAGGAATCCGATTTATGAGCGGGAGATGTGGATCGCGGCCGGGAACAGGCGGTCCGCGGTGTCCGTGACCGTGTTTGCCGCCCTCCTCTCCGCGGTGGCATTTCTTTCGATGCTTTTTACGTTCCATGAGGCGGCGCAGACCGGCGAGCTTCAGTACCAGTCGTTTCTGGAAATATTCCGGACGCTCTCCTGGGTGGAATTCGCAGGGATCTGCGCCCTGATTCCCGCGCGCACCGCGGCGGGGATCAGCGGAGAGAGAGAGCGGGGGACCATGGACCTCGTCCTCACGACGCCGATCACGCCGATGGATCTTTCTGTCGGGATTCTTCAGTCGGCGCTCTCCGATGCGCTGGAGATCCTTCTCTGCTCCATGCCGCCCTTTGCGGCGGTTCTCCTGTACGGCGGCGTGCGGTTTCCGGATCTTCTGCTTCTCATGGCGGGGTGCCTCGCGGCGGCGCTCTTTGCCGGGAGCCTCGGGCTCTTTTTCTCCGCGTGCTCGGCGCGGACCAGCACCGCGGTGGCAGTGACGTACGCGGTGGAGGTGCTTCTGTTCTTCGGGCCGTTCCTGATTCTTTTTCTCTCAAGCAGCATCCGGAACGGGGGGACGCCTGACGGCTTTTGGACCCTGCTCTCTCCGGTCAGCATTTTCTACGCCGGCCTGAGTGCGGCCGCGGGAAGCGGCACCCTTCTGCAGAACGGCGTCCTGAGCGGCTCTGCGCAGGCGCTCCGGCACCTCTTCCTCTGCGGAATTCTTTTCGAGTGCGCAGCGGCTCTTTGCCTGACGTACTGCGCCGCCCGCAGGACCGCGCGGGAGACCACAGGGCACAGGAGGGCCAGACCTCATTTCCTATGATGATGAAAAACAGGACAAACCGCGCCGCCCCGGTTCCGATTCATCCGCTTCTGGTGATCGCGCTTCTGACGGTTCTCTTACTCAGCCCCATACTGACGCAGCCGCTTCTTGAGGTGGACACCTACTCCACAATGATGTCAGCGCCCGGCACGGCGTGGAAAGATATGGTGCTGCGGAACGGCAGGGTGCTGACCGGGCTTTTGTATCTTGTGATCGAGAAGCTGCATCTCACGTTTTCAGAAATTTATTACCTCTCCTATCTCTCAGCTGCTGGATTCACGATCCTTGCGGCAGCGCTTGTGTACTCCCTTCTGGTGCAGTACACGGGCCGGCACAGCTTCACAGAGATCCTTGTCTGCGTGATCACGATCTGTAATCCTCTGCTGATCGGATTTTATCAGTTCCTCGAGGTGGGAGCCATGTGCCTGTCCATGTTTCTGGCGGTGTCCGCGGCTTACCTCTGCCGGAAACTGCTTTCGCGGCCGGAAAATCGGATCCGGTCGATTCTTGTGACGGAGTGCGTGCTGCTTGCCTCCTGTTTCCTCTATCAGAGCACGGCCGCGCTGTTTGTCTCGGTCCTTCTGCCATTTGTGATCTCGGATTTCCGGAGGCAGAAGAGCGCAGGAAAGGACGCGGGGAAGAGAGAAGGGAAGAGCGCGGAAAAGTGCGCGGCGGAGAAATCCGGTTCATTTTCTGCCTTACTGAAGCAGCTTGCCGGGATTGTGTTTTTGTGGGGTATCCCGATGGGGATCAACGTGGTTTTCACAAGTGTTCTCTTCGGAAGCCGGAAATATGCGGACGATGCCGTGAATGGCTCTCCGTTTTTTGAGCGGGTGCTGTCTTTTGCCATCCGCCATTCCTCCCTTTTACTGCTGGCTCTCGCAGCCCTGGCGGCCGGAGTTCTCCTGTTTGCGGGAATCATAAAGCTCCGGTACAGAGAGGAGTTTCGATCGCTGTTCCCGGATCTGATGGGGCTCCTTGTCCTCAATGTTCTTGTCGCATTTTCTCCCTATATGACGGGGCAGGTCAACTATTTTCCGCTTCGGATTTACTATGCGCTGGGCGCTTCACCGGGTCTTGCGGGGATTTATCTGCTTCTTCATCTTCACGAAACGGGTGCAGCGGCAGAGGGTGCAGCGGCAGACCGCGTCCGGCCGGGCCATCTCCGTGCCATCCTGCTCCTTTCCGCCCTGCTTTTTCTCTCAACAGGGATCTTTTTTCAGGCTGTTTTCCGGGATATCATACGAGTGAATGCGAAGGACCGCGCCGACGCGCTTCTGGTGCTGGACAGAATCCGGTCGTATGAAGAGAGATCGGGAAAAACCGTGGATACCATTTCTGTCTATTATGACGGCGCATTGACCGAGAATTCCCGTCCGCGCTTTTTTAGAAAGTTAAACCCGAGCGCGGAGAACCGCGCCTGGAGTGATGTGGCCCTGATTAACTTCTACGCTGCGTCGGAAGGTCCGAAATACATCCGCGGGGAGAGCGACCCGTCCGTGCAGGAATATTTTTCAGCGCAGAACTGGGATACGTTTCATGATGCGCAGCTCCTCTTCGAGGGGAATGAAATGTACTGGTGCATTTATTGAGCGGGTGGCAGCAGACGGACCCGGGGACGGTGGGTCACGGCGCTGATCTGTTTGCATTTTTCAGGTGTGCGGGGTATCATAGTCATGCGAAACCGAAGCATATCTGTGCGCGGGGACTTCCGCGTGATTCATAAGATCCATGTCCTTGTGAAAGACAGGAGGGGAAGATGAAAGAAATTCTGTACAGCAGTACCAGGGGCGGAGAAAGGGGACTTACGGCATCCCAGGCGATCCTCCGCGGACTTGCCGCGGACGGCGGCCTCTTTATGCCGGGAGAGATTCCTGCCTTTGATTTTGATCTGGAGACGCTGATCGGAAAGTCCTATCAGGAGACGGCCTACGCCGTCATGCGTCTCTTTCTCACGGACTACACGGAGGAGGAGCTGAAGGCCTGCATCGCCGGTGCCTATGACGCAAAATTCGACACGCCCGAGATGGCGCCGCTTGTCAAGGCGGACGGGGCCTACTATCTGGAGCTCTTCCACGGGAAGACCATCGCCTTCAAGGACATGGCGCTCTCCATTCTTCCGTACCTCATGACGACGGCCGCGAGAAAGAACGGCGTCACCAACAAGATCGAGATTCTCACCGCGACGAGCGGGGACACCGGCAAGGCGGCCATGGCAGGATTCGCGGACGTCCCGGGCACCGGCATCATCGTCTTCTTTCCGAAGGGCGGGGTGAGCCGCTTCCAAGAGCTGCAGATGGTGACGCAGAAGGGAGAGAACACGGCGGTCGTCGCGCTGCATGGAAATTTTGATGACGCGCAGACGGGCGTGAAGGAAATTTTCGGCGACAAGGCGTTCAATGCCATGCTGGCGGAGCACCAGATCCAGCTCTCCAGTGCAAACTCCATTAACATCGGCCGGCTCGTGCCGCAGGTGGTCTACTATGTCTGGGCGTACCTGAAGCTCCGCGAAAACGGCGAGATCGCCGAAGGAGAGAAGATCAATGTCTGTGTCCCGACCGGAAACTTCGGAAACATTCTGGCGGCCTATTTCGCAAAGCACTGCGGACTGCCGGTGGACAAGCTGATCTGCGCCTCCAATGACAACAACGTCCTGACGGATTTCTTCAACACGGGAGTCTACGACAAGAACCGGGATTTCATGATCACGACTTCTCCGTCCATGGACATTCTGGTTTCCAGCAACCTGGAGCGGCTTCTCTACCTCGCGAGCGGCTGCGACACCGCGGAGGACCGCGTTCTGATGCGGCTTCTGAAGGAGACCGGAAAGTACCGGATTCCGCAGAAAATGCGCGATGCCATGGTGGATTTCCGGGGCGGCTGCGCCGTGCAGGAGGAAGTGGCGGCCCGGATCAGGGATCTCTATGAGAAGTCCGGCTATGTGATCGACACGCACACCGGTGTCGCCTCCGCAGTCTATGAGAAGTACCGGAAGGAGACCGGGGACGAGACAAAGACCGTCATCGCCTCGACGGCGAGCCCGTTCAAGTTCAGCCGGGCCGTGATGAGTGCAATCCAAGGGGATGTCTCCGGGCTTGACGACTGGGAGGTGATCGATCTCCTGAGTGAAAAGGCCGGGATTCCGATTCCGCCGGCGGTCGAGGAGATCCGCACCGCAGAGGTCAGGCACCGCACCGAGTGCGATCCGGACAAGATGGAGGAGACGGTCGCAAAGCTTCTCGGAATCTGAGCGCAGGGATGTGGTTTTGAAAACGGAAGGGCCGGGGCCGCGCAGCAATTGCTGCGCGGCCCCGGCCCTGGACTCTCTCGAGCACATGGCGCGCTCGGTTCCTGCGCCTTCAGGGGCAATCGTTTCTGCCCTCGGCTGCGGCCGGCTTTCTCAGACCTCGGGCTCGATCAGGCCGTAGCTACCGTCGTTTCGCTTGTAGACGACATTGACCGCTTCTGTCTCGGCGTTCTCGAAGACAAAAAAGCTGTGGCCGAGCATCTCCATCTGGAGGCACGCCTCCTCGGCATCCATCGGCTTCACCGCAAATTTCTTTGTGCGCACAATCCGGATTTCGTCCTCCGGGACTTCTGCCTCCTCCTCAAGAAAGAGCTTGGAGAAGGACGGAGCGGACTGCTTCCGGTCGATGAGGCGCTTCCTGAACTTCTTGATCTGGCGCTCGATATCCTCCTCGACGAGGTCGATCGATGCGTAGAAATCATCGGTGGCTTCCTCCGCACGGATCAGACCGGTCTTCGTCGGAATGGTCACCTCAATTTTATCGCTGCCGTTCGCGGTGCTCAGGACGACGCGCGCTTCCGTCTCCTCGGTGAAATACTTCTCGAGTTTTCCCAGCTTCTTGTTCACCTGATTTTTAAGCCCTGGCTTGAGTTCGATGTTTCTTCCGGTAATCGTGATACGCATAGGCATCAGCTCCTTCTTGAAGTATTATCACGAAGCATCTTCGTGACATCCTTATTTTACCATATTTCCGCGGACAATAGAAAGTCCTTGTGGTAAAACTGACGGAATCCGGCAGACGCCGCCAGGCCTGCGGGGCGGCGGCCCCAGCAGCGGCCCTGGCAGTGGCCCCGGCAGCGGCCCGGGCCGCAGGCGCAGGCTTTGCAGTGCAGGCGGAGGCAGCCGGAGACGGCTGCGCCCGCATCCCTTAACATTCTGTGAATTTGAGGGCCCTGCATTGCAGGTTGCATTTCCGGGTGATAAAATAAAACGGCTGTAAATTGCTCTTTTTTTAATCTGGGAGAATTCTGAATGAATTTAGTTGAGAAAATATTTGGTACTCACAGCGAGCGTGAAATCCGGATGATCATGCCGAAGGTAAAGGCGATCGAGGAGCTCCGCCCGCAGATGGCGGCGATGAGCGATGACGAGCTGAGGGCACAGACGGAAAAGTTCCGGGCCCGTCTCGCGGAGGGGGAGACCCTGGATGACATCCTGCCGGAGGCGTTTGCGACCGTCCGGGAGGCCGCGCGCCGCGTGGTCGGGATGGAGCATTTCCCAGTTCAGCTTCTTGGCGGAATCGTCCTGCACCAGGGCCGGATCGCCGAGATGAAGACCGGCGAAGGAAAGACCCTCGTCTCCACCTGTCCGGCGTACCTGAATGCCCTGGCGGGAAAGGGCGTCCAGATCGTCACGGTAAACGATTACCTGGCAAAGCGGGACGCGGAGTGGATGGGCTCCGTCCACGAGTTCCTGGGACTCAAGGTCGGCTGCGTCCTGAACGGCATGGACTCGAAGACCCGGAAGGAACAGTATCTCTGTGACATCACCTATGTCACGAACAATGAGCTCGGATTCGACTACCTGCGGGACAACATGGCGATCTACAAGGAACAGCAGGTGCTTCGGAATCTCGACTACTGCATTATCGACGAGGTGGACTCCGTCCTGATCGATGAGGCGCGCACCCCGCTCATCATTTCCGGCCAGTCCGGAAAGTCCACAAAGCTCTACGAGGTGTGCAGCGTTCTCGCAAACCAGCTCCAGCGCGGCGAGGCGAGCGGCGAGTTCACGAAGATGGGCGCCCTCATGGGGGAGGAGATCACGGAGACCGGCGATTATATCGTCGACGAGAAGGACAAGACCGTGAACCTCACTGCCCAGGGTGTCTCTAAGGTGGAGAAGTTCTTCAACCTGAAAAACTTCTCCGATCCCGAGAACCTGGAGATCCAGCACTGCATCATCCTTGCGCTCCGCGCAAAGGAGCTCATGCACCGGGACAAGGACTACATTGTCCGGGACGATGAGGTCCTGATCGTGGATGAGTTCACCGGCCGCGTGATGCCGGGACGCCGCTTCTCCGACGGTCTGCACCAGGCGATCGAGGCGAAGGAGCACGTGAACGTGAAGCGCGAGTCGAAGACGCTCGCGACGATTACCTTCCAGAACTTCTTCAACAAGTTCCGGAAGAAAGCCGGCATGACCGGTACGGCGATGACCGAGGAGCAGGAGTTCCGGAGCACCTACAGCATGGACGTCATCGCGATCCCGACGAACAAGCCGGTGCAGCGCATCGACCACAACGACGCGGTGTACAAGACGAAGCGCGAGAAATTCGACGCGGTCGTGCGGGAGATCAAGGAGACGCACGCGAAGGGGCAGCCGGTCCTGATCGGCACCATCACAATCGAGACCTCGGAGATGCTCTCCGCCATGCTGAAGCGGGAGGGCATTCCACACACCGTTCTGAACGCAAAGTACCACGAGAAGGAAGCGGAGATCGTCGCCGGGGCGGGACAGCACGGCGCAGTCACGATCGCGACGAACATGGCGGGCCGCGGCACCGATATCAAGCTGGACGATGAGGCGCGCGCGCTCGGGGGCCTGAAGATCATCGGCACCGAGCGGCATGAGGCGCGGCGGATCGACAATCAGCTGCGCGGCCGTTCCGGACGTCAGGGAGACCCGGGCGAGTCGAGGTTCTACATCTCCCTCGAGGACGACCTGATGCGCCTCTTCGGGTCCGAGCGCCTCATGAAGATGTTCAACGCGCTCGGCGTCCCGGAGGGCGAGCAGATCGAGCACAAGATGCTGACCAGCGCCATCGAGAAGGCGCAGATCAAGATCGAGACAAACAACTACGGCATCCGCCAGCAGCTTTTGAAGTACGACGAGGTGAACAACGAGCAGCGCGAGGTGATCTACTCCGAGCGGAACAAGGTCCTGAACGGAGAAAACATGCGCGAGACCATCATGCAGATGCTGAACAACGTCGTGGAGCGCGCGGTGGACCACTCGGTTTCCGACGCGGTGACCGCGGACAAGTGGGACTATGAGGAACTGAACAAGCAGCTCATCTCCGAGATCCCGATGCAGCCGGTCTTCTATCAGGAGGACATGGCGGATATGAAGAAGAATGAGCTCATGCAGAAGCTCAAGGAGGAGGCGACGCACTTCTACGAGGCGAAGGAGGCGGAGTTCCCGAATCCGGACCAGATCCGCGAGGTGGAGAGAATCATTCTTCTGAAGGTCATCGACCAGAAGTGGATGAACCACATCGATGACATGGAGCAGCTGCGCCAGGGAATCGGCCTGCAGGCGTACGGCCAGAGAGATCCGCTGGTCGAGTACGGCATGGAAGCCTACGACATGTTCGAGGAGATGGAGCGCGGCATCGAGGCGGATACAATCCGGATTCTCACGCACCTGCGCGTCGAGCAGAAGGTGGAGAGAGAGCCGGCGGCGAAGGTGACGGGCACGAACCGCGACGAGTCGCTTCAGAAAAAGCCGGTCACGCGGAAGGTCCAGAAGATCTACCCGAATGACCCGTGTCCGTGCGGCAGCGGAAAGAAGTTCAAGCAGTGCCATGGCCGGAAGCTCTACAGCCTGCAGAACGGTCCCGCGGGCGGCGACAAGCCGGTCGAACTGTAAAAGGGGGAGAAACTTGGTCGAATTAGATAACCTGAAATACACGCTTTCCACCTGCGAGAAGCCGCTCCGCGAGGTGCACGACTCTCTGGACCTGGAAAACAAGGAGAAGCGGATCGCGGAGCTCGACCGGATGATGGAGGAGCCCGGCTTCTGGGAGGATCCGGAGCAGTCGACGAAGATTGTGCGGGAGAACAAGAGCCTGAAGGACACGGTCGAGCGCTACAGAAAGCTTGAGAGCGCCTATCAGGACCTGAACGACATGATCGAGCTCGCGAACGAGGAGAATGATGAGGATCTCGTCCCGGAGATCCGCTCCATGTACGAGGAGTTTACCTCAAACCTCAACGAGCTGAAGGAGGAGACGCTCCTCACGGGAGAGTACGACGCGAACAATGCGATCCTCCGCCTGAACGCGGGGGCGGGCGGCACGGAGTCGAGCGACTGGTGCTCCATGCTCTACCGCATGTACACGCGCTGGGCGGAGCAGAGAGGGTATTCCGTGGAGGTCCTTGACCTCCTCGACGGCGACGTCGCCGGAATCAAGTCGGTGACGATCCAGGTGAACGGAGAGAATGCCTACGGAAGGCTCAGGAGCGAGCACGGCGTGCACCGCCTGGTCCGCATCTCGCCGTTCAACGCGGCCGGGAAGCGGCAGACCTCCTTCGTCTCCTGCGACGTGATGCCGGAGCTCACGAACGACATCCACGTCGACATCAACCCGGACGATCTGAGAATTGATACCTACCGCTCAAGCGGCGCCGGCGGCCAGCATATCAACAAGACCTCGTCCGCCATCCGCATCACCCACCTTCCGACCGGCATCGTGGTGACGTGCCAGAACGAGCGCAGCCAGTTCCAGAACAAGGACAAGGCGATGCAGATGCTGGAGGCGAAGCTCTATCTTCTCGAGAAGCAGAAGGAGGAGGAGAAGGCGGATGCGATCCGCGGCGACGTGAAGGACATCGCCTGGGGAAGCCAGATCCGCTCCTATGTCCTGCAGCCTTACACCATGGTGAAGGATCACCGCACGGGGTATTCCACGGGCAATGTGGATGCGGTCCTGGACGGCGCGATCGATGACTTCATCACGGCTTATCTTACCTGGAAGAGTCTCGGGTGCCCGGATATGAAGGGCGGCGGGGACTCGGAATAATTCCTGCGCTGAGGGCCTCTGAGGGGGCCCTTGCTTTTTCTTTTTCTCCATGGTAGAATACGCAAGACAGCGACACATGTATTCAGAGGGCGCACACATGGAAGAAGGAAAATATTATGTGGTCCGCAGCAAGGCGGTGCCGGAGGTTCTTCTCAGGGTTGTGGAGACGAAAAAGCTTCTGAACGCCGACCGGAAGATGACGGTGAAGGAGGCGGCGGACCGGACGGGAATCAGCCGCAGCTCATTCTATAAGTACAAGGATGACATCTTCCCGTTCAGCGAGGGGAGCAAGGGGAGAATGCTCACGCTCTCCATCGAGATTCTCGACGAGCCGGGGCTGCTTGCCGATCTCATCGCGGTCGTGGCGCGCTTCCACGCAAATATCATGACGATTCACCAATCCATTCCGGTGAATGGTCTCGCGGGCGTGTCCCTGTCCGTTGAAGTTCTTGAGGAAACAGGAAATCTGTCCGACATGCTCGATCAGATGGAGTCGATTGACGGCGTGAAGGATGTAAAAATTCAGGCGAGAGAGTGAGGAGCGGAAATGATGAATGCAGCGATTTTGGGGTGTGGGACCATCGGTTCCGGTGTCTATGAGGTGATCGAGAGGAACCAGAAGGAGATCCGGGAGGCCTGCGGGCAGGAGATCCGCGTGAAGCGGATTCTGGACCTCCGGCAGTTTCCGGGACAGCCCTTTGAGAAGCTGGTGACTCCGGATATCAAGGACATCGTGGAGGACCCGGAGATCGACATCGTCGTGGAGACCATGGGAGGAACGAAGCCGGCGTATGAGTTCGTGAAGTCCTGCCTCCTTGCGGGGAAGCATGTCACGACCAGCAACAAGGCGCTGGTTGCGGCCCACGGCACAGATCTTCTTGAGACCGCACGGGAGATGCACCGGAACTTCTTCTTCGAGGCGTCCGTCGGCGGCGGAATCCCGCTGATCCGCACTCTCTACACGGGCTACGCTGGCCAGGAGATTGAGGAAATCACCGGCATCCTGAACGGCACGACCAACTACATCCTCACAAAGATGAGCCGGGAGGGCTCTGAGTTTGCGGACGTCCTGAAGGAGGCACAGCAGCTCGGGTACGCGGAGAGAAATCCCGAGGCAGACGTCGAGGGGTACGACACCTGCCGGAAGATCGCAATCCTCGCGTCTCTCGTCACAGACAGGGAGATCGACTACCAGAAGATCCACACGGAGGGAATCACGAAGATTGAGCCGGTCGATTTCCGCTACGCGGAGAGCCTGCACGCGTCGATCCGCCTGGTGGGCTCCATGGTCCGCGCGAGGGACGGCATCTCCCTCCTCGTCGCCCCGGAGCTGATCCCGGAGGAGAGCCCGCTCTGCGGCGTGAGCGATGTGTTCAACGGGGTTCTGATCCGCGGCAATACACTGGGCGTGACCATGCTCTACGGCGCCGGAGCCGGAAAGCTTCCGACCGCGAGCGCAGTCGTGGCGGACATCATTGAGATTGCGAAGCACAGAGAGGAAAATGTTCCGTTCGGCTGGCACGAGGGAGCGCTCTCCCCGATGCCGCTTGAAAAGAGAAAGGGCCGCTTCTTTGTCCGGGTGTCCGGAAGCGGAAGAGAGTCGGAGGGAATGGCGAGCGCCGCGCTCGGCGGCGCGAAGATCCTGCATCTCGACGGAGAGAAGGAATTCGGCCTTCTCACCGGGGAGATGACCGAGGAGGCATATGCGGAAGCGGCTGCAAGGGTGCCGGGAATCGTGAAGATGATCCGCGCGGCGGTGTGAGCGGATGGTTTTCGAGACAAATTCGGAGCAGGCGACGGAGGATTTCGCCGCTGCTCTCGCTGGAAAGGTAAGTCCCGGTACCGTGATCTGCCTGGACGGCGATCTCGGGACCGGAAAAACCGTGTTCGCGCGCGGCTTTGCGCGCGGGCTCGGAATTACGGAGCCGATCGTGAGTCCGACGTTCACGATTCTGCACGGATACGAGGGCGGCCGGCTGCCGCTCTGGCATTTTGATGTCTACCGGATCGAGGATCCGGAGGAAATGTATGAGATCGGGTTCGAGGACTGCTTCTACGGGGACGGCGTGAGCCTTGTCGAGTGGGCTTCCCGCGTGAAGGAGATCATTCCCGGGGATGCGGTGCATGTCCGGATCGAGAAAAACCTGGAGAAGGGCTTTGACTACCGGCGGATCACGGTGAGCGGTCTCCGGGAGGACAGGGAAAAGGCGGCGGATGGAGAGGCCGGGCCGGTCGGCTGGAAATCAGAGAGCGCTGTGCCAGAAAACAGCGCTGCGCCGTCCGGCACGTGCACGGAGGGAGATAAGCGGAATTGAAAATCTTGGCGATAGAAAGTGCGTCACTCACGGCATCGGCTGCGCTCGTCACAGACGGCATCCTGACGGCGGAGTATACGGTGAACGACCGGAAGACGCACTCGCAGACGCTTCTTCCGATGGTGGACGAGATCTGCCGGATGGTGCAGCTCGACAAGAGGGAGATTGATGCGGTCGCAGTTTCCTCCGGTCCCGGTTCCTTCACGGGCCTCAGGATCGGAGCGGCGACGGCGAAGGGGATCGGGCTCGCCCTCGGGATTCCGCTGATCGGCGTTCCCACGCTCGGCGCCCTTGCCTATAATTTCTGGGGATCCGATGCGCTGCTCTGTCCGGTCATGGACGCGCGGCGCGGGCAGGTCTACAACGCCCTCTACCACTGCCGGGAGGAGCTGGAGCCTCTCACCGAGGCGCGCGCCATTGCGGCAGAGGATCTGATCAGGGAGCTCTGCGGCAGAGAGGAGCGGGCCATTTTTCTCGGGGACGGGGTGCCGGTGATCCGGGAGGCCGCCGAGAAGCGCCTCACGGTTCCGTACCTTTTTGCTCCTGCGCACCAGAGCAGGCAGCGCGCGGCCTCGGTCGGCGCGCTCGGCGAGAGAATGCTTGCCGCCGGGGAGTGCGTGAAGGCGGCGGATTTCGTGCCGTTCTACCTGAGACTGAGCCAGGCGGAGCGCGAGAGGGAAGAGGCGGTGCGACTGAATCAGGAGAAGGCCCTCGCGGCAGGAATCGCACCGCGCGTGAAGGATCGATGAGCATGGAGATGCGCGGAGAGAGCGCGGAGGGGAAGAGACGCGGGGAACCTGCGGGCACGGAGGCCCGCAGCGAGCTCGTCCGCGGAGAAGCCCGTGCGCAGGCGGCGGGGCTGGAAATCCGTATCATGACAGACGCGGACATTTCCGCCGTAGCCGGGATGGAGGAGCGCTGTTTCCCGGATGCCTGGTCCACGCACATCGTGTCTGAGCTTCTCACAAGCGGCATGGATTACTGCCGCGTCGCGTTTCTTGACGGGGCGGCGGCCGGGTATGAGAATGTCCGCGTGATCGGGGACGAAGCCGAGCTCATGCGGATCTGCACCGCGCCGGAATTCCGCGGACGGGGAATCGGGACAATGCTTCTGGAAGCCGGTCTCAGGGATATGCGGGAGCACGGGGCGGTTTCTGCGACGCTCGAGGTGCGGCCGGGCAATGTCCCGGCGATCCGGCTCTATGAGGCGCACGGCTTTCAGGTCGAGGGGCGGCGGAAAAATTACTACCGGAGCCCTGTCGAGGATGCGCTGATTTACTGGAACCGAAAAATTGCGAAGGATTAAGCTGCCGCTTCTGCGGCGGCGTGTCTTTCTGTACGGAAAAGGATTGGGAATGCTGGATATCTGTCTTCTCGGGACCGGCGGGATGATGCCGCTCCCTTACCGTTTCCTCACCTCGATGATGGCGCGCTGCGACGGCTCCTCGCTTCTCATTGACTGCGGGGAGGGAACGCAGGTTGCGCTCCGGAAAAAGGGGTGGAGCCCGAAGCAGATCGACTTTATCTGCTTCACGCATTATCACGCGGATCATATCAGCGGCCTGCCGGGTCTGCTTCTCACAATGGGAAATGCGGAGCGGACGGAGCCGCTTCTGATGGCCGGTCCGAGGGGGCTGGAGCGGGTGGCGAATGCGCTCCGGACCATCGCGCCGGAGCTGCCGTTTCCGATCACGTTTCTGGAATATTCCGGAAACAGGGAGCAGCATCAGCTCGGCCCCTTTACGGTGGATACCTTCCGCGTGAATCATAACGTGACGTGCTACGGCTACGCGGTCTCCATTCCGAGAAAGGGGCGGTTTGACCCGGAGCGCGCGAGGGCGCAGGGGATCCCGCTGAAATACTGGAACCCTCTTCAGAAGGGGCAGACCATCCGTGAGGGGGACCACGTTTTCACGCCTGACATGGTGCTCGGCGGCGCGCGGAAGGGCCTGAGGGTGGTCTACACTACGGACACGCGCCCGGTCCCGGTGATCGCGGAGTATGCTGCCGGAGCGGATCTCATGATCTGCGAGGGCATGTACGGCGAGCCTGACAAGCAGGCGAAGGCACGGGAGTATAAGCACATGACCATGTACGAGGCGGCGGAGCTCGCAAAAAAGGCGGAGCCGAAGGAGCTGTGGCTCACGCACTACAGCCCGTCTCTGAACCACCCGGAGGAGTACATGCAGGAAGTGCGCCGCATCTTCCCGGAGGCGAAGGCCGCGAAGGACGGATGGAGCGTACAGCTGGATTTTGAGGAATCGGATAAATAGACGGAGATGGAAGAAAAGAAGGATATCTACATTCTTGGAATCGAGAGCTCATGTGATGAGACGGCTGCCGCAGTCGTGAAAAACGGCCGGGAGGTCCTCTCAAGCATCATTTACTCTCAGATCGCGACGCACACTCTGTTCGGCGGCGTGGTCCCGGAAATCGCTTCCAGAAAGCACATCGAGAAGATCAATCAGGTGATTGAGGCGGCACTTCTCGAAGCGCACATGGAGCTGAGGGACTTCACGGCGGTGGGCGTGACCTGCGGTCCCGGTCTCGTGGGGCCGCTCCTGATCGGCGTCTCCGCAGCGAAGGCAATTGCCTGGGCGGCGGACAAGCCGCTGATCGGGGTGAATCACATCGAGGGCCATGTCTGCGCGAACTTCATCGAGAAAAAGGACCTGGTCCCGCCGTTTCTCTGCCTCATTGTGTCCGGCGGACACACACATCTCGTGATTGTGGAGGACTACGGCTCGTTCCGGATTCTCGGCCGCACCCGGGACGACGCGGCCGGAGAGGCGTTTGACAAGGTGGCCCGGAGCATCGGCCTGGGCTATCCGGGCGGGCCGAAGATTGACCAGAAGGCGAGGGAGGGAAATCCGGACGCGATCGTCTTTCCGCAGGCGAAGGTGCGCGGCTCGGAGTACGACTTCAGCTTCAGCGGCCTGAAGAGCGCGGTCCTGAACTACCTGAACCACGCGAGGATGACAGGAGAGGCGGTGAATGCCGCTGACCTCGCTGCGTCCTTCCAGAAGGCGGTCGTGGATGTGCTGGTGGATCACACGGTCCGCGCGGCGAAGGCGTACGGCGTGCGGCAGGTCGCGATGGCGGGAGGTGTCGCCTCAAACTCGGCGCTCCGCGCGGCCATGAGGAAGCGCTGTGAGAGCGAACAGCTGAGTCTCACGTACCCGGCACCTGTTCTCTGCACCGACAATGCCGCCATGATCGGCTGCGCCGCGTATTACGAGTTTCTCTGCGGGAACCGCAGCGGGCTCGATTTAAACGCGATGCCGGGGCTGAAGCTCGGGGAGAAGCCGGAGTATCTGTCCGGGGGAAAACCGGAAGATCGGTCCGGCGAAGTGGGCAGCCTGGCGGAGCGCATCTGATCGGAGGAGCGGTATGAGCAGATGGGGAGCTGTCATTCTGGCGGGAGGACACGGCCGGCGCATGGGGACGAAAACACCGAAGCAGTTTCTCAGTCTCTGCGGAAAGCCGGTCATCTGGTATTCCCTGAAGGCATTTTCCGACACGGAGGCGGAGGATCTGGTTCTTGTTGTCCCGGCGGGAGAGGCTGCATTCTGCCGCGCGGAATATGTCGAAAAATACGGTTTCACGAAGGTGAAGGCCGTGGTCGAAGGAGGAAGGGAGCGCTATGACTCGGTCTATGCGGGCCTCCTCGCACTGCGGGACAGCCCCTGCGACTATGCTGCTGTGCATGACGGGGCGCGCCCGCTGGTTTCCCCGGAATTGATCACCCGGACCTTCCGGGACGCGGAAAAATACGGAGGAGCCGCCGCAGCGGTTCCCGTGAAGGACACGATCCGCCGCGCGGACGCGGCGCAGTTCTCCGCGGGGACGCTGCCGCGGAGGGAGCTCTGGGCCATGCAGACCCCGCAGAGCTTCCGGTTTTCTCTCCTTCTCGGTGCCTATGAAGAGATGCAGCATCACCCGGAGAAGAAGACAGACATCACGGATGATGTCATGGTGGCCGAAGAATTCGGGAAAATCCGCGTTCTGCTGACCAGGGGAGAGTACAGAAACCTGAAGATCACGACGGCGGAGGATCTGGCCGCGGCGGAGGCATATCTCAGGATGTGAGTGCAGGGCAGAGCCTCAGGACATGAGTGCTGCTCAGAGTCACAGGACAAGATCTCTGGAAGGGAGGATCTCGGCATGAAGATAAGATTTCTTCGCGCGGACCCGGCGGGGAACATCACGCTTTTTGTGATCACGCCGGTGGAGAAGAAAGACCGCGCTGCGATTGCGGCGCGCCTGATGCAGCTCCCGGAATATCAGGCGGAGCAGGTGGGATTTCTCTGTCCGCCGGAGTGCGGCGCCATGGGCCGCATGGAGATGATGGGCGGCGAGTTCTGCGGGAACGCGACGCGCTCCTACGGGATGCTTCTCTCGCGGGAGCACGGCTTTCTTCCGCGGGTGGAAGTGGAAGTGAGCGGCATGAAGGGGAGCTCCTTTGTCGATGTGGACTGGGAGAACCATACAGCGCGGGCGGAGATGCCGGTGCCGGCGTCTATCCGTCCTGTCAAGGCCGGCGGTGCCCCGGCAGTTCTCGTGGACCTCGGCGGAATCGCGCATCTCATAGTGGAGAACCAGAAGCCGCGGATAGAATCCTTTGAGGCGGCAGAGCCTGTTTTTGCGGAGACGCTCGGGCGCCGGGCGGACGCCGTCGGCGTAAACTTCATTGACCGCGGCGCCCGGACCCTGACCCCGGTCGTGAAGGTCTATTCCACGGACACGGTTGTCTTCGAGGGAAGCTGTGCGTCAGGCACAATCTCCGCGGCCTCGGCCCTCTGCGCTGACATGGCAGAGGGGACCTTCTCGTACACCTTCCGGGAACCGAGCGGAATCCTTACGGGAACCGTGGTGAAGAGGAACGGGATCATCGTCAGGGCGTATATTGGCGGACCGGTATCGCTCGGAGAACCCGTTGAGGAGGAAATTTAGAGGAAATCGCCGGTTTTCGGACATTTCTGTTGATTTTAAAAGACTGAGAAAGTATAATATCATGGCATGAAACAAGGGAGAGGTATCGAAGCGGCCATAACGAGGCGGTCTTGAAAACCGTTTGCCCTCCGGGGCACATGGGTTCGAATCCCATCCTCTCCGCTCTGAGCGGTCAAAAAAAGTGAAAAAAGCGGTTGACTTTTGATGGCCATGAAAGTATTATGAATAAGCTGTCTCGAAAGAGACCTGCAGAAAACTGAATGAATTGTTGATTCAGGCACTGGTACGCAAGCAGAAGTACTCAAGTGGTTGAAGAGGCTCCCCTGGAAAGGGAGTAGACCGCTAATAACGGTGCGAGGGTTCAAATCCCTCCTTCTGCGCTCACTGAGAAAAATCAGTGAAGAACCTTGAAAATCAAAGATCAGACAGTACACACAAAACCCTGAAATTCTAAAGAGAATCAAAGGAACCAAACCAAAGTAAAACGGG
>CACXCJ010000076.1 GCA_902766175.1 uncultured Lachnospiraceae bacterium
CACAGGTGGTGGTCTTGCCCGTCCCGCCTTTCTGGTTCGTTACTGCCATGACTGTGGCTTTAGACAATGTTCATCACCTCCTCATTTCTGTCCATAAAAGTCATTGTTTACCCATGCCTGATAATATGAGCTGATTGTTGTCGGTGCGTTGTACAGGGTAGTAAGCAGATACTGCTTCATGTTGCGGACCTTTGTCGTATTTTCATGCAGACAGTGCAGAATGTATTCCATGTGGCTCTGATCCAGCTTCATAAATCTGCTTTTCACAATTTCTGTCGGTTTGTCATCACCGGCGATGCGAATGGTTTTCCGATGACTGCAAACGGTATCGATAATCAAGTCTAGAATTCCAAGAATGGTCTCTTTCTCACAAGGATTGTCATGAAGCAGGATATCAATACTCAGAGATTCCCGGAAATACTCCTCATATCGTGCTCGTTCCCGCATCCCTTCCGTATCATTCCCGGATAAGATAGGATTAGTGTCGTTTAAATCAGTATAGTTATGATTAGTATTGATTCCGTGTCGTTTTGACATTTCCGGAGATGTCGGAAGAACACTTCCAGACGTGTCGTTTTGACACTTCTTGAAATGTCTTTCCACAGAGTTATCCACATTGCTGATGAAGTTCTTTATAAAAATCAGGTTCGGCTTGCCAAGTCCCTGCCGCTTTCTCTCAATAAGTCCTGCTTTCTCCTCCAGTTCCTGAAGGAGCTGCCCGGCCTTCTTGTTTCCGCAGCACAAATCCCGCATGATCTGCTCGATGGTGTAGATGATATACACACGGCCCTGATCATCTGTCCAGTTATTCTTGACGGAGAGATCCAGTTTATCCAGCATGATGCCGTACAGAATTTTCGCCTCCGAGGAGAGATCTTTGAACTGCTCCTTCGTAAAGAGAACTTTGGGTACGCGATAGAACGAGAATTGTTCTGCCTGCGCACCATAAAAATAATCAAACATGCATTCAAGTCACCCCGCTTCCTGGGATTCTTTCTCTTTTCAACGGCCGTTTTCGAAATACATTCTCGGACCGTCTAAATGGACATCTTGTAAAAAGGCAGGTGCGGTACCGGAAATCCTCCCTGTGGTATGGACAACGTGCGCAGCTCATTGGCGCCTTATCCATTTTTTTCTCTGCCTTCCGGCACAGGTTCTCATAATAACGGAATCTTTCATCCTGATTACGCATTAACCGCACCTTCTTTCTCTCTCAGTTTTCGGTTTACAATCAGCCATCTGTTCAGCTCTTTGTAGCAGACAGCGCTCACGCAGGCTCTGTCTTTGGCATAGCAGCAGTTTTCGCACTTCTTTTCCTGCTCGGTCTTGATCACCTCTGCGAGGTAATAGCAGTTTTCCCTGCCAAGAATGCAGCCGACCTTACGGTTTTTCCAGAAAAAGCAGTTGCGGCAGTTTTCCGGCTTATCCGCGAAGTAACGAATGCCGTCGATCACGATTGTTTTTCGCCTTATTTTGTTTCTCACCTTGATACCCTCCATGTATTTGTCCCGCCCCGGGTTACCCCGGAGACGACAAAAGCCCCGTGATGAGCATTGTCACCACGGGGCTATGTAAGATATCAATATTTAATTGTTCAGGAGAACGTCAAACCGGAATCTGACTATTCTTGTGCTAAAATATTACCTTGGCTGAACAGTACAGCCTTTCCAGCCAGAAAGATCCTGTCACCAGCCATTCTGCAGTACAGTGTTCCTCCGCGTTTTGATGCCTGATAAGCTATCATTTCATTTTTTCCAAGTTTTTTGGCCCAGTATGGAATGATATGGCAGTGCCCGGACCCACAAACCGGATCCTCCGTTACATTCAGTTTCGGTGCAAAACTTCTTGACACACAATCAACATCTTTTCCTGGTGCCGTCACGTGCAGAAGGAGTCCATCAAGTTTCTTTACTCTGTCCATTTGCGGTGAGAGATTACGAACCACAGATTCATCATCCAGCACACAGAGCAGATCCCTTCCCATATATGCTTCCCGCGGTACAGCACCGATGGCATCTGACATCTCCCTGGTCACCTCCACTTTTTTGAGCTGATACGCCGGAAACTCCATTTCCAGCAGGTCACCATTTTTTGTCACAATCAGATCTCCGCTAAGTGTATTGAAGATCACTTTTTCTTCCTTTGGGATGAAGAACCGGAAAAGGACATAAGCAGTCGCAAGTGTTGCATGTCCGCAGAGGTCAATTTCTCCTCCTGGCGTAAACCAGCGAAGATGATATTTATCCCCTTCTTTGACTACAAAGGCTGTCTCAGAAAAATTATTCTCCATAGCGATATTCATCATCAGCTCTTCTGGAAGCCACTTTTTCAGAACACAGACAGCCGCCTGATTTCCATGAAACACCTGATCTGTAAACGCATCAACAATGTACTGTTTCATATATTTGATACCTTTCATAAATTCCGATTTGTCAGCCTCTCTAATTTTGGCGCTTGATTTTAGAAATCCAAAGTCTCTCTACCGGATTTTCTAATGTCATTAGCAATCCACGGAAGGTTTCAAATCGTCCGCATTCCTATTTTTCACATTTTACCATCAAACAACTACAGGTTATCCACAGAAAACAGCAGTGTGCACAGGTAATCGTGGAACCTTACGCCATTTTTAGCAGGCGGTTCATTTCGGGACGAATCTGCCCGTTAGAAAAACACCCTGTTTTATTAGCAGTCATCTAATCGGAATCTGAAATGATTAGATGATATAAAAGCGTGGGAGAATTTTGGATCAATCCTTCCACGTTTTTACAGGTAACGTCCCTGATGTGATTCGAACGCACGACCTTCCGCTTAGGAGTTAGCCCGGGAGGTATAAACGCCGTGACGTCTGATGCAAGGAAAACTAAGGAATATCAAGTTTTTTTACAAGTCAGATGTCAACCGGATACAAGCCTGTGACAGGAAATGCAACGAGATATCAACACAGTATAATCTGTTCCTGTTACCATCGACGCGATCATCATATCGCCACAAATTCATAATTTTTCTCGGTTTGTGGCTTAGTTCAGGGTGATATTTTTTCGCTCCATCAGGAAATCAACAATATTTATATGGCCGATTCCGTCCCGGGAATAGTCAAACCGGTCCAGTGACAGCACATATTTGGGAGCCGCATCACTGATAGGGGCGAAAGCACCGAATTCCCTTTGAATGGTTTCCGGACTATGTAAATAATAGGCAACCTGAATAAAGCACTTCTTCCTGCCGTCGATTACCACGAAATCAACTTCTCCCTTATATGTCTTTCCGGTAAACACTTCATATCCTCTGGATACTAATTCATTGAATATGATGTTTTCAAGGAAAAACGTGTCTTCAAAATTCACAAGGTTTGTGTTTACCATGCGAAATCCAGTATCGACAGCGTATTGCTTTTCTACATATGACATCGCACGTTTTCCAACGATATTAAACCGCTTCACCCTGCTGATTAAACAAGCCTTTTCCATCTTATCAAGATACCGGTATATGGCTTTTTTCTCAAAATGCTCATCGTTTTCTACAGCAAAATAGGTCTCGATGCTTTTGCTGGAAAATTCCTTGCCTGCATTTGCCATCACATAATCGGAAAACTTCGTGAATTTTTGTCGGCTGACCTTTGATTTCTCTGTTATGATATCCCTGTCGATAATACCATGATACGTCTGTTCGATATACGCTTTGATATCAGCTTCCCGTTCAAACGAGAAACGAAGAGGAAGGCCGCCCCAGTTGATATAATCGTATATCAGCTCGTCTGGATTCACTTGTTTACCGGTAAGTTGCAGGTATTCTACTGCTTCCTTGAAGGAAAACGGCATGACCCTGAACTCGATGCATCTTCCTACAAGCAATGATGCCATTTTGCCTGAAAGCATTTTGGAATTACTTCCGGTTACAAAAAGCGAGCAATTCAGCGTTGCCCTGAATGAAGTCAGCACCTTTTCGAAATTTCTTACATGTTGAACTTCATCCAGGAAAATATAGTACTTATCATTATCCTGAATTTTCTCTTTAATGTAAGCGTCCAACTTAGTGGCAGTGCGGATTTTTTCGAAACTAATATCTTCAAAATTCACTTCTATAATGTGAGCCTCATCGATTCCTTTGCCGATCAGTTCGTCTTTAATCTGCGTAAGCAATACTGACTTCCCGCATCGGCGGACTCCAGTAAGTACCTTTATGAGGTCAACATCATAAAACGGACGGATCTTTGATAAATAACGTTCTCTTATAATGTACATAATTCACCGCTCCTCATGCGTTATCTCATATGTTGAGCCACAAATCAAAAAAAATTCAAGATTTGTGGCGGTATAACGCCGCGTTGATTTGAGCTTTCCATTTGCTGCAAAATCCTGAGCCTATTTATTCAAAAACAGAAAAGCGCGGGAGAAATTCGAAAGAATCCTTCCGCGCCTTAAAAGGAATGTCCCTGATGCGATTCGAACGCACGACCTTCCGCTTAGGAGGCGGACGCTCTATCCTGCTGAGCTACAGAGACATATTCCGTTGGCAGTATAGCATGTGCCGCCTGGATCTGCAAGACAGTTAATTCTCCCAGACAGCGCTGCCCTGGAGCCAGATCGTGCCCTTGAAGCGCCGCCCGACCTTCGGCTCCCCCTGCAGATCCGCCTCATTGATGCAGACGTGTATCGGCAGATCGTTTGTCTTCACCAGGAAGTCCCAGAGATTCTCCCCCGTCAGGAGATTTTTCCGCATAGAAATCTCAAGGATGTCCCCGATGATCTCATAGATGTCGCACTCGATTCCCTGCGGCATGAAGCACGAGTCCACGATCGAGTAGATGTCCTCCCTCATCATCCGCCTGGAGATCACGTTGTACATGTTCATGTCTTCGTTCGCGAGCGTCTCCATGGCATTCTTGTCGCCGTTCCGCGCTGCCTCGATCATCTGCTCCCGCGCCTTGTCAGCGACCTTGGAGAGCGCCGCCTGCTGAACGTTCTTCACGATCGGAAGCAGGATCTTCCCGTTCCTGCAGAATCCCGTCAGCTGGACGCCGCGCGTGTTTGTGGACAGACCGCGCTGCCGCCGTTCGAGGTACTCCCCCGTGTTGTTCAGGCGGAAAATGAGGGTGATGCCGACGCGGACGTCATCCAGGAGACCGGAGTAGACTTCGTTGTCGACGTGCCGCTCGATCGAGCAGTAGACGTCCGAGCTGATGTCCTGTTCCTCGATGTACGGCATGTAGTGATCGCGGACCAGCTTCCCGTCCGTGTCCACATATCCGCTCATCACGATACTGAGCTCTTTTCCCATCACCGCCCGGATTTCCCAGAAGGAATCTCCGGAGGAGGTGCGGACCACGCGGGCCTCTCCCCGGCAGCGGTCCTGCAGGGTATCCAGGAGCTGCCTGGTTTCACGGTCCGTGCTGATCTTGGAGAAACCGATGGTTCTCAGGTATTTGTGCATATCAGAAAATCCTCCATCCACAGATGAAGTTCCGCTGCCACCAGGAGCTCAGGGAGCGGTGCACCACGCGGCCGTTCGAGGAGCTCGCGTCAATCACGGTTCCGCCGCCCGCGCAGATCCCGACATGGCCGCTCACGCAGATGATATCGCCCGCCTGGAGATCCCCGAAGTTCGAGATTCTCCGGCCGCGGCCGCCGCTTGCCCAGCCGCCGCTCGTCATGTAGGACTGTCCGACACCCGCCTGGTTCAGGCACCAGTAGACGAACCCGGAGCAGTCGAACGCACTCGGCCCCTTTGCACCCCAGACATAGGGACAGCCGAGCTTCGAGCTCGCGATGTTTAAGAGCGCCCCGACAGAGCCGCCTCCCGAGTAGCTGTAGGAGGATCCGGAGGACCCGCTCCCGGAGCTGCCGGAACTGCTTCCGCCGCCGCTCTTTCCGGAGGAGCTGTTCTTTCCGCTGTTCCCGCTGCCCGCCGCCTGCGTCGGCTTCACCTTTTTCTCCGGCTTCTTCACGTCATTGCTCGTGAGCTTCGCCATGGTCTGTGCTCCCACGGAGCCATCCGCGGAGAGACCGTTTCGCGACTGAAATTCCGTGACCGCCTGCTTCGTCGCATCGCCATAGTACCCGGTTGCGGACCCGGAGGGGAGATAGCCCCACTTGATCAGAAGCTCCTGAACTCGCGTGACCGTGTCGCTCTGGTCCCCGAGCACCAGCCCGAACGGCTGGGCATTCGCGCTGTTCAGCGCCTCCCGCGTCCCGGGGCCGAGATAGCCGTCCACGACGAGGTCATTTCTGGACTGAAATTCCTTGATCGCCATGACGGTGTCCAGCCCGAAGCTCCCGTCCGGCTCGCTCGTGAGGTAACCGAGCTGCCGGAGGCGGTTTTGCGCCGCGAGGACAATGTCGCTCTTCTCCCCGTAGGCGACCATGTTCGGCTTGACCTCATCGCTGTAGATGAGGGCCATCGTCTTTCTTCCGACCTTGCCGTCCTGCTCCAGTGCGTTCATCTGCTGAAACTTCTGCACTGCAGCGAGCGTCGTCGCGTCAAAGGTTCCGGTGACATTACTCGTCGCAGCGAGATAGCCGAGCTGGTAGAGCCGCTGCTGAAGCTCGGTGATATCCGTGCCGGAATCCCCCTCCTGCGCCGTGTAGTAGTGCGCATTCTCATCGAGAATCGCATTCAGGGTCTCCGTGCCCACAATTCCGTCCTGGGTGAGCTTATTCTGCCGCTGGTAAATCTTCACCGCGGCCTCCGTAGCCTCGCCATAGTAATCCGTCGGCTCATCGTTGTCCATGAAGCCGAGCTCCATGAGCCGGGCCTGAAGGTCCTTCACGATCCAGCTTCTGGTTCCGATGCGGATGATGGCGGGCGCCGGCTCGGTTGTCGGCACTGCAATGTTCATATCCGGGAAGTCCGATCCCGCCGGCGAGAGCGGCAGAACTGAATCCGCCCCCGCTGCGGCCGCTGCCTCCGCTGAGGCCTCCGCCGACTCATCGAGCGCATTGATCGCATCGACCGGAGTGCCAGCCTCCGCCTCCGCGACGCTCTGCGCCTCCGCCTCCTCTTCCGCACTTTCCTGTGAAGTGCCGACGCCTGTCGCAGTGCACCCCGCGGCAGAACAGGCCAGGACTCCCGCGAGAAGGCATGCTGCTGCTCTGTAAAATAGCTTCATGAAGAACTCCTGTATGCTGCAGATCGGAGCGCGGACGCCGAGAGACTGCCGTCGGCTCCGGCCCGGACATTTTTGTTTACCCCCGGCCCGAGATTCCAGGGCTTCCCCAGTCTGGCCGGATTTTAAGATTTCCTTTTTATTTTACACTCGAACCGCTGAAAATTGTGTGAAGCTTTGTTTAATTGCTTCCGGGCGCCGACGGGCCTCCCGAATTGTCCGGCGTTTTTTCCCCGCCTCCGAGGAGATCCGAGAGCGCCGCGAACTCGCTGAGACTCAGCTCCTCGCCCCGCGCGGTCTCGGAGAGCCCGAGGCGCTTCAGCGCTCCCGCCGCCCTCTCACGCGTCACCTGCCCGACTCCCGCATGGCTCACCGCATTGGCAAGCGTCTTCCGCCGCTGGTTGAAGGCGGCGCGGATCAGCTGGAACAGAAACTCCCTGTCCCTCACCCGGACGGGCGGTTCGCTCCTTTTTGTGAGGCGGATCACCGCGGAACCGACATTCGGACGCGGAATAAAGCAGTTGGGGGGAACATTCGCCGCGAGATAAGGTTCTGCGTAGAACTGCACGGAGAGAGACAGAGCGCCGTAGTCCTTCCCGCCCGGTCCCGCCTGCATCCGCTCTGCGACCTCCTTCTGGACCATGACGGTGATACTCTTCACCGGCGCGCCGGATTCGAGAAGATTCATCAGGATCGGCGTTGTGATGTAATACGGCAGATTCGCCGTGACGTTCAGCGGCCTTCCGCCGTTATAAGTCTCAGCGATTTCCGCGATATCCTGCTTCAGGATATCCCCCTGAATCACGGTCACGTTGCTGTACTCCTTAAGTGTCTCCGAGAGAATCGGAATCAGCTCCGGATCGATTTCGACGGCGACCACGTGCCGCGCCCGTTCCGCGAGAACCTGTGTGAGCGTGCCGATCCCGGGGCCGATCTCAAGGACGCAGTCGTCCGGATCTATCTGCGCCGCGTCCGCAATTTTGTCCAGCACGTGGGAATCAATGAGAAAATTCTGGCCGAATTTCTTCCGGAACCGGAAATCGTACCGCCGGATGAGGTCAAGGGTGTTCTGCGGTCTCCAGAGATCGCTCATGCGTGCTCCCTTCAGATATCGTGTGCACGGATCTTGTTCTGTCCAGACCAGGCTGCGCCGGAGAGAAACTGTTCCGCCTGGCAGTGCCCGGTCCAGGCAGAGCTCTGTTATCCCGCTGCCTGAATTTCCTGCGGATTCTTAAGCTTCGGAAAACAGCGGAGTGCATTTTCGCGGGTGATGTCGATCACCTCCTGTGCGCTCATGCCGCGGAGAGAGGCGATCGCGTCCACGACGTGCGGCAGGTAGAGAGAGGAATTCCTTTTCCCGCGGTGCGGCGCCGGGGTGAGGTACGGGCAGTCCGTCTCCAGAAGGATTCTCTCCATCGGCACGCTCTGCACCGTCTCCTTCAGCTTTCTCGCGTTCGGATAGGTCACGACGCCGCCGATTCCGAGGTAGAACCCCATACTGACATAAATCTGCGCCATCTCGGGGCTGTAGGAGTAGCAGTGAATCACGCCGCCGGCCTCCTCTGCCCTCTCTTCCCTCAGGAGCTCCAGGGTATCCTGCGCCGCGTCGCGGGAGTGAATGATGACGGGCAGCCCGGTGCGCCTTGCGAGCTGAATCTGTTTCCTGAACCAGACCGCCTGCACCTCTCGTCCCGGCTCCTCGTGGTGATAGTCGAGACCGATCTCCCCGATGGCGGTGACCTTCGGCTCCCCAGAGAGCCTCTCAAAATCCGACAGGATTTCATCGGTCAGCTCCCCGACCTCATTTGGGTGGACACCGAGCGCGCAGTAGACATGCGGCCACTTCTTCGCGAGGCGGAATGCCTCATAGGCGGAGTCCACCGTCGCACCGACATCGATCACTTTTTCGATGCCCTTCCCGGGAAGCGATTCGAGCAGGGCCTCCCGGTCCTGTTCGAACGCCTCGTCATCATAGTGGGTATGTGTGTCGATGATCTGCATCAGCTGATCCCCGCGCCCGGAGCGACGCCGTCACTTAACGTTGACATCAGGGAGAGGTTCCCCTCTGCATCCTCCGCGGAGAGAAGCATGCCCTGGGACTCCATCCCGGCAAGCTTTCTCGGCGCGAGGTTCACGATCGCCATGACGTTCTTTCCGACGAGCTTCTCCGGCTCCGGATACCACTTTTTGATTCCCGAGAGAATCTGGATCTCCTTTCCGCCGCAGTCCAGCTTAAAGCAGAGGAGCTTCTTGCTCTTCGGAACCGCCGTGCAGGCGAGGACGCGGCACACACGGAACTCACACTTGTCAAAGGTGTCATACTCGACGATCGGCTTTGACGGGACCTGCACCGCCGCGGCACTGTCCTCCCCTGCCGGAGCGCTGTCTCCCGCATTCTTGCCCTGTGCCGCGCTGCCTGCTGTGCCGCTGCCGCCCGCACCCGAAGCGCTCTCCGCCGCACCGGTATTTCCCGCTGCCTTCTCCTTCGCAGCCTTTTCCTCCGAAGCGGCCTCCGCCTCAAGCTTCTTCGCGACTTCCTTCGGGTCCAGCCGCTTGAAGAGAATCTCCGCATTCTCCGCGACTCTGTTGCCCGACGGATATTTTCCGAAGACATCCATCTCATCCAGCGCGCGGTGCTCCGTGTTCAGCTCCGTGAGGATCTTTTCGGACGTTTTCGGCATGAAGCTGTGAAGGAGTGATGCGCCGATCGTGATTGCCTCGGTCAGGTGATAGAGCACGTCGTTCAGGCGGTCCTTCTTCGTCTCGTCCTTCGCCAGCGTCCACGGCGCGGTCTCATCGACATACTTGTTGCAGCGCTTGAAGATGCTCCAGAGCTCCGTGAGCGCGTCCGCGACGTGAAGGGAATCCATCCTCTCGCGGACCTTCTGCACTGCCTCAAGCGTCACCCGCTCAAGGTCTGCATCCACCGCGCGCTCCTCGTCAGTGAGGCCCGCGTCCGTCTTCGTCACGACGCCGCCGAAATACTTGTTTGCCATCGCGATCGTGCGGCTCACGAGGTTCCCCAGGATGTTCGCGAGGTCGGAGTTATAGCGCTCCACCATAAGATCCCAGCTGATCACACCGTCATTCTCAAACGGCATCTCGTGCAGGCAGAAGTAGCGGACCGGATCCACGCCGAAGAAGGCGGCGAGGTCGTCCGCGTAGAGAACGTTGCCCTTCGATTTCGACATCTTGCCGCTGCCCTGCAGGAGCCACGGGTGCCCGAAGACCTGCTTCGGAAGCGGCTCCCCGAGGGCCATGAGGAAGATGGGCCAGTAAATCGTGTGGAAGCGGATGATATCCTTTCCGATGAGGTGCAGGTCCGCCGGCCAGTACTTCTTGTAGAGGTCGCTCGAGTGTCCGTCCGCGTCGTACCCGATTCCGGTCGTGTAGTTCGTGAGCGCGTCGAGCCAGACATAGACCACGTGCCTCGGATCAAACGGCACCGGAATGCCCCACTTGAAGCTCGTCCGGGAGACGCAGAGGTCCTGAAGACCGGGCTTCAGGAAGTTGTTCATCATCTCGTTCTTGCGGGCGGCCGGCTGGATGAACTCCGGGTGCGCCTCGATGTGCTTAATCAGGCGGTCTGCATACTTACTCATACGGAAGAAATAGGCCTCTTCCTTCGCCGGCTGAACCGGGCGCCCGCAGTCCGGACAGCAGCCGTTCACGAGCTGGGACTTGGTCCAGAAGCTCTCGCACGGCGTGCAGTACATTCCCTCGTAGACGCTCTTGTAGATATCTCC
>CACXCJ010000077.1 GCA_902766175.1 uncultured Lachnospiraceae bacterium
AGAGGTGCCTATAATTATGATCTGATTTTTAAAACACACTACGAAGTGCTTAACGGACCTACTCAGATTGTGGATGGTATTTCTGTTATTCCCACGCCGGGGCATAGTCCCGGAAGTCAATCTGTTGTCGTTGATACAGAAGATGGCTATTTTATCATCGTAGGTGATTTGATTTGCCTCTATGCCTGCATGGAACATACTCCCATGATCATCAATGGTCTGCATACTAATTTATTTGAGTATTACGACAGTATAGCAGCTGTGGTGGCAACCGGATATAAAGTTTTGCCTGGGCATGAGCCTAAAATTTTGGATCATAAGGTTTATCCATATTGAAAAGGTTAGGAGTTTCGAGACTCAGATATCAGATAATTGAAACGACAGAGCTAGAATATATTCTTCAAGACATTGATCAATTCAGAAAAGATATAGATTGTGATAGTTACACAGATGCTGCATGATGCCAGAATCCCAGAGGGACTGGAGCAGGCAGCACAAGCGGCACGATTTCTTTGCTGCATCTGATGAATGGAATGTCGTAAGCAAAGATGGTTCGGCCGCAGTTTTTCGATTCCTACATGAGCAATTTCTGCGGAGATATTTCCTTCCCACGCAAACTCATAGGAGGGGAATTCCTGAACTCTGTCAGCCTGCTATAATATTTCGATTTCCTGAATACTCTCAGAAATGTAAAACTTAATGAACGATATTCTGCAGTGGATGTCCTGAAACTGACAAAATACTACTATTAGTTAAACACTGGTGATAGTCCAAGAGTGCAAGGTCTCCGCAATACAAGGACGGACAAAGAACGTTTTGGATACCTTGAGAGTTGATCTATTGCGCAAGAACTAATGTTTCAGTGTTATAGAACACTAACGCAACTTGCTTCATTTCAGGCCGAGATACGATCAGAGAAGTATTCAAATAATTGTTTGCCATTTTTTACAGGGAGGTCAATCGAATGTTTAAACGGAGATCAATCGCTGTGTTGTTAGTAACCGTCATGTTGTTTAATCTCTGTGCCTGCAGCGCCCAAAGCACTGAAACAACGAATTCCACAGAGTCTAGTAAGGCTCCTGAATCTGCTGTTCAGTCTACTGATAGTTCCTATGATATAGCTAATGCTACTTATGTTTTGAAAGCTGGACATGTTCTTTCAGATACTCATCCATACCACAAATCTCTTCAATACATGGATGAGTATCTCGCAAAAGAAACCAATGGAGATCTGCGCATCGAAATTTATCCCAATGCTCAGCTCGGTAATGAACGTGACCTTCAAGAAGGCTGTTCCATGGGAACCATTGACATTGGTATCGGAGCAACAGCCACACTTTCTAACTTTACTACCGACTTTGCGCTTTTCGATCTCCCTTACCTGTTTGCAGATAAAGATCAAGCACGCTCCGTACTTCACAGTGAGTGGGCTAACCAAAAACTCTCTGAGCTTGAATCTCTCGATATGATTGGTTTGACGTTCTGGGAAGCAGGTATGTTTGATGTTATCAACAGCAAACATCCGATTAAAGAGATATCAGATTATTCTGGCCTGACAATTCGTGTCATGGAGAATGATATTTTTATGGCAACTATGACCGCACTTGGAATCAATCCTGTTCCAATGGCATGGTCAGAGGTTTTTACCTCAATCCAAAACGGTACTGTAGATGGTACATCTAATCCGATTGTAACTATCTATGTCTCTAGCATTTATACAATCGCCAAAAATTTTACTATAGCAAATATGATGTATAGTCCTATTCCCGTGATCATGAGTAAGTCCACTTTTGACAGTTTGCCGGAAGATTATCAAAAGCTCATGTATGAAGCTGCTGAAAAGGCCTCCTCGGTGGAGTATGGAATGATTGATGAATTAGAAGGGCAGGCATTGGATGCTTTTGCCTCCGAAGGCTGCGAAGTTACCTATTTCACCGATGAACAAATCGCTGAATGCCAGAAAATTATGAAGGAAAAGGTCTGGCCTCAGTTTGTCGGTGGAAAGGTCGCTCAGTCCGATATTGATGCTATTGAGGGAATAATCGCAGGACTGTAATCTCCAATTATATTTACTAAATATCTATCGGCTCGAGAGATCTGAACAAAAGCTGATTTTTAAAGAATAAGCATCATTATGGAGATTATTATGACTCAAAAAAAAGAAAACTTTATTACTAAAATCAGCAGATATGCAGATGCTGTGGAAGTGGCAATTGCTTCAGTAGCTTTCGCGTTCATGTGTATTTTTGTCCTGACCACTATTGTATACCGATATATACTGCATGAACCTATCTCATGGACCGAGGAGGCTTCAAGATACCTGATGATTGTGGGTATTTTTTTCGCAATGCCTGTTGCGGTTCGCGATCATGTTCACTTGGGTGTTGATATTTTTATCGGGTTAATTCCGGTTGCAGGCAAAAAAATCGTGCATGTATTTTCTGACATTGTGACATTACTTGCTTATCTCGCAATTGACTATTCTTGCTATCGCTTCGTTATAAAAACGATTGCTGTAGATCAGAGGTCGCCCGCGATGCATATCCCTATGTATTGGATTTATCTTGTCATTTTGGTCGGTTTTATTCTGGCTACTATTGTACAACTCATAAATATGATTACTGAGTATACAGGCACGACAACATCTGTTGAGGAGGCAGGCAAATGAATGTAAACATTATATTGTTTTCAACATTTGTTATATTGCTGATCCTGGGCATACCTGTTGCTGCTTGCCTGACCTTTTCATCATTTATTTATCTGCTTTTGGCAAAGATTCCTGTCATGGTCATTGCTCAGAAATTTTTTACTGCAGCAGATTCTTATAGCCTCATGGCTATCCCTTTTTTTATCATTGCGGGCGGTATTCTTGAGAAAGGCGGCGTGGCAAAGCGGCTTGTTGATATGTTTAATGCAATTTTGGGATGGATTCCAGGAGGACTTGCAATCGCGGCCTTTATTGCCTCAGCATTCTTTGGGGCAATTTCCGGATCTTCCGCGGCAACTGTTGCGGCAATCGGATCGATCATTGTTCCAATCATGATAAAGGAAGGTTATACAGAAAGTTTTGCTTTGGCTACTGTGGCCGCTGCGGGGTTCCTTGGCATTATTATTCCTCCCAGTATACCTATGGTGATTTATGGAATGGCTTTAGGCATCTCTGTGACTGATGTTTTTCTCGGCGGAATCATTCCTGGTATCATCCTTGCTTTTGGTATGGCAATATATTCTGTTGTCTACGGGTTCAAACACAAAGATGAAATTGTCATACACGAATTCAGTCTGCACAACCTTTGGGATACTTTCAGAAGTGCGATGTGGGCATTGCTGATGCCTGTAATTATTCTGGGAGGTATCTATGGTGGTATTTTCACTCCGACTGAATCCGCAGCTGTCTCGATTCTATATGGTCTTCTTGTCAGTAAATTTGTGTACCATGAGTTAAACCTTCATACTTTGCGTGATATTTTAAAAGGCTCAGTTAAAACTAGTTGCCAAATTATGTTCATTGTTTGCTCAGCAACTGCATTTGCATATGTGCTTACTCGTGAAAATGTCACAGCGAATCTTGCCAAGTCCATTATATCCATTGCCTCCAGCAAGTTAATTTTCTGGCTCCTGGTTACTATTTTGCTTCTTATCGTAGGTTGCATTATGGATACAGTCCCGGCTGTTATGATTTTAGCCCCTCTTTTTGCTTCCTGCCTAGGCAATTATGGGATCAGTAATGTGGCATTTGGTGTGATTATGATCATCAATCTCGGAATTGGTCTCTGCACGCCACCAGTTGGATTGAATTTGTATGTTGCAGCAGGTCTGAGAAAAGTCGGAATAGAGACTGTTGTAAATCGCCACTTATTAAAATATCTCGGATTGGCAATGTTAATGTTGATTACTTTCATGGCTTTTCCGCAGATTATTACATTTTTGCCCAGTACCGCTGCATAAACGTCTAAAAAGTCAAAATTTTGTCTAAATTTTGCGGGCAGAAGTGGTGATACAACCAGCTAACAGCTGGAACAACAAGAGGAACGGGTTCCTGATTGGATGTCAGGAGATCTGTAGTATCACAAAATCTATGGTAGAAGGAGGAATCTACATGTATCAGCCCGAGATGGAACGTATTCCCTGTGTGATCATGCGCGGAGGCACAAGCAAGGCGGTTTTCCTGCTGGAAAATGATCTGCCTCGCGGCAGCGCAAAACGGGATGCAGTGATTCTTTCTGTTTTCGGAAGTCCGGACCCTCGTCAGATCGACGGTCTGGGCGGAGCCGATCCTCTTACCAGCAAAGTGGCGATTATCGGACCATCGCAGCGTCCGGACGCCGATATTGACTACACCTTCGGGCAGGTGGACATTCACACCGCATATGTGGACTATTCCAGCAACTGCGGCAATATTTCTTCCGCTGTCGGTCCCTTTGCCATCACGCAGGGCCTGGTGAGAGCTGCTGAACCTACAACCGTCGTGCGCATTTACAACACCAATACCAAAAAGGTGTTTGAGGCGGAAGTACCTGTTGTGAATGGACAGCCCGCGGTACTGGGAGATTACAAGATTCATGGAGTTCCCGGCACCGGAGCGCGTATTGGCGTGAACCTGGCGGGGACAGTAGGCGCCAAGACTGGCCGTCTCCTGCCAACCGGTAATCCTGCGGACTGGATCGATGTACCCGATTTTGGCAGGCTGGAAGTTTCCATGGTGGATGCCGGAAGTCCCATGGTCTTTGTCCGGGCCGCTGACCTGGGACTTGTCGGCACGGAGTCCCCCAAGGTGATTGATTCTGATCCGAAAATGCTTTCTCTTCTGGAGACCATCCGCGGCATCGCTGCAGTAAAAATGGGGATTGCCCCCGATGAGCAGACCGCCCACGAAAAGATCCGCGCTGTGCCCATGGTGGCATTTGTTTCCCCGAAGGCTGAATACAGAAGTCACATAAATGGAGAGGTGATCCACGCGGAAGACATTGATTTTGTCTCCCGGGATATGTTCATGGGCATCATGCACAAGACCTACTCCGGTACTGCCACAGTCTGCACCGGATGTGCGGCGGTTACCCCTGGTACGCTTGTCAATCAGCTGATGCCGCATGTCGGGGAAGATACGGTAGTCCGCATCGGTCATCCCGGCGGCATTATTGAGTGCGATATGAGTGTGCGCGACGGGAAGATCACCCGGGCCATCTTTGGACGCACTGCGCGTAGAATCATGGAAGGCTATGTCTATATTCCCAGACAGATTCTGGACTGAAATTCTACAACAGAAAGGAGTTTCGCAATGAGAAACACAAATGGAAAGTCCGGCCCACAGGTTCTGAAGGAAATGCTCAGAGGTGGTGAGATTGTGATTGCTCCCGGCTGCTATGACTGCCTCAGCGCCCGTCTGGTAGAGCATGCCGGGTTCAAGGCGGCGTTCATGACCGGATTTGGTGCCTCTGGCTCCATTCTGGGTCAGCCCGACTATGGTCTCATGACGATGAATGAGATGGTCACGGTCTGCGCCAATATGAACTCCATCCTGAATATCCCTCTGATCGGTGATATCGATACCGGATACGGCAATCCATTGAATGTTTTCCGCACTGTCCGTGAATTTGAGCGTGCGGGTATGGCAGCGGTTCATCTGGAGGATCAGGTATTTCCGAAGCGCTGCGGCCACATGGAGAAAAAAGCCGTAGTCCCCATGGAGGAACATGTGGAAAAAATCCGCGCAGCTGTTGATGCGCGGGATGAGATGCTCATCATTGCACGCACCGATTCCTTTGCTACCAACGGCATCGACGAGGCAGTCCGCCGTCTGAAGGCCTATCGTGACGCCGGCGCAGACATCATTTATGCCGACGGCCTTACCAATGTAGAAGACATGAAGAAGGTCTGTGCGATTGAGGGGGTATATAAATTCGGGAACCAGGTGGAAGGCGGGAAATCTCCCGTGCTCAGTTTTGATGAGCTGCAGGAGATCGGCTACAATATCGCTATTTATCCCACCGGCACGGTGTTCGCAGCTGCCAGAGCGATTGAAAAGTATCTCAGCAGTCTGAAAAAGGACCGTTCCAACGGCCAGATTATTGAGAGCGGGATGGTAAAGGGTTTTGCAGAGTACAACGATATGGTAGGCATGAAGGAATTGACTGATATGGAAGCCAGATATAAGGTCGATCTCTTCAAGAAGAAAAATCAGGAATAACACTTTCCGTCCCCTTTTTTTGCCGTGGCATGGCTTGTCTCAACTCTGTGCTGCGCCATTCCCTCTTACAGATTAGGAGCGCTCAAATATATGAGCATGACAATGACTCAAAAGATTCTGGCCCGCCATGCAGGACTTGAAAGCGTACAGGCTGGACAACTGATCAACGCCCGACTGGACCTGGTCATGGGCAGCGATGTGACAGCTCCCATCGCCATTCAGGAGATGGGGAAATATAACCTGTGCAGTGTCTTTGATCCGGACAAGATTGTTCTGGTCATGGATCATTTTGCGCCCAGCAAGGACATTCAGGCTGCTAAGAATTGCGCCCTGTGCCGCGATTTTGCTAAAAGGATGGGGATTCGGAATTTTTATGACGGCGGCCGCATGGGGATTGAGCACGCGCTGCTGCCAGAGCAGGGTTTTGTGGCTCCGGGCGAGCTTATCATCGGTGCGGATAGTCACACCTGCACTTATGGCGCGCTGGGGGCATTTTCCACAGGCATCGGGTCTACAGACATGGCTGCTGGTATGTTTTGCGGTGAGAGCTGGTTTAAAGTCCCAGCTGCAATCCGAGTGAATCTGACAGGCCGGTTCCAGAAGTTTGTGGGCGGCAAGGATCTCATTCTTTCCCTCATCGGTATGATCGGTGTGGATGGCGCCCGCTACAAGAGTATCGAGTTCACCGGAAGCGCCCTCCCTGACATTTCTATTGACGATCGTTTTACCATCTGCAACATGGCCATCGAAGCCGGGGCAAAAAACGCCATTTTCCCGGTGGATGAGGTCACCTTGACTTACCTGAAGAATCGTGTCACCCGTTCCTGCGCCCCAGTGGAAGCGGATCCGGATGCCGACTATGTCTGTACCGTGGACATCAATCTGAGCACCCTCAAGCCAGTCCTGGCTGCGCCGCATCTTCCCTCCAATGTCCGGGAGGCCGGGAGCTGTGCCGGTCTCCCCATCGATCAGGTCGTGATCGGATGCTGTACCAACGGGCATATTACCGACCTGCGCGTTGCCGCAGAGATCTTCCGGGGCAGACGAGTGGCGCAAAATGTGCGGTGCATCATCATCCCCGCTACCCCGGAAATTTATTTGCAGGCCATGCGCGAGGGGCTGCTGGAACTGTTTGTCAAATGCGGCTGTACAGTGAGCATGCCTACCTGTGGTCCCTGTAACGGCGGACATGTGGGGGTACTGGCCGATCACGAGCGCTGTGTGTCTACCACCAACCGCAATTTTGTGGGGCGCATGGGTGCGAAAAGCTCCGAGATCTATCTTACGAGTCCGGCCGTAGCTGCCGCATCAGCTGTGGCAGGCGTCATTGCTGTTCCGGAGGTGAGAGAAAATGGCAGGTAAAGTCTATAAGTATGGAGACAGCGTGGATACCGATGTCATCCTTCCTGCACGTTATCTGGCGCTGTATAAGCACGAGGATCTGGCGGCCAGATGTATGGAAGATCTGGATGCTGATTTTGCCAAGACTGTTGCACCTGGAGATATTATTGTGGCCGGCGAAAATTTTGGCTGCGGATCTTCCCGGGAGCACGCGCCCATCGCTATCAAGGCAAGCGGAATTAAATGTGTGATTGCGGCTTCTTTCGCAAGAATCTTTTACCGCAATGCCATCAACATTGGTCTGCCTATTCTGGAGTCTCCGGAGGCTGCCCATGAGATTCGTTCCGGCGATGAGGTGGAAGTGGACCTCTCTGCCGGCGTGATTTGCGACAGGACCACCGGTAAAACGTACCGCACCGGCGCATTCCCGGAGTTCATCCAGAAGATGATCGATGCCGGCGGGCTACTGCCGTATCTTGCAAAATAAAAATCAGCAGAGAAGATGACAAGGAAAAGCCTCGGAGAAAAGATTCTCCGGGGCTTTTGTCATAAAATATATGAAGGTGACAAATGCCTTATAGAGAGACCGTTTCAAAGACATTTCATCTGCTGTGGGTCTGCCGCAACGGAAACTTCTGCTCATAAGGTATCGATGAATTACGACTGACGGCTCAGGCCTCAGTCACTGCCTTTTCCCTTGCCGCTGTCTCCGTCTCCGCCCTCTTTTCAGCTTCCTTCTGCGCTTTTTCCGCCTGCTCCCCTTCCTTTGCCGCAGCCTTCAGATTTTTCTGCGCGGTCGCGAGCATGAGCTTGATGCGGTTCAGCTGGTTCACCTCGGATGCGCTCGGGTCATAGTCCACGGCGACGATGTTCGCGTCCGGGTTCGAGGCACGCAGCTGCTTGATGACGCCCTTGCCGACCACGTGGTTCGGAAGGCAGCCGAACGGCTGGGTGCAGATGATGTTCTTCGTGCCGCCCTCGAGGAGCTCCAGCATTTCCCCGGTGAGAAACCATCCCTCGCCGGTCATGTTGCCGAGGGACACGTAGTGCTCCGCCATCTTCGCGAGATGACGGATCTCGGAGGGCGCTGTGAAGTGGGCGGATGCGCCGAGTGCCTCTCTCGCATCGTGGCGGAACCAGTCCATGAGCTTAATGCCCATGTTGCAGAGAAACGCCTGTCCCTTCGAAAAGCCGAGATTTTCCGACTTGAAGTTCAGGTTGTAGAAGCTGTAGTACATGAAGTCGAGGAGGTCCGGGACCACCGCCTCGGCGCCCTCGCGCTCCAGAAGATCCACGACGTGGTTGTTCGCGAGCGGGGAGAACTTGACCAGGATCTCGCCGACTACGCCGACCTTCACCTTGCGGACGTTTTTCCGCGGCAGCTCGTCAAAGTCCTTTACCATGGCGCGGAGAATGCGGCGGTACTCGCCCATGGCCGGCTCCCTCCTGGAGACCGCACGGGTGCAGATCTTCAGCCACTTGCCGTGCAGCTTGTTCGCGCTTCCCGGGACGAATTCGTAGGGCCTCGTCGCATAGAGGCAGCGCATCATCACATCCCCGTAGATGCAGGCCTGAATCACCTTCACCAGCATGGGAAGCGTGATCCTGAATCCCGGGTTCTGCTCCATGTTTCCGGCATTCACCGAAATCACAGGGATCTGCTCCATCCCTGCCTTTCTCAGTGCCCGGCGGATAAAGCCGATGTAGTTGGATGCGCGGCATCCGCCGCCGGTCTGGCTCATGAAGACCGCCGTGTGGTCCAGGTCGTACTTACCGGAGAGAAGCGCGTCCATGATCTGACCGATCGTGCAGATCGACGGGTAGCAGGCGTCGTTGTTCACGTACTTTAAGCCCATGTCGATCGCGGCGCGGTTGTCATTCTGCAGCACCACCACGTTGTAGCCGAATGCGCGGAGCGTCGGCTCGATCAGTTCAAAATGAATCGGCGACATCTGCGGGCACAGGATCGTGTACTTTTCCTTCCGCATCTCCTTCGTAAAGAGCACGCGGTGGTACGCCGCGTCCCGGATGTGGCGCTGATAGTGCTTGCGGTCGCGGACGCGGAGCGCAGCGATCAGGGAGCGGACGCGGATGCGGGCAGCTCCGAGGTTATTCACCTCGTCGATTTTAAGAACCGTGTAGATCTTGTCGGAGCCGGTCAGGATGTCCTGCACCTGGTCGGTCGTCACGGCATCGAGGCCGCAGCCGAACGAGTTCAGCTGGATCAGGTCCAGAACGTCAGAGGTCTTCACGTAGCTTGCCGCGCGGTACAGGCGGGTGTGGTACATCCACTGGTCGGAGACGATGACCGGCCGTTCGACATTTCCCAGGTGCGAGACGGAGTCCTCCGTCAGAACCGCAAGGCCATAGCTCGTGATCATGTCCGGGATGCCGTGGTGAATCTCCGGGTCCACGTGGTAGGGCCTGCCGGCGAGGACGATACCGTGCTTCTTGTGTTCGACACACCAGCGGATCGCCTTCTCGCCCTCATTCTCGATGTCCTTCTTTGACTGGAGGAGCTCCTGCCAGCCCGCGTGCGCGGCCTCCCGCACTTCAGCGGCATCGATCCCGAATTCCTCCTTCATCACCTTTACGAGCTGCCTGGTGAGCACCTCCTCGTTTGTGAAGGCCATGAACGGATTCAGGAAGCGGACGCCGTTCGCCTTGATTTCCTCGACGTTGTTCTTGATATTCTCCGCGTAGCTCGTGACGATCGGGCAGTTGTAGTGGTTGCCGGCGGTCGGATCCTCCTCCCGCTCATATGGCACACAGGGGTAGAAGATGGTCTTGATCCCCTTCCGGATGAGCCATGTCACGTGGCCGTGCGTGATCTTTGCCGGGTAGCACTCCGACTCGCTCGGGATGCTCTCGATGCCGAGCTCGTAGATCTGCCGCGAGGACACGGGCGAGAGCACGACGCGGAAGGAGAGCTTCTTGAAGAAGACCGCCCAGAACGGGAAGTCCTCATACATGTTTAAGACGCGGGGAATGCCGATGATGCCGCGTTTCGCCTCGTCCGCCGGGAGCGGGTCAATGGTCCCGAAGAGGCGCTTGAACTTGTAGTCAAAGAGGTTCGGCACGTCCTTTTTCTTCCGGTCAAGGCCCAGGCCTCTCTCGCAGCGGTTCCCGGAGATGAAGCGCCGCCCCCCGCCGAACTGGTTGATGGTGAGGACACAGTGGTTGTTGCAGCCCTGGCAGCGGGTCATGGAGGTCCGGAACTCGAGCTCAATGATCCGGTCCAGGGAGAGCATCGTCGTCTGCTTTCCCTCCCAGCGCTCCCGCGCGATGAGGCCCGCGCCGAAGGCGCCCATGATGCCGGCGATGTCCGGCCGCACGCACTCGCAGTCCGCGATCCGCTCGAATGCGCGGAGTACTGCGTCGTTATAGAAGGTTCCGCCCTGGGTCACGATGTGCTTCCCGAGGCTTGAGGCGTCGGCGATCTTGATCACCTTGAAGAGCGCGTTCTTTATGACGGAGTAGGCGAGGCCGGCGGAAATATCCGCCACGGTCGCGCCCTCCTTCTGCGCCTGCTTCACGTTCGAATTCATGAAGACGGTGCACCGCGTGCCGAGGTCCACCGGGCTCTTGGCAAAGAGCGCGGCCTTCGCGAAATCCTGGACGCTCAGACCGAGAGAATTCGCGAAGGTCTCAATGAAGGAGCCGCAGCCGGAGGAGCAGGCCTCGTTTAACTGGACGGAATCCACCGTGTGATCCTTGATGCGGATGCACTTCATGTCCTGTCCGCCGATGTCCAGGATGCAGTCGACGTCCGGCTCGAAAAACTGCGCCGCGTAGTAGTGCGCGATTGTCTCGACCTCCCCCTCATCCAGCATGAAGGCGGCCTTGAGAAGCGCCTCGCCGTAGCCGGTGGAACAGGAGTAGACGATTCTCGCGCGCGGATTCATCTTTTCCTTCACTTCCTTCATCGCGCGGATCGCGGTGACAAGCGGCGAGCCCTCATTGCCTGCGTAAAATTTGTACAGGAGGGAGCCGTCCTCCCCGACGAGCGCAATCTTTGTCGTGGTGGAGCCGGCATCGATTCCGAGAAAAATGTTTCCGGTGTAGGAGGCGAGATCGCCCGTCTTCACGGAGTGTCCGGCGTGGCGCCGGCTGAATTCCTGATACTCCTCCTCGTTTTCAAAGAGCGGTTTCAGTCTCTGCACCTCGTGGTCCATGGCGACGCCGTTTTTCAGCATGGTGATCAGGGAGCCGATCGGAACCGCCTCCTGCTCCTCTGCGCTCATCGCCGAGCCGATCGCCGCAAAGAGGTGCGAGTTCTCCGGGGCGATGATGTACTCTCCCGTGAGCTTTAAGGTGCGGATGAATGCGTTCCGCAGCTCCGGCAGGAAGTGAAGCGGACCGCCGAGGAACGCGACGTGGCCGCGGATCGGCTTGCCGCAGGCGAGGCCCGAGATGGTCTGGTTCACGACTGCCTGGAAGATCGAGGCCGCGAGATCCTCCCTCGTCGCCCCCTCGTTGATCAGCGGCTGGATATCCGTCTTCGCGAACACGCCGCAGCGCGCCGCGATCGGGTAGATGGCCTTGTAGTTCTCCGCATATTTGTTGAGGCCCGCGGCATCTGTCTGGAGGAGGGAGGCCATCTGGTCGATGAAGGAGCCGGTGCCGCCCGCGCAGATACCGTTCATGCGCTGGTCAATGCCGCCGGTGAAGTAGATGATCTTTGCGTCCTCGCCGCCGAGCTCGATCGCCACATCCGTCTGCGGCGCGTAGTACTTCAGGGCCGTCGCGACGGCGACGACCTCCTGTACAAAGGTGACACGCAGGTGCTTTGCGAGCGTGAGTCCGCCTGATCCCGTGATCATCGGGATCAGGGAGATGCTTCCCAGTTTTTCCTCCGCTTCCTCAAGGAGCTTTGCCAGCGTCTCCTGGATATTCGCGAAGTGGCGCTGGTAGTCGGAGAAGAGGAGCGTGTTCCCGCTGTCGAGGATGGCGATTTTAACCGTGGTGGAACCGATGTCGATTCCCAGTGTATATCTCTGCTCTTTCATAAATCAGGGCTGACTCCTTATATATAAAAAAAAACGATTGTGTTCCGGCAAAAACGCCGGATATCATTTTATGATAGCATATTCGGAAATGGACTGCAAATGTCCCTCTGCAGCCCGCCGGAGGATTTCCGGGGCTGCCCGCTTGAGAAAAAGTGAGAGGCGGTTCCCGTGTTCTGGCACAAAAAGCGAGAGGCGGTTCTCGTGTTCTGACACAAGAACCGCCTCTGGCTTCAAAAGATCACTGCCATATAGCGTCCGAAGACGTACAGGACAAATGCTGCCGCAATGATAGTCTCCGCCGCTGCGGCCGGCCCGAGCGCAGGCAGCGGATGCCCCATATTTGCCGCACACAGCATGGTCTGTTTCGTTGCAATCGCCGTGATGACCAGCGGGAAGGTGAAGGCTGCACAGCTCGGATAAAACGGCAGCTTCAGACAGCGGAGTGCCTGAACCAGAGCGGCCAGATAAATCAGGTTGGCAGCGGCTGCCATTGCAATCAGAAAGCCGCAGGACTTCGGGGTTACGCTCTGCACGTAGCCGGCCACTAAGAGACTGAGCGGGGCCGTGTAGATCACGGCCAGCGAACGGGCTGGCTCCGGAACCGGAATCCGGAGATAGCGCACTGTCACCAGGACAAAGAGCAGAAGAAAGCAAATAAAACCGAACCAGAACACACCGGTTCCGAAGGCTGCCGCTCCATATGCCGGCGCTGTGACGGAAGCAGCGACAATTCCGACATAGACAATAAAGTACACAGGGAACACGGCCTTCAGCTCCAGAGGCAAGAGAAATGTGACCGTGAAATAGAGGATCAGCGCGATGTGCAGCGCGATGGCAGCAATCCAGAGCACAAAAGCTGCTTTTCCGATAAACGGCTTCGCATAGACTGTCAGCAGCATCACCCCCATGGGAAAGGTCCCGCTGATTCCTGCAAGAATCGGATTCTTCATATCTGTCTTCATCTGGTCAGGGCAGAAAAGCAGCTTGAAAACAAGCAGCACCAGCATGCCGAACGCAAGCCAGCCGCAGAGGATGCGCAGAATATTGGAAGTGCTCTGAAGCAGATTTCCGAGAGCTGCCATTCCCAGCATCACCCCGGACAGCGGGAGCGGAATCCTCTGACACCATTTTTTCATCAGGCAGTCTCCTTCTTCGGGGGCAGATACGGCTTCTCGAGGCCTTTGATCGGCTCGGGATCTTTATTGGTGACGCCGAGTTCCCTGCACAGAATTTCAGCGACTTTCCCCGCGCACAGTCCGGTGAACGCGATACACTGTTCCTTGTGTTCCCCGCTGCCCATATCGAATCCCTTCGTCAGGACCCTGCAGCATACGGCATGCTTCGCATCCGCCTCACGGAACCAGTCATGCAGTTCATGTGTCAGTGCCATACAGTGATTGACTTTCGGATCCTTCGGCCCGTTCTGTTCCGTCCGCCCGAAGAACAGACCGAGCGCAAGAATTCCGCCGTTCAGGGCACCGCACATACAGCCTGAGCGCCCTGCGCCGACTGCCATCCCGGATGCCATCGCGATGACCTCCTCTGGAACATCCACTTCAAAATCACTGCGGATCGCGGACATGACAGCCTCACAGCAGAAATACCCTCCTCTGTACAGCTCCTCCGCATGCTTTTGTACTTCCCTAGGACTGACCGCCGATGCATGATATTTCACCATCTGAAAACCCCCTCCTGCTGTTTATTTTGAATGAACTTGTTCATTCATCGGATACGTCTATTTTACCAGCGGCACAGAAAAGTATTTATCAGATAATAGTATTTTGCTATTATTATTATAAAAATTCATTATAAATTGAAGAACAGGGACACGCACAGGAAAGGAGATCCGCTGTCATGGATATGAAGCAGCTTCGGAGTTTTACAGAGGTAGCGCGGCTGAAGCAGTTTACGGAGGCTGCCGACCGCCTTCATCTCTCGCAGCCTGCCGTCAGCGCCCAGATCCGGGCGCTGGAACGGGAGCTGGGCGCTGAGCTGCTGGAGCGGACAACAAAGCGGGTCCGCCTGACCGGGAAGGGGAAACTGTTTTACAGCTATGCGGTGCGGATGCTGGAGCTGGAGCGAACAGCCATTGAAAAGCTGTCTGCCTCTTCCGATCACGTGATCACACTTGGTGCGTCCACAATCCCTTCCTCCTATCTGCTGCCTCCGATTCTGTCGGCATACCGGAAGGAAAAAACGGACTGCTTCTTCCGCGTGCTGCAGTCGGATTCCCGCACGGCTGTCAGTCAGGTTCTTGACGGGACGGTGGATTTCTCCGTAGTCGGAGAAGTGCCTGATACGTCAGCCCTCATCACCCGCGAGGTCTACCGGGATCTGCTTCTGATCATCACACCCGTCAATGCCCACTACATGAGCCTGAAGCACAACGGGGCCTCCCTGCAGGAGCTTTTTCAGGAGCCTGTCATCCTGCGGGAAAACGGTTCGGGGACCCAGAAGAATTTCGATCGTTTTCTGGAAAAGCACCACATACAGAGGGAGAACCTGCACGTCGCTGCCTGTGTCAACGATCTTGAGGCGATCCGCAAGATGCTTGTCGCCGGCATGGGGATCTCCATGATGTCTGCGTGCGCAGTCAAGGATCTGATCGGCAGCGGGCAGGTGCTCGCCTACCAGATGAAGGAGGAGGTCAGCCGGTGCTTTTCCATCGCCTGGCGGAAAAATCGCACACTGACCAGAGAGGAACGTGATTTTATCACCTATCTGGAGAAAAATATGGCAGCCGGTCCGGGCATCTGACGTTTCCGGACACGATTGCAAGTGACGCATTCTCTGATGCCGGCCGGAACCCCCTTCTCCCCTCCGCGCGGTGGCGCGGGGAAAATTCTTAAGATTTCTGCGGCCGCGCGGAATAGTCTTGACATGTCCTAATTGTATTAATATGATTAATACAGTACCGGAAGTCACTGCCCGCGCGGCTGCTGCGCCTGCGGGCCGGGCTGCGGGAGGAGGCGGAAATGCAGATAGACTTGAGAGACGGGAGGCCCATTTACGAGCAGATCGTGGACTACTACCGGCGTCTCATCGCGACGGGGGTTCTGCTCCCGGGCGAGCAGATGCCATCCGTCCGCGCCCTGGCGATGGAGCTCTCCGCGAACCCGAACACCGTTCAGCGCGCCTACCAGGAACTGGAGCGTCAGGGCTGCATCGCGAGCGTGAAGGGGCGCGGGAGCTTCGTCCGGGACACAGGCGGCCAGAAGGAGAGGAAGGCGCAGGAGCTCCGCGCCGAGATCGGGGCAATTCTTAAGGAAGCGGAGGGGTACGGCATCGGGCGGAAGACGCTGCTGGAACCGTTCCTTGACGGCTCCCGGCCGGTCTCTCAGAAGACGGCGGAGGACCTGCGGAATACGGCCGGGAGGCACCAGACAGAGAGCGGAGGAAATGAAAATGATTGAGATCAGAAATCTGATGAAATCCTTCGGGAAAATCCGCGCGGTGGACGGGATTTCCCTGACCATTCCGGAACGGCAGGTTTTCGGCCTGATCGGGACGAACGGGGCCGGAAAAAGCACACTTCTCCGCATGATCGCGGGTGTCCTGGAACCTGACGGCGGAGAGCTCCTGGTGGACGGAGAAGAAGTCTATGACCGCCCGGCGGTGAAACAGGACATTTTCTTCATCTCGGATGAGCCGTATTTCTTCCGCAACGCGGCGCCGGAGGACATGCAGCGCTGGTACGCGGACCACTATCCGGAGTTTGACAGAGAGAGGTTTCATAAGCTCATCGAGGAATTCGGCCTCGGCATGACAGAGCACATCTCGAACTTCTCGAAGGGCATGAAGAAGCAGCTCGCAGTCATTCTGGGGCTCTGCGCCGGGACCAGGTACCTGCTCTGCGACGAGACATTTGACGGTCTGGATCCGGTCATGCGGCAGGGAGTGAAGAGCCTGTTCGCGTCGGATATGATGGAGCGCGGTCTCACGCCCGTGATCGCAAGCCATAATCTCCGGGAGCTTGAGGATATCTGCGACGAGGTGGGGCTTCTGCACCGCGGCGGTGTCCTTCTCTCGGAAAATCTCGATGAGATGAAGCTCGGGCTCACAAAGGTCCAGGTGGTGTTCCGGACGCCGGAGGACCGCGAAAAGGCGCTGGAGGGCTTCAAAATTCTCACATCGCAGAAGGCAGGGCGTCTCGAGACACTCATTCTCCGCGCGGAGAAAGGGGAGACGGAGGCGCGCTTCCGCGCGGCGGGACCTGTCTACTTTGAACTGCTTCCTTTAAACCTTGAGGAAATCTTTATCAGCGAAACGGAGGCTGTCGGCTATGACATCAAAAAGTTCATCCTTTCCTAAGGCACTGAAAGATTCTTTCCGTCTGCGCCGCTGGCCGGCTGCTCTGTGCCTGCTCCTGTTCTTTCTGAATAACATCGTGGGCATGTTTCTGTTCCTCAGCGCGAAGAATCAGGTCGACTGGGGGAACAGCTCCGCGCTCTATATCCTTCGCCAGAAGCAGCAGGTGGTGATCGCCGTTCTCGGGGGAAACGGCGGCCTCACGCCGCTTCTCGCGGGGCTCTTCGGCGTCCTGTTCGCGGTTCAGGGATTCAGCTGGATGAACAGCCGCCGGGAGATCGATTTCTATGAGAGCCAGCCCGTTCTCCGGAGAGACCGATTCTTTGCCACGGTGCTGAGCGGCTTCCTTCTCTATACCGGGATTTCCCTGGTGACCTTCTTCGCCGGAGCGGCCCTGTCATCGGGGATGGGCGTCATGAGCGGGCCGCTGTTTCTTGCGCTTGTCTATGAGGAGTTCCGCACCCTGGTCCTTTTCACCGGCGTCTATCTCACCTCGGTTCTCGCCATGATGCTCTGCGGCAGCACGCTGACGGCGCTCCCCGCAGTCGGGGTTCTTCTCGTGTATGAGCCGGCGCTCCGCCTTCTCCTCAGCCTCCTGAGAAGCGCGTTCTTCACGACCTTCTTAGGCCTCCAGAGCTTTGGCGAGGGACCGGATGTCCTGGAGAAGCCGGTTCTCTCCGCGGCCGCCTACTATATTTACGGCATCTATCGCTACAGGGACAGCGCGTTTTTCCCGCTCACCGCGGCGGATGCGGGAAAAGCCGTCATGGCCGGCTTTCCGGAGGATGCGAGGAGTATCGTCTTTTCCGCGGTTCTTCTCCTCCTCGCGTATACGGCTTTCCGGCACAGAAAAAATGAGGCGGCGGGGAGCGCGGTGATTTTTGCTCCCGTGCGTGCGGGCGTGAAGATCCTTCTCTCTGTTTTCGCCGGAACGGCTGCGGGACTCCTGTGCTTCCAGATCCTCGGGCAGGGGAGAAGGGCGGGAACACTGGTCCCGGTATTTCTGATGATTCTCCTCTTCTCCTTCCTCATGTGCTGCGTGATGGAGATCATCTATCACTTTGACCTGAAGGCGCTCCTCAGGAACCCGGCGGGATTTTTCGTCTCCGCCGCGCTCTCGGTCCTCCTGTTTTCGTTCTTCTACTTTGATCTGTCCGGATTTGACCGCTTTCTTCCGGAGCCGGCAAAGGTCGAGTACGCGTGCATCTACCCCGAGAACAGCTTCCAGTCCTGGCAGCATCTCGCGGAGGACGGATCACAGGAGAACGACCTCGAGCGGTTCGTCCGGCACTCAAGGAGTACGGACATTGAGGGGATCGAGAAGATCGCCAGGATCGGGATCGAGAACAGCCGCGCGAAGGCGGCAGATGCAGAAGCAGCGACCAATGCAGCTGCAGAGACAGCTCCAGAGGCAGCCACAGATGCAGCTGCAGAGGCAGCCACAGAAACAGCTGCAAACAGCTTTGTGGTGTGCTACCAGATGAAGTCCGGAAAGCAGGTACGCAGGAGGTATCAGATTCCGGCGGACACGGACCCGGCGCTTATGGACGCAGTCCTCGGAACCGACACCTACCGGGAGGGAGCCTTTGAGCTCGACGGATACGCCTTCGAGGGAGGAAAGGGCGCTGCCTCGGTGCGAAGCCTTTCCTACGTCACCGCATATGACAGCCGCCGGGTCCTGGTGCCGGCGGCGGGAGAAGAGGCAGGAGGCAGAAGCGCGGAGAGCGCTGAAGATGCCGGGAAGAGCGGAGCAGCCGGAGAGGAAGAATTTTCAGATCCCGCGGCGGTCCGGAAATTCACAGAAGCCTACCGGGCGGACCTTCAGCGCTACAATTACACGATGGCACACGGAGAAATCCCCGCCGGCATCATCAACCTGCAGGGATACCTCGCCCCGGAGGACTCCTACCGCGTGGCCCTGACAAACGGCGGCTTCGAGGGAAGCTTCATCGAGTACGAGGCGTATCTCAAAACATACCGGGACACCTATGACGTGAGTCAGAACGGCGATTATACGCTCACCTACCCGGTGTTCCCGGAATTCACGGAGACGATCGCATTTTTAAAGGAAGAGGGACTTTATCTCCCGGCACTTCCGGACGCGGAGAGCGTCAGCTCCATGACGGTTTACAGGAATCTGGAGGAAAATGCGGGCTACCGCGGCATGACACAGGAGACGACGGCCCTGACGGATCCTTCGGAAATCGGGCAGGTGCTCGAAAACTGTGTCAGCACGCAGTGCCTGGACCCGCTCTATGACTCGAGTCTTCTGGATTCCTCGGTGAGCCTTGAAATTCGTCTGGGGAAAGGCTATGCGCGCGATGCCGCCCGCGCGGGGGACACGTACTGGTCGGAGGTGAGCTCCGGGTACAGCTTCCCGGCGGGAAAAGTCCCCGCATTTCTGAATCCGTGACCCGGATCCTTGCATGACCCGCATAAAGGTGCCGCCAGGGGCGTTCTGCTCCCGGCGGCGCCTGATTTTAAATTGACATTATTTTCGAAACACGTAGAATAAAAAGGAGTCTGCGGACGCGGAACAGAGAAGGAGGGGCAGCGCATGAATTTCTTTCAAAAACTGGAACAGCGCTTCGGACGCTATGCGGTCCCGGACCTCATGCGCTGGTTCACCGTGCTCTACGGGATCGGATTTGTCCTGAGCTTCATGAATCCGTACATTTACCCGATGTATCTGAGCCTCAACGCGGAGCGGATTCTCCATGGCGAGATCTGGCGCGTTGTCACCTTTCTCATGTACCCGCCGACCACCAGCATTTTCTGGGGGCTCATCATGCTCCTCATGTACTACCAGCTCGGGATCCTCCTGGAGCAGGTCTGGGGGCGGTTCCGCTTCAACGTGTTCATGTTTCTCGGCGTGCTGTTTCATATCGCGGCGGCATTCCTCATCTATTTTGTAACGGGATCCTCCGTGATCATCACCCCGGATCATCTGAACCGCTCGATTTTCCTCGCGTTCGCGCTCACCTTCCCGGAGATGAGCTTCTATCTGTACTTCGTGATTCCGATCAAGGCGAAGTACATGGCGGTCTTTTATCTCATTCTGGAGGCCTACTCCTTTGCGGCAGGAGGCTTTTCGGAGCGGGTGATGACGGTGCTCGGTCTTCTGAATCTCTTCCTCTTCTTCTGCTGGTCCGGAACGTTTCAGCGCTTCCGGCCGCGGGAAATGAAGCGGCGTGCCGCCTTTAAGCGCGCAGTATCCGGCAGGGCGGTACCGGCAGGGCAGGAGAAGAGCGCCGGTCAGGAGAAGAGCGGCGGAGACGGAAGGGGAAAGATTGTCTCGGTCAATAGGGCGGATGCGGCAAACCGCGGGGCAATGCACCGCTGTGCGGTCTGCGGGAGAACGGAGTTAGACGATCCGAATCTCGAGTTCCGCTACTGCTCGAAGTGCAGAGGCGACTACGAGTACTGCATGGATCACCTCTATACGCACAAGCACGTGCAGTAGCCGGGGCCGGCGCTGAGAAGCAGGCGGGCAGTGGAACGTAAAAACGGAAGGCATCAGCGGAAAAGCCATAAGGAAAGGGCAGCGGTGACGGAAAGGCAGCAGGAAATGGAAAAGAAAGCGTTTATCACAAGGGAACAGGCGGAGAAAATCGCGGAGACCTACCCCACGCCGTGGCACATCTACGACGAGAGGGGCATCCGGGAAAATGCGGAGAAGGTGAAGAAGGCCTTTTCGTGGAACAAGGGCTTTCGCGAGTATTTCGCTGTGAAGGCGACCCCGAATCCCTTCATTTTAAAGATTCTCAGGGAGTATGACTGCGGCACGGACTGCTCCTCTCTCACGGAGCTCATGATGAGCGATGCGTGCGGCTTCTCCGGCCATCACATCATGTTTTCCTCGAACGATACGCCGCCGCAGGAGTTTGCGTTTGCAGACCGCCTCGGCGCGATCATCAACCTTGACGACATCACCCACATCGAGACAGTGGAGAAGGTGCTCGGGAGGTTCCCGGAGACTATGTGCTGCCGCTACAATCCGGGCGGCATGTTCGAGCTCTCAAACGGCATCATGGACAATCCCGGCGACTCGAAGTACGGCATGACCCCGGCGCAGATCACGGAGGCGTTCCGAATCCTCAAGGCAAAGGGCGTGAAGCATTTCGGCATTCATGCGTTTCTGGCGAGCAACACCGTGACAAATGAGTACTATCCGAAGCTCGCCGGCATTCTCTTCCGGGAGGCGGTCCGGCTGCACCGGGAGACCGGCGCCGACATCCGCTTCGTGAATCTCTCCGGAGGCGTCGGCATTCCCTACAGGCCGGAGCAGGAGCCGAATGACATCCTGGCGATCGGAGAGGGGGTGCGGAAGGTGTATGAGGAGATCCTCGTTCCTGCGGGGCTGGGCGATGTCGCGATCTACACCGAGATGGGCCGCTTCATGCTGGGACCGTACGGAGCGCTTGTGACGAAGGCGATCCACGAGAAGCACATCTACAAGGAGTACATCGGCACAGATGCCTGTGCCTGCAACCTGATGCGGCCGGCCATGTACGGCGCATACCATCACATCACGGTGCTCGGAAAGGAAAATGCGCCGGCGGATCATATCTACGATGTCACGGGCTCCCTCTGCGAGAACAACGACAAGTTTGCGATTGACCGGAAGCTCCCGAAGGTCGATATGGGAGATTATCTCTTTATTCACGACACCGGTGCGCACGGTTTCTCGATGGGCTACAACTACAACGGGAAGCTGAGGAGCGCGGAGCTTCTTCTGAAGCCCGATGGCTCGGTGCAGATGATCCGGCGCGCCGAGACGCCCGCGGACTACTTCGCGACGTTTGATTTCTGCGGCATCATGGACAAGTACCTGAAGAACTGAGACAAGAAAAAGCCTCCGGGGGAGAACCGGAGGCTTTTCTTATCAGGGATGGGTTTCAAAAAATTGAATGGGAGTTGAAAGATTTCTTTCTTTTCTGTGATTTGAGTATAGCATCCGCCCTCCTGGAATGCGTGAATAATGTCTGAATGAACTTTTAGGACTTTCTTAAGACCCGGCCGCAGAAATCTGTGGAATTTCCGCGCTGTTTCTGCTACGATGTCCTTACATTTCCATTTCCGGGACGGCGTGACACGTCCCGCGTCCTTCCGGCCGCCGCCGGACCTTTCCTGTTTCCGGTATTTTCAATTTCAGAGAGCGCTCGGCAGCTCTGCTTAAGGCGCAGGATTGTTGACTTTTCCCGCTGGCACTGGTAGTATAGGCTTATAAAACGAACATATGTTCACATGGAGGAATCTGGATCATGGATCGTGAGACAAAGATGAAGGCTCTTGACGCCGCGCTGACACAGATCGAGAAGGCATACGGAAAGGGCGCGGTCATGAAGCTAGGGGACCCGGCAAACACGATGAACGTGGAGACGGTCCCGACCGGCTCCCTGAGCCTGGACCTGGCGCTCGGACTCGGCGGAATCCCGAAGGGAAGGGTGATCGAGGTTTTCGGGCCGGAGTCCTCCGGCAAGACGACGGTCGCGCTGCACATGGTTGCGGAGGTACAGAAGCGGGGCGGCATCGCCGGCTTCATCGATGCGGAGCACGCGCTGGACCCCGTCTACGCGAGAAATATCGGCGTGGACATCGACAACCTCTATATCTCACAGCCGGACAACGGCGAGCAGGCCATGGAGATCACCGAGACCATGGTGCGTAGCGGCGCGGTGGACATCATCATCGTCGACTCCGTCGCGGCGCTCGTCCCGAAGGCGGAGATAGACGGCGACATGGGGGATTCCCACGTGGGCCTTCAGGCGCGCCTCATGAGCCAGGCGCTCCGGAAGCTCACCGGAATCATGAGCCGCTCGAACTGCACGGTGGTGTTCATCAACCAGCTGCGGGAGAAGATCGGCGTCATGTTCGGAAATCCCGAGACGACGACCGGCGGCCGCGCGCTGAAGTTCTACGCGTCCGTCCGCCTGGATGTCCGCAGGACGGATTCGATCAAGCAGAACGGAGAGGTGATCGGCAACCACGTCCGCGTGAAGGTGGTGAAGAACAAGATCGCACCGCCCTTCAAGGAGGCGGAGTTTGACATTATGTTCGGAAAGGGGATCTCCCGCGAGGGGGATATCCTGGATCTCGCCGCAAAGGAGGACATCGTCGAGAAGAGCGGCGCGTGGTATGCGTACCAGGGGAACAAGATCGGGCAGGGACGCGAGAACGCGAAGATCTTCCTCGCGCAGCACCCGGATCTCTGCGCGGAGATCGAGGGGAAGGTCCGCGCGGCGCATGGACTCCCGGCGGATGAGGTCCCGGCAACTTCCGGGGAAGGCGGCGCCGCTGAGAGTGCCGCCGGGAATCCTGACGGACCGGACGGAAAAGCATGACCGTGACGGAGATCGCGCCGCGCGGGAAGACAGCAAGCCAGGTGTCCACGGACGCGGACTTCTCGTTCCGCATCAAAAACCGGGACCTGCGCGGGCTCGGGCTCTCTGTCGGGGCGGAGATTCCGGAGGAGATGTTCCGGCAGGTGCTGCTTCCGCTTCTTGACGAGTATGCGTTAAGGCGCGCAGCGGATCTCCTGAAGGACCGGGACTACACGGAGCGGGAGCTCCGTCGGAAGCTTGAGGAGAGCGGAAGCCCGGAGATCTGCGTCGACTCCGTCCTCGAGTGGGCGAAGGAGCACCGCTACATCGATGACCGGCGTTACGCGGAGAATTATGTCTCGTGGCACAGCGCGGGGAAGAGCAGAAGACGCATCCTCTCGGAGCTCCTCTTAAAGGGCATCGGCCAGGAGCTCGCGGAGCTGCTTCTCAGCGAAATGCCGCCAGACGAGGAGAGTCAGATTCTTCTGCTGCTCAGAAAAAAGCATTACGACCCGGAGAGCCGGGATCCGGCGGAGAGGCGGCGCATCGCTTCCTTCCTCAGCCGCCGCGGCTATTCCTGGAGTGAAATCGAGAGCGCCATGAAAAAGTGCGCGGAGGGGACCTCCGTCCCTGAATGAGCTTCTGAATCTGCTGATCCGCGCGCCCCGTCGGCGCCGCGGATTTCCGGAGTCCTCAGGAGCTTTCCGGCGCTGGACGGCCGGGCAGGGGGCTTCGTGTACCGGTCGAAATTTTCTTGCACAGAGCACTATCCTTTGTTAATATAGTAATGTTGCAGTAAAAGAGCTGTAAACTCTTCCGAAGCGGACCGCGGATGGGAGAGAGGGGATGTTTCGTACCATGAAAACTGGATAAAGGAGGTGCTCTGTGTCACTAATCATCATTGCTATTCTTGTGACAGCGGTGATTGTGGCTTTCCTGAGCTGGAATCTTGCCATTGCGCACAGAAAAAAGACGTATGAGAGCAAGATCGGCAGCGCGGAGGAAAAATCGCGCGAAATCATTGAGGAAGCCCTGAAAACTGCTGAGACAAAAAAACGCGAAGCGCTCCTCGAGGCGAAGGAAGAGTCCTTGAAGACTAAGAATGAGCTCGAGAGGGAGACCCGCGAGAGACGCGCGGAACTTCAGCGCTACGAGAACCGGGTTCTGAGCAAGGAGGAAAACCTCGACAAGAAGCAGACGGCACTCGACAAGAGGGAGAGTCAGCTTGTGGAGCGGGAGGAGAAGATCTCCGAGCGGAGCCGGGAAGTGGATTCCCTCTACGACAAGGGAATCGCCGAGCTGGAGCGCATCTCCGGACTGACAAGTGAGCAGGCGAAGGAATTTCTGCTGCAGTCGGTCGAGGAAGATGTCAAGCATGACACGGCAAAGCTGATTAAGGATCTTGAGGCAGAGGCCAAGGAAGAGGCGGACAGAAAGGCGCGGGACTACGTTGTGAGCGCGATTCAGAGATGCGCCGCAGACAGCGTGGCGGAGTCCACGGTCTCCGTCGTACAGCTTCCGAATGACGAGATGAAGGGCCGGATCATCGGCCGGGAAGGCAGAAATATCCGCACGCTGGAGCAGCTGACCGGCGTCGAGCTGATCGTCGATGATACGCCGGAGGCGGTGGTTCTCTCCGGGTTCGATCCGGTGCGGCGCGAGGTCGCGCGGGTCGCCCTGGAGAAGCTGATCACGGACGGACGGATTCACCCGGCAAAGATCGAGGAGATGGTCGAGAAGGCCCAGAAGGAAGTTGATTCCGCGATGCGTGAGGCGGGAGAGGCTGCGGTGCTGGAAGTCGGGGTGCACGGCCTGAACCCGGAGCTTGTGAAGCTCCTCGGGCGCATGAAGTTCCGCACCAGCTACGGCCAGAATGCCCTGAAGCACTCGATCGAGGTCGCCGAGATCGCCGGACATCTTGCGGAGGAGGTCGGCGCCGATGTCCGTATGGCGAAGCGCGCCGGACTGCTGCATGATATCGGTAAGGCGATTGATCACGAGATCGAGGGGTCGCACGTGCAGCTTGGCGCGGAGATCTGCCGGAAGTACAAGGAATCTCCGATCGTCATTAACACGGTGGAGAGCCATCACGGCGATGTCGAGCCGGACAACATCATTGCCTGCCTCGTTCAGGCCGCGGATACGATCAGTGCGGCGAGACCCGGCGCACGGCGCGAGACCATCGAGACCTACATGAACCGCCTGACGCAGCTCGAGGAGATCACGAATTCCTTCCCGGGCGTCGAGAAGTCCTTCGCGGTCCAGGCGGGCCGGGAGGTTCGGATCATGGTCATGCCGGACAAGGTGAGCGACGACGACATGGTTCTTCTGGCGCACAATGTCACGAAGCGGATCGAGCAGGAGATGCAGTATCCGGGCCAGATCAAGGTCAACGTGATCCGCGAATCGAGAGTTCAGGACGTCGCGAAATAATCATCAGAGCCGGAAAGTGTCTGAAATGGAAATATGGGAAGCCTTGCAGTTTCTGCGGTATTGCGGAAATTGTAAGGCTTTTTTAATTGAAGAGGAAATCTGTATATCGTATTCTTAACCTGTAAGCATATGCACAGGACTGATGGAGAACCTTCGGGGTGGATGTCTATGAGAAATTTTTTGCAAAAGCTCTGCTGCGCTCTGGCTGCGGGTCTGCTTTCCACAGCGCTCGCAGTGCCGGCGGCTGCCTACGACAGTGACGACCACAAGATCCGGTCTGTCGGAATTTCGATTCAGGGGACCATTGAAGTGGACACGGAGATGGGGGAGGAGAACCTGGAGATCAGTACCTCCGGCAACAAGTATTCGTTTGACCACTACGAGGTCGAGAACGTCGGCTTTCGCTGGAGTCCGGAGGATGTACCGGACATCAAGATCTATCTGACCGCGGAGGACGGGTACTATTTCCATATTACGAAGGCGAGCCAGATCCGTCTGACCGGCGCCACCTATGTCTCCGCAGCGCGGGAGGACTCTGCCTACACGCTGGTGGTCGAGGTGAAGCTTCCGTCCCTTGACTCCCAGGTCGCGGACATCAAGTCTGCCGTGATGACGGCGGATGGCGCGTGCACGTGGGAGGAGTCCGTGGGAAGCGGGAGCTATGAAGTCAAGTTCATGCGGAACGGCACCACGCTCGGCGGCGTACAGACGGTGAACGGAACCTCGTTTGACGGGAGCAGGTATATGACGAAGGCCTCCTCGAGCTACCACTTCATGGTGCGGGGCGTGAACCAGAAGGACCCCTCGATCAAGGGTCACTGGACAGATTCCAACAAGGTGAACGTGACGGAGGCTATGGCGGCTGCCCAGCAGGAGAAGAACAGGAACGACAACAGCGCCGGAACGTGGGAGGAAAGGGACGGCCACTGGGTCTTCCTCCTCCCGGACGGAAGTCTCATGAGGGACGGCTGGCGCGAGATCAGGGAGCAGTGGTACCAGTTTGATGAGAACGGCTGCATGCGCACCGGCTGGTATATGGACAACGGGAACTGGTACTACCTGGATCCGGCGGACGGCCACATGTGGAGGAACGCGGTGACGCCGGACGGATACGAGATCGGAATCAACGGCGTCATGGCGAACGGGGATGCGTCGCTGGACGGACTTCACTGATCTGCCGGGCGGACTTCCCTGATCTGCCGGACGGGCTTCACTGGTCTTCCGGTCGGATGCAGGAAGCTGAAAAGGGAACTTTAAAACAGACGGAAAGAGAAGAGGGAGACGGCCTTCGGGCG
>CACXCJ010000078.1 GCA_902766175.1 uncultured Lachnospiraceae bacterium
CACGTCAACTATTGAAACCGCCGTATACCGAACGGTACGTACGGTGGTGTGAGAGGACGGGGGCTAATCACCCCCTCCTACTCGATTTTCCTTCCCTTTAATTCCCGGATGTTTCCCGATCCGCTGCCTCTTTTGGTTCTGTTCCCTCTTCCGGCTCCGTTTCCTCTTCTTCCTGCGCTGTCTCCGCCTCATCACGGAGAGATCCCGCATCCTCTTCGCCGGAGCGCTCCGAGGCAGCTTCCTCGTCCGCATAGAGGGTGGAGTAGATCTGCTCTGCGAGCGCGTCGACGTAGGACTGGTCCGCGATGTCATAATTCGTGACGAACACGTCCTGGATGTAGTTCATCCGCTTCAGGGCGAGGACCTCCGGCCGGAGCTCGCCGTTCTCGCGGCGGACGGCAGCATCCACCGCCTCAGCTGTGTAATTGCCGAGAAACCACTCCGTGAGCTGCCTTGTCGTCTCCTGCTCCTCGGCGATCTGGCCGCGGACCTCCTTCGCGCTGACGCAGGTTTTCCGCCAGATCACGAAGGACCCGGCAGCAAGCGCCGTGAAGACGATCCGGAGCATGAAGTTCGACGGGACGCTGAAGGGCAGGCCGAGAAGGCTTCCCCAGGAGAGCAGCGCCAGAACAGCGAGAAGCACGCCGACAATCAGAAACGCGGACGCGGAGGAGCGGAGATCCTCGTAGCGGTCGGCGCGCTTTACGTAAACACCGGGCGCGGGGCGGCCGGCTTCCTGCTCCGCCTCCGCGGACTCCCTTTCCGCCTCCTCTGCAAGAGAGGAAAGCCTCTGCTGCTCCTCCTGCTTTTTCTTCTCCTCGGCGTCGCGCGCCGCTTTCCCGGCGAGATACTCTTCCTTGTCGACCAGCGGTCTCCCGCAGTCGGTGCAGATCTCGACGCTGTCAATAAAATCCATGTCGCAGTGCGGACAGTACTTCATCCTGAACCCTCCGTTTTCCTGATTTCTGGTCCGGGTACACAGGCCGGGCCGTTCAAGCTGAGTATAATTCAGCCAGGCGGATTTGTGAACCTTGCGTGCGCTCAAAACCTCTCCCGGTATGCTATAATGCTTCCGTCATGTGGGATAGGCCCGTCCGGGCTTTTCATCGGGAGAGAGATGTGGGAAAAAAGGAGAATGGCGCGCGCCGTCTGCCGCCGCTGAAGCTCAGCAGTGTCCTGATCGGCTGCTTTCTTGCCTTCGGCATTCTGGCGCTTCTTATAGAGGGAATCGCACTTACCAACACGTTCCGGAGAATGACGGCGGAGAGCCGCAGGACCGAGATCCAGAATCGCGGACAGATCCTCTCGACGAAGCTCACCCGTGCCGGCTACCTCAAGAATACGGCGGAGGGCAATTCCTCGCTTGACGCGGAGATGGACACCGTCGCGGAGGCGTTCAACGGGAGAATTCTGCTGATCGATGGCAGCTACCGGGTGGTCCGGGACAGCTTCGGGATTGCGAAGGGACGCTATGATATCGCGCCCGAGGTGATCCGGGCTTTCCGCGGCGAGAACGTCTCGGGCGGAAGCCAGAGCAGGCAGTACCTGATTCAGGCGACCCCGGTCTACGACACCGTCGTGGTCCGCGACAGCGCGGATTCCGGAAGCCCGGCCAGGACGGTGGAAGGCGTCCTGCTCTTCATCTGCTCCACAGAGGCCCAGAACAGCGAGGTCTCTCAGCTCTACACCTCCATCTGGATTCTGAGCGCGATCCTGATCGTCCTCATGGCGGGCCTCAGTATTTTCCTCGCGCACCGCATCGTGAAGCCGTTCCAGGATCTCCTGGCGGCGATGAACAAGGTGGCGGGCGGGGACTTGAGCGTAAATGTCGAGCAGAACACCTACGTGATCACGAAGCGGATCTCCCGTGCCCTGAACGCCGCCCTGCAGAAGTTAAAGTCTGCGGACCAGTCGCGCGACGAGTTCGTCTCGAATGTCTCGCACGAGCTGAAGACGCCGATCACCTCGATCCGGGTTCTAGCGGACTCCATCATGAGCGTCGAGAACGCGCCTGTGGAGCTCTACAAGGATTTCATGAACGACATCTCCCAGGAGATTGACCGGGAGGCGAAGATCATCGATGACCTCCTGAGCCTGGTGCGGATGGACCGCACGGCCGCGCAGCTGAACCGGAAGCCGACCGACATGCACGAGATGCTCGAGTCGATCCTGAAACGCCTGAGGCCGCTCGCGCGGGTCAACAACATCGAGCTCACGCTCGAGACGGTGCGCGAGGTGAAAGCCGATGTCGATGAGACAAAGTTCTCCATGGCGGTGATGAATCTCGTGGAAAACGGCATCAAATACAATGTGAAGGACGGATGGGTGAAGGTCACGCTCGACGCGGACCATCAGTTCTGCTACATCAAGGTGGAGGATTCCGGCATCGGCATTCCGGAGGATCAGCAGGAGGCGGTCTTCGACCGGTTCTACCGCGTCGACAAGGCGCGCTCGCGGGAGACGGGCGGGACCGGGCTCGGGCTCACCATCACGAAGGAGATCGTTCTGCTGCACCAGGGGATCATCCGCCTCTCGAGCAAGGAGGGGGAGGGATCCCAGTTCCTGATTCGGATTCCTCTCATCTATGCCGCGAACAGCACGCGGACCGACGCAGCGGAGAAGCGGAAATCCGAGGGGACACAGGAGAGGACACAGCAGTGAAGGGAGAAAATTTCCGGCGCCCGGGGCGCCGCAGAAGCGCCGCGGCGCTTTTAAGGAGAATCCGGGGGATTGCGCTGGCAGCGCTTCTGCTTCTCGCGGCCGCGCTTCTCTTTGCATGCGGGGAGAAAAAGACAGAGGAGGCGCTGCCGGCGGGAAGCTACAATATCTATTATCTCGACAAAAGCGCGACGTCCCTGGTCCCGACCGCCTACCGGGCGGAGAGCACGGGGGCGGAGGACCTGGCCGCGGAGCTCATGCAGCAGATTCTTAACGTGCCCGCGGACACGAATGTACTGCCGCCGGCCGGCGACAAGGTGCACTATGAGTCCATGAGCCTTGACGGCGGGGTTCTCTATCTCTATTTTGACGACCAGTACGCGGAGCTCTCCCCGGAGCGCATGACGCTCTGCAACGCGGCGCTCACGGAGACCCTCACGCAGATCGACGGCGTGGGCCGCGTCGGGATCTACACGGACGGGAAGCCGCTCACGACAAAGGACGGAATTCCGCTGGGACCGTTTGCGGGGGGAGATTTCGTAAACAGCATCAGCGACATCAACAGCTACGAGAGCGCGGACCTCACGCTCTATTTTCTCTCGGAGGACGGGAAGAGCCTGGTTCCTGAGCAGCGGAGCGTCCGCTACCGGCTGGACACGCCGGTGGAGCAGCTGGTCATCGAGCAGCTGATCGAGGGGCCGCGCCGGGCGGGCAGCGGCGCCGTGATTCCGCCGGACACGACCCTCTTAAGCGTCTCCGTGAACGACAATGTCTGCTATCTCAATTTCAGCGGGGAGTTCATGGCCGCGATGCCGGGTGTCGCCCCGAACCTCACGATTTACGCGATTGTCGACTCCCTCTCGGAGCTCGGGACCGTCCAGAGGGTCCAGATCGCCGTGGAGGGAGCGCGGGATGTGATGTTCCACGAGACGATCTCTCTCGACACGCTTTTTGAGAGAAATCTCGACTACGTGGCGCAGTGACGGAGGAATCCGCCGGAAGCCGCGGATTCTGCTGCAGGGGCAGATTTCTGCGCATGAGCCGAATTCCGCCGGAAATCCGGAATTCTGCCGCAGGGGCCGGATTCTGCTAGGCAATTTGCGGAAACGGCTGTATAATTTCAGCATGCCAGGTGTCGGAGAGAGACGCCGGAAGGGAGCACAGCCATGCATTTCACAAAAATGCAGGGAATCGGGAATGATTACGTTTACGTGAACGGGTTCGCCGAGAAGGTACGGGATCCGGAGAGGACCGCGGTGCGCGTGAGCGACCGGCATTTCGGGATCGGCGGGGACGGGCTCATCATCATCGCCCCGTCGGAGAAGGCGGACTGCGCGATGCAGATGTACAACGCGGACGGGAGCGCCGGGAAGATGTGCGGAAACGGCATCCGCTGCGTCGCAAAATATGTCTGCGACCACGGAATGGTCTCCGGAAATGACCTCACAGTGGAGACGCTCTCCGGCGTGAAGAAGATTCACGTGGAGAAGGGCCCGGACGGAAAGGTCGTGACTGCCACGGTCGACATGGGGGCGCCGGTTCTCCGGCCGTCCGAGATTCCGGTCCTGTTCCGCCGCTCCGGAAGCGCGGAAAAAATCCCGCTGGTCTTCGACGGCCCCGCGGAGGGACCGCTCACGGGAGGTCTTCTCACGCTCTCTGACGGGACTGAGACGCGGGTGACCTGCGTCTCCATGGGAAATCCGCACTGCGTGATCTTCACGGACACGCCGGTGAAGGAGCTGAAGCTTATGGAGATCGGGCCGATGTACGAGCACGCGGCGGCATTTCCCGAGCGGATCAATACCGAATTTGTCAATGTTCTGTCCCGCACGCATGTCCGCATGCGGGTGTGGGAGAGAGGCTCTGGCGAGACGCTCGCCTGCGGGACCGGCGCCTGCGCCGTGACGGCGGCGGCGGTTCTCGCGGAAAAGACAGAGCGGCGCATCACCGTCTCCCTCCCGGGCGGAGATCTTGCAGTCCATTGGGACGAGACGAGCGGCCATATCCTGATGACCGGCCCGGCCGTCACCGTTTTTGAAGGAGAAATCAATGACGAAAATTAACGCGAATTATCAGAAACTGCCGGGGAGCTACCTGTTTTCCATGATCGCAAAGAAGATCGCCGCCTACTCCGCGGCACATCCGGACGCGCAGATCATCCGGCTTGGAATCGGCGACGTCACGCAGCCGCTCGGGGCCCCGGTGATCAAGGCGCTCCACGAGGGTGTCGATGAGATGGCCAATGCCGCGACGTTCCATGGCTATGCGCCGGACCTCGGCTATTCCTTCCTCCGCGAGGCGATCGCGGGGGAGTACAAGGAGCGCGGCAGCAAAATCGAGGCGGACGAGATTTTCGTCTCCGACGGCGCAAAGAGTGATTCCGCGAACATCCAGGAGCTCTTCGATCTCGACAACCGGATCGCGGTGAGCGACCCGGTCTACCCGGTCTATGTGGACTCCAACGTCATGGCCGGCCGGACCGGAACCTATGACGCCGCAACCGGTATGTGGAGCGATGTCACCTACATGCCCTGCACCGAGGAGAACGGTTTTATCGCGGATCTCCCGAAGGAGCGGGCGGACATCATCTATCTCTGCTTCCCGAACAACCCCACGGGCATGACCGTCACGAAGGAGCAGCTCCAGAGATGGGTGGATTACGCGAACGAGCACGACAGTGTGATCATCTACGACGCCGCATATGAGGCATACATCACAGAGGCGGACAAGCCGCACAGCATCTACGAGTGCGAGGGCGCGCGCACCTGCGCGATCGAAATCCGGAGCTTCTCGAAGAATGCCGGATTCACCGGCCTCCGCCTGGGCTTTACCGTGATCCCGAAGGAACTGAAGCGCGGCGGCTGCTCTCTTCACGACATGTGGGCGAGACGCCACGGAACGAAGTACAACGGGGCGCCGTACATTGTCCAGAAGGCGGGCGCGGCCTGCTACACGCCGGAGGGGAAGGCGTCCATCCGGAGTGAGGTCGGCTACTACATGGAGAACGCGAGGATCATCTACACGTCTCTGAAGGACATGGGCTACACCGTCTACGGCGGCGTGAACGCGCCGTACATCTGGCTGAAGACCCCGGATCAGATGACCTCCTGGGACTTCTTCGACCGCCTGCTTGAGACAATTCATGTCGTCGGCACGCCGGGAGCCGGCTTCGGGCCGCACGGCGAGGGCTTCTTCCGCCTGACCGCATTCGGCACGAGGGAGAACACGAAGAAGGCGATGGAGCGCTTCCGGAAGCTGTGAGAGGCTGAGGGGATCTGAATCCTGCCGGGCTCTGAAGACGCCGGAACTCCGCCGGCCGCGGCAGTTTCCAGCTGCGGAATTGAGATTTGAAAGGCTGCTGCGCAGCGCACGCATCAATTTGTTCGTTGTACCGCCGTCCGGACTCTTCTGCGGGTCCGGGCGGCGTTTTTATGTGGAGGCGCAGCCGGCAGGACACCATCGGAAAGACTCAGCCGGAAAGACTCAGCCGGAAAGACTCAGCTGGCAAGATTCGACCGTCAAGATCCCAGCCGGCGCGTCTCTCGCGGCAGGGTCTTGACTAGGGTTTCCAGTCTATCCTGACCGCCCCTTCCTCTGCAGTTCTCCGTATGGAGGCGCCGGCGTTTTCAAGGCGTGTGACCGTCTCCTTGTGCGGGTGGCCGTAGCGGTTGCCCCTGCCGTACGAGAGGATGGCTGTGCGGGGAGAGACGAGGTCCAGAAATGCCTGTGAGGTGGAGGTCTTGGATCCGTGGTGCCCGGCCTTCAGGACGTCAATTCCGGAGAGCCGTTCAGGGAGATGCAGCGAAACGCCGTAAGGAGAGCTCGCGAGAGAGAGGAGATCCGTTTCGTTTGCCGCGTCCGCATCTCCCATGAGAAGACAGCGCTTTCCGCCGCTCTCAAGGAGAAGAATGAGGGATTCCTCGTTCCGGTCTGCGTACCTCTTTCCGCGCAGCGGCGAGAGACAGGTGAGAATGCCCATATGCTCTCCGGCGCCGAGATACCGGAGCGCAGGCGGGGAGGTGCCCGCCGGGCGGGAGAGCGCCGCCCGCTTCAGATCCCCGTAATTTTCCTCGTCCGTCTCCGCGGCCGCGTTCAGGATGACGCTCCGGATCTCAAGCTCAGAATCCTCCGTGAAGAGATACTCCGCGCCGTTCGTGTGATCCATGTCCGGGTGCGTGAGAAAGACCGCGTCGAGGCGCGATGCTGCGCGGCTCTCGAGAAACGGCCGGAGGATGTACTGACCGCAGGACTTCTCCGAGCTGGAGCCTCCGTCAATCAGGACAAAGGAGCTTCCGCGCTCCAGAACAATCGCATCCCCCTGCCCGACGTCGAGAAACCAGAGAATCAGGTTCCGGCTCCGGACGGGCCGCAGAGCGAGAAGGGAAGCGAGCAGCAGAACCAGTGTCAGAAAACGGGGAGCAGTTTTTGACAGAAACCCCGGCTGCTTTCTCCGAAAGAGAAGGTGGAGCGATCCAAAAAGCAGCAGGTAATAGAGTGCGATCTGCCAGTATGCCGGCCTTCCGATGAGAATTCTGTGATACGGAAGCCGTTCCGCGAACCGGCAGAGAATGGTGTAGAGCTCCAGAATCCGATGGACAATCCCTGCCTCCGTGAGAAGAGCAAAGGAGAGAAGGCGCAGCGGGAGCGGCGCGGGAGAGACAGAGATGGCGGCAGCCGGAGCGGCAGAAGATGCGGGCAATGTGGCCGATGCGGATAATGCGGTCAGAAGTCCCTTTGTTCCGAGGAGGGCGATGCCGGAGGAGAGCACGTACGCCATGAGCGGGATCACGAGCAGGTTCAGAAGCACAGACCACAAAGGGACGGAATAGAACCAGAAAGCCGTCACCGGCAGGGAGCAGAGCGTCACGGAGGCGCTGACAAGGAGCGGCGTGAGAAATGCAGCAGTTTTTTTCCGCCGCCGCAGGACGCTCTCCGTGTGCGGCGCTGCGGCCCATCGCCCCAGTGCGTCCTCCGCGGCCTTTCCGGGGCCTCCGATCGAGAGAATGGCAAGGAAGGAGAGCTGGAAGCCGCACTGAAAGAGCTCGAGCGGGCTTCCGAGGAGAATGATGAGGGCTGCGGCACATGCGGCGCTCCGCAGGTCATAGGTCCTGCCGATGAACGAGGCGGTGAATGCGAGCAGCATCATGAGAACGGCCCGGATCAAGCCGGTGCCGCTCCCCGCGAGAGAGCTGTAGAGCACGAGAAAGATGCCGGAAACTGCGCCAGAGAGGCCGAATCCTGCACCGCATTTCCGGAGGGCACGGTAGAGCCCCATTCCGATCAGCGCCATGTGCAGGCCGCTGATCGCGAGCAGGTGCGCGATTCCGTTTCTCCGGTACATGTCGTAGAAATCGCCGTCCAGTCCGCTCCGGTCGCCGAAGAGAGATGCGCGGAGAAAGGCAGCATCGTCCGGAGGAAGATTCTGGCGGAGAACCTCGATTCCAGCGTTCCGGATCTCTTCCAGCGCGCTTCTCAGCGGGAGGGCGCGCGGATTCAGCACACTGACACGGTCCGCGTAGAGGAGATGCGTGATTCCCTGCGCGCGGAGGTAGGAGGCGTAGTCGAACTGCCCGGGGTTCCTCGCGCCGGAGGGGCGCGAGAGCTTTCCGGAGACCCGGATCCGGTTTCCGGAACAAAGCGCTGCATCGGACGCCTCATCCGGAATCGTGACGAGAACGTTTCCGCAGCGTGCGCTCCGCCTCTCCTTTTCGGGATTGATGTCAAGAGATTCGATCGCGAGGTCGAGAGTCACTCTGCCGCTGTCACCAGCCGCATCAAGCTTCTGATCAAGAAGTCGGCTTTCCCGGGAGGGGATACAGGAGATCCCGAGGCGGAGCGCGCCGAGAAAAAATCCGACGGCAAGAAGCAGCGCGCCGAGGCGGATTGCGCCGCGCTGCGCCGGAAGAGAAAAATGGCACTTCAGATACCGGAAAATGCAGTTCTCAGCATTCCAGAGAATGGGAAATAGCTTCCTTTTTACAGAAGAATCTGATGGAAGGACAGAAAAGGCGTGCGGAACGGACCGGCCGGCGGCCGCCCGCATCGCCCGGAAAGACAGGAAAATAAGGCACACAAAACAGGCGGTGAGGCAGAGGCCCCCCGCCGGATTCGAACTCCCCGCATACACTGTCAGCTCTCCAAGTACCAGACCGGCTGTGAGGAATTCAAGCGGCCGTTTCAATATTCAGTTTTCTCCTTTGGTGAAAAATGACAGGACTGCCGTCGATCCGCATCCTGCCTGCTCCAGCGCGGCGATACCAGCACGGTGTCCTCCGCGTGGCGCCGAGGTGAAATTCCGATGTGTACATTCCGGCGGAAATCCGCAGAAAATGCGATTTGCTCCTGATTTGAAGACAGCATCAGGATAACACAGAAAAACGAGGTCCGTCAAGACGCGAAACGGAATCAGGGAAGCATCATGGCGCAGCGGAAAAAGAGAAGGTGCGTAAAGCCGGAGCAGAGAAAAAACGAGGTCCGCAAGATATGGATAGAGAAGGGGATTGCCAATTCGCCCTCTGCAGATGCAGAATGAAGGAGTCTGATGATTTAAGAGCATCCGGGATCAGGTTGTCTTCACCAATTTCTTCTCTGATGCCGTGAGAGGGTCCGCATTCTCAGAAGCCGCAGGGATACTGCGGCTCACGGTTTTCTGCGGAAAAGAAAGGAGTTCCGGACGGATGATAAAAATTCTCTTTGTCTGCCACGGCAATATCTGCCGCTCGCCGATGGCGGAGTTTTACTTTAAAGATCTGATTCGGCGGCATCACATGGAGGCGCGGTTCCTCGTTTCGTCCGCGGCGACGACGAGGGAGGAGATCTGGGGCGGAAAGGGAAATCCGATTTATCCGCCGGCGCTCACAGAACTTATGGCCCACGGCATCGGTACCCCGGAAAATGAACTCGGGCTCCGCGAAAAACGAGCGCGGCTCATGACGGCGGAGGATTACAGCCGGTATGATCTTCTGATCGGAATGGATGCGGAGAACCGGCGCGGCATGGTCCGGATCGCGGGCGGAGACCCGGACCACAAAATCCGGCTGCTGCTCGACTTCACCGGCCACCCGCGAGATGTCGCGGACCCGTGGTACACGCGGAATTTCCGCGCGGCATGGGCGGATATCGAGGAGGGCTGCCGCGCTCTCTGGGACGCCTGTGCGCGGTGAAAGGGAGCCCGCGCAGGGCGGGAAATCTGTTCTGCCGGAGAATTCCGACTGAAAGCTCCGGCGAAGGATCCGGCAGAAGCTCAAGCGAAAGACCTGTCCGGCTATCGGATATTTACAAGATTTAGCAAATCGGGAGAGAAAAGGAATGGCAGGATTATTTGCCGATGCCAGAAAACTGGCAGAAAATTATAATACAGAACTTTCAGAACTTCAAACTATGGAGGATGACCTTAAAAAGTATAAGACAGAAATTGAACATACTTCTCAACTTCTTGCCGCAAAAGAAGTCCTTGAGGTGCTGGAGAAAATTCCGGTAGAAGAAGTCAATCGTGACAGGCGTGGTATCCGTGTCAAAGCACTTCGGGACGCTGGATATTATACGCTTGCAGATCTTTCCGCAGCCTCTGTTGAAAATCTCGATTCTGTTTACGGGATCAGCGAATCACAGGCGTCCGATATCAAACAGATCGTGGATGAACTGATAGAGAATGCCCAAAAAAATGTAAAGATCCACCTCAGTACAGATCAAAAGTCGAAAGAATCAACGGCTTTAATTCTTGCAATTTCAAAGTATCGAAAGAGTCAGTCTGTTTTTGAACGTTCTCAAAAACTTCTGGATGAAAACAAAGAGAAGATCTTGGAAGAGATTGAGAAAATGCGTCCCGCACAGAGCAGGATCAGGTGGCTTTTTGCTTTTCGGAACACGAAAGAGAGTGCACAGTCTGCGTATAATTTTCTGAAAACCCTCAGAGAAGGTCCTTATGGGACTGAAGTTCAGGAAATTCTTGCGGAACGGAATACTGTTAATAAGTTATCGGAAGAGGATGCCTGGCAGGATTTTTCAGAGAATTCGATTCGCTTTACAAATGTACTCGAGAATATTTGCCCA
>CACXCJ010000079.1 GCA_902766175.1 uncultured Lachnospiraceae bacterium
CTTCTTTTTGGCTGAGGGGGAGAAATGTTGGTCGAATCTGGGGTTTCAATTAGAAAGAGACGGAGAAGAACGGTCACAGACGACGTTTATAATGAGATCATAAAACTGATTGAAGCCGGAGAATATAAGCCTGGGGATAAACTGCCGTCACAGCAGGAAATGGAGTTAAAATTTGAGGTCAGCCGTCCAACGCTCAGAGAAGCACTTGCCAGACTGGTGAATGCTGGTGTTATCGAAGCGAGACAGGGACAGGGCTTTTTTGTCATGGAGAAGAAACTGAATGTCTTCATTGAACATCCTCTGCGCATGGATAGTGTAGATCGAAAGGATATCCGCAATCTGTTTGAAGCTAGGTTAGTTCTCGAATCTTCTATGGCTGCAATGGCCAGTCTTTTTGCTTCAGATGAAGAGTGTAAAGAACTGATCCGTATAGCAAAGAATGATGATGCAAGAGAAGAAAGGTGTGCTAACAGTTTTCATAAGGCTGTCGCAAAGTATTCACATAATTCTTTCCTGACGGAGTTTGAGATATCCCTACTGGAGGTTTTTGACAAAGCGTACGCGAATAAATTTCCATCGCTGAACGACAGAGAAAGCCGGCAGCGATATGAGATCGTTCCTCATGTTAAAATTGCGGAGGCGATTGCAGCACACGATCCGAAAGGCGCATATGATGCGACATTCAAACATATTATAGTGTACGCAGAAGATATTGGACTGAGCAATCGATACAAAAAGTGGATTACATCAGATGAATTGGACATAAATACATGAGAGGCGGAAAACAGATCAATTTTTTGAAATTTCCATTGCCAGCAAAAATTTCCATTAGTACAGAGGTTTTATTCGGATTTGGCGTTGCCTTGTTGCAGCTTCTTCTGAATCTTCATGCTTCGAGATGCGGATTTTCCGATGCGCTGATTGGCATACTTCTTTCTTCTGGATACGGGATGTCAGCTCTAGCGTCTTTTCTCTGCGGGCGTTTTGCAGACCGGATTGGATTTTCATATGTCATGCGGGCTGGTAACATTGCCTCTGGAGCAGGGCTTATCATGCTTGGGCTTTCGAGATCGGTTACTGCCATTTTTGCCGGTTATCTGATTTACAGTGCAGGTTACGCATGCGCTATGGCCATGGAATATAACCTTCCCCTAAGCTTCCTGAAAAAAGAGCAGTCGATAGATGCTTATAATATGGTATTGATTTTCTACTATATTGGCAGCATAACTGCCAATTTGAGCGGAGGCCGTTTGGCAGATAAACTGGCATTTACTGAAAATCCCTATGCGATCCTGCTTTTGTTCGGAGGCATTGTATTCCTGATACTAGGGATGGTGCGAAGCCGAATCCCAAACAGACCCTGCAGAGTTTATGAGAGTGATTCCGGTGAGCAGATTAACTTTGCATCGGCATTTCGAAATCCCCAGATTCTGTCTTTCCTGCTGTTCGGTATTATAACAATGGGACTGTTCGCTATGTCTTCCGGCATGATGAATCTAGTCCTTCGCTACAGATATTTCTGCACGGATACGGTGATTGGCCGTGTTTATTCTCTCGGATATGTGGCAGGACTGCTGGTCCTCATAGTTCTCCCTATTTTGATTCGGAGAACTTCGCTTCGTAGAATTTCAACTGTAACGATGCTGATACAGTTTACCGCGCTGACAATCGCGATTTGCTGCAGTGCGCCGGTGTTCATCTTAATGATGGTTGTACGTCAGGCATGCTGCTCGATTTTATATACGAGTGCGGATGGTGATATGTTGAAGTCTGTTAATGATTCTATGAAAGGGACATACAGTGGACTTCGAATTTGTGCGAATAATGTCGGCATGAGCGTATTTGCGGTTATTTCGGGTAGACTGGTGGGCTCCAGAAACTTCGCATTATTTTTTGTGGTGTGCGCTGGAATATCATTAGCACAGAATATCATTTATCATGTTTTGTGCGAGAAATACCTGGGTGATGCAGGAAATAAACCTAAAAGAATAAGGAGAAAAGGCTTTTTTTTGTAGACATAGTTATATAGATATGTTAATATCGGATCGGAACGATATTATCTTGTGCGATGCGCGGATAATAGGCATCGTAAACTGGAGAGTGGAAAATGAAGAAGTTTATTAACGCACCTGAAAATTTCGTCGATGAAACACTTGAGGGAATCGTTCTTGCTCATCCGGATCAATTGAAGCTTCATGAAACCAACAAGCGTGTTGTTCTTCGAACGGAGGAAAAAGAAGCGGGGAAAGTTGCAATAGTAACTGGCGGAGGCAGTGGTCATCTCCCTCTGTTCCTCGGTTATGTAGGAAGAGGAATGGCAGATGGATGCGCAGTCGGTAATGTTTTTGCTTCACCTTCAGCTGCGGCAATGGCAGATGCAATCCGAGCGTGTGACCGCGGAGCTGGCGTTATCTGTCTGTTCGGCAACTATGGCGGCGATAAGATGAATTTTAAAATGGCCTGTGAGGATGTCGAATTCGATGACATTAAAACAGAGCTGGTCATTGCAGGTGATGATGTGCTGTCTGCTCCCAAGGGAGAAGAAGAAAAGCGTAGGGGTGTCGCAGGAATCTTATATGGGTATAAGATTGCTGGTGCCTGTGCAGAGCGAGGGGATGATATCAAAACGACAGCCGAAATAACCAGAAGCGCTCTGAATGATATCCGTACCATTGGGTTCGCAACTTCGCCATGCATTATCCCGGAAGTCGGCAAACCGTCTTTTTCCATCAAAGAGGATGAGATTGAAGTCGGTATGGGAATTCATGGGGAAAAAGGAATTGGCGTGCGTAAAATGATGACTGCAGACCAGGTCGCAGAATTTGCTGTTGAACAGATTATGTCTGATATGCCAGTAGAGCCAGGCAGCGAGGTAAGTGTCATGGTGAACGGTCTGGGAGCAACACCGAAAGAAGAATTATATATTGTGTTCCGCAGAGTTGCAAACATGTTAAAAGACAAAAAGATAAGCATTTTTATGCCGCATGTGGGAGAGTTCGCTACTTCTATGGAAATGGCCGGGCTTTCAATCAGTATTTTCCGCCTGAACGAAGAACGGAAAGCACTGCTGCGTGCAGATGCCAGAACACCATTTTATACAAATTATAATCTTTGATTAAAAGAGATGGCAGAAAAATGATTGATAGAAAAGCAATGATAGAGGCGTATAGGCGGATTAGTTTATGCATGAAGAATCAGCGAGATTACCTCATTGAGCTCGATCAGCGCAATGGAGACGGTGATCTGGGTATTTCAATGGACAACGGATTTCAGGCCGCACTGGATGCGATGATAAAATCTGAGTCCGCAGATCTTGGCTTGCTTTTGCGTGCTGCTGCTAGAGCATTTAATGAAAAAGCCCCATCTTCTCTGGGCACGATCCTTTCCATAGGTATGATGGGAATGGCGAAAACGTTAAAGGGAAAGGATACTTGTTCAATTAGCGAGCTTGCGGATGCAATGAACGCAGGGATCGATTCCATTATGGACAAAGCGGGTTCGAAACCGGGAGAAAAGACTATTCTCGATGCGCTGGTACCGGCAGTTTCAGCAATGAAAAAGTTTGCGGATGATCCGACTGTAATGAAAAAAGTGCAGGATGCAGCTTTACAAGGAGCCGAATCTACAAAAGAAATGCGATCTGTTCACGGACGCGCAGCATATTACGGAGATCAGAGTATAGGAATTGTAGATGGCGGAGCAATTGCAGCGTCTTTAATTTTTAAGGCACTTGCTGAATAATTAATTTTAAGATCAATTACTGAAAAATCCACTATATATAACAGGAGGATAGGCGATGGCAAAGATAATTCTTGACGGCCTTAATCTTACAATCGAGGATGTCGTCAACGCAGCGCGGAATCACTATGAGGTCGCTATTGACCAGAAGTGCATGGACAAGATCGCGACCGTCCGTGAATATATGGAGCGCGAGTGGATGCGGGACGACGCACCGGCGGTTTACGGTTTCAACACGGGGCTCGGAAAGCACAAGGACCACAAGGTCCCTCTGGAAGAGAGCCTTGAACACCAGTATCGCACGGTGCTCTCGCACTGTGGCGGCGTGGGAGATCCGGCACCGATCGAGGTCGTCCGAGCGGCGATGACAGTGCGACTGAACGCTTTCTGCCGCGGCGTGTCCGGTCTGCGCCCGATCGTCGTCGAGCGCCTTCTTGAAATGCTGAACAAGGATATCGTCCCGGTTGTCCCGTGGCAGGGCAGCGTCGGCGCGTGCGGTGACCTCGCTCCCATGGCACACATTGTCTCCGTTCTGATTGGAATCCCGCAGGCAGAAGCGTATTTCAAAGGCGAGCGCATGCCGGCGAGAGAAGCGCTGAAAGCGGCAGGGATGAGCGAGACCTTCCAGTTACACGCAAAGGACGCGCTTGCGCTGTTAAATGGAACGACGCTCTTTGCGGGCATGGCGTGCTTAAACATTTACGACGCGGAAAAGCTCTATAAGATCTCTGAGATTACGACGGCGATGTCGATGGAGGCAATGCGCGGCGAGACGCGGGCGTTTGATCCGCGCATCCAGGAGGTCCGCCCGTATGACGGCCAGAAGAAGGCGGCGGTGAACGTGCTCCGCGTGCTTGAAGGGAGTACCCGCGTTACGGAAGATGCGCGAAAGGTTCAGAGCGAGTATGATGTCGTGCATCCGGTCTATCAGGAGCGAGTCCAGGATGTCTATTCCATTCGCTGCTTCCCGCAGGTGCAGGGCATCTGCCGCGAGAATCTGACTTATATCAGGCATCTGCTCTCTGTGGAGATCAATGCCGCAACGGATAACCCGTTAATCTTCCAGAAGCCGGGTTCCGAGCACTATGAGTTCCTGAGCGGCGGCAACTTCCACGGCGAGCCTACAGGCTTCGCGATGGATCTTCTCACAATGTCCCTCGCGGAGATCGGGAACATCGCGGATCGGAGATGCTTTACGATCTGTGATCCGACCTTGAGTTATGGCCTGCCGCTTGCACTGGCCGGCGAGCCGATCGGGCTGAATTATGGCTACAACATTATATGCTGCTCTGTTTCAGCCCTCGCCTCTGAAAACAAGACGCTTTGCTTCCCGGCGGTCTGCGACAACATTCCGACCAAGGCGAGCCAGGAGGACCACGTTTCGATGGCGCCGTGGGCGACGAGAAAGTGCCGCCTTGTGATTAATAACCTCGCAAAGATCCTCGGCATCGAACTCCTGCTCACCTCGAGAGGCATCTGGCTGTCCAGAGATCTTCTGAAGGACTTCCATCTGGGGAAGGGAACGCAGGCGGCTTATGACCTTGTGACAGAGAAAATCCACTTCACGAATGATGACCAGTACATGGGCGATCAGTCGAAGGCGACGATCGGTCTCGTTGAGTCGGGCGACCTGTTGAAGGCAGTTGAAGGTGCGGTAGGAGAGCTCTGATCAGCGAAGCACTTTTCTGAGGCGTGCAGTTTTTCCGGGGATACCGCCTTGCTGAAGTGATTTCATGGGGCCGGGAAGAAAACAGGGTCCGTCGGCGATTTCAGTACGCGCCGGCGGACTCCGTGTATCCGGAAAGAGATGTACGCGCCGAGGGGCAGAAGACAGAGCGGCAGAAGTGAAATGGGGAAACGTTTCATGAATAACGACAATAGCATGCAGAACCTAAAGATGACGATACACATGCAGCTGAACGGCAGGCCGCGGAGCTTTGCGGTGACGCAGCACATGACGCTTCTCGATGTGCTGCGGGATCTGGCCGGGCTTCAGGGGACGAAGCGCGGCTGTGATTACGGGGAGTGCGGCGCGTGCACTGTGATCCTGAACGGCCGGGCCGTTAATTCATGCTGCGTCTTTGCCGTGCAGGCAGACGGTGGAATCGTGGAGACAATTGAGGGAATCGGATCGGAGGGGCATCTTCATCCGATTCAGAGGGCCTTCATTGATGCGGGTGCCATTCAGTGCGGCTTCTGCACGCCGGGCATGATCATGACGGCGAAGGCGTTATTGGACCGGAACCCGCATCCGACGCGTCAGGAGATCCGTATGGCACTCTCCGGGAACCTGTGCCGCTGTACCGGGTATGTGAAGATTGAGGAAGCAGTCGAGCTGGCGGTAAAGGCAATTTCCCGCCTCCCGGAGCAGAAGGCTTCTCTTTCGGAGACGGATGCGGTCAGCGGAGAAGGGATGTCACATGATGCGGTGGGGAAAGCGGGCGTGCCGGCAGGGATTCCTGCTGTTGCAGATGGAAAGGAAGGCCAGGCATGATGAAGAATTTCCAGTCAGTCAACAAGCGGATCCCACGTCTCGAGTCAGAAAAGAAGGCGCTCGGGGAAATCCTCTACACAGATGACATCCACATGCAGGGAGAGGTTTATGCAAAACTGGTGCGGAGCCCCTATTCCCGCGCAAGGGTCTTGAGCTATGATCTTTCGGAAGCAGAGAAGGTGCCCGGATATCTCGGATGTCTCACGCCGGAGGATATCCCGAAGAAACGCTACAATTGCTCCGGGAACCCGCCGTCCCCCCTGCTCATTAAGGACGAGGTGCTTCTGACACTTGAGCCGAAAAACTATGGGGACCGGATCCTCTGCATCGCAGCGAAGACAAGGGAGGCATGCGAGGAAGCAGTATCGAGGGTAAAAGTCGAATATGAGCAGGAAAAGCCTTACATGACGGTGAAGGAAGCGCTGTCCGATAAGGCGGATTCCCTGCAGCCAGAGATTGTGAAGGGAAACATCAGCATTCACCGCGAGGTGGTGAAGGGAAGCCGGGAGGACGGAGAAAGGGAGTCAGAGATTCTGCTGAAGCAGCATTTCTCCACGCAGCAGATGCAGCACGCGCAGATCGAGCTCACGAGCTGTCTGTGTGATTTCAGCGACGGAAAGCACTTGACGATCTACAGCTGTTCCCAGACCGTTTATCAGGAGCGCCGCATCATCGCAGAGCTGGTCGGAATTCCTGAGACGGATCTCCGGATGATAAAGCCGGCGGTAGGAGCGGGCTTTGGTGCGAGGCAGCAGCTGCACGCACAGCCGGTCTGCGCGCTGATGTCGAAGAAGATTGGGCGCCCGGTGCGGCTCACCTATGAGCGGGACGAGGATCTTACCTCTTCCTGTGTCCGGCATGCTTCGGAAATCGATATTGAGCTCGGCGCGGATAAAGAGGGGAACATTAAATATTTTTACACGCACTTTTATCTTCCGACCGGACCTTACACAACGCATGGGCCGACTGTCATGATGGCGTCCTCGAGGAAGTTCCAGTACAACACGCCGAACTATATTTTCATCGGAGACAGCGTGTACACGGACAATGTCTCCGGCGGCGCATTCCGCGGCTATGGCAACACGCAGCTTACCTTCGGGCGCGAGATCATGATGGAACGCATGGCGGATGCACTCGGGATGGACCCGGTGGAATTCCGGCTGAAGAATCATGTCCAGACGGGGGAGTACTTTCCGTGCGCGTCGCTTCCGGTCTCAAGCTGCGCGATTAAAGACTGTGTCGAAAAAGCGCGCGCGTTTCAGAGGGAACTCGACGAGAAGGACGGCCCGCTTCTGGACAACGACGACGTGAAGCAGGCCTGGGGATACGCGTTTGCCTGCCACGGCTCCGGTGCGTCGAACTTAGACGGCATGAGTTCCGCGATCATCATGATGAATGACGACGGGACGGTGCAGCTCATGGTCGGCTCCGCGGACATCGGGCAGGGAAGTGAGACCATGGAGACACAGATCTGCGCGGAATCGCTTCAGATTCCGATGGAGGACGTAAAAATCCGCGCAGCGGACACGGGGCTTACCCCCTATGATTCAGGAACCTTCGGCTCGAGCCAGACCTTTGTCTGCGGAAATGCAATCGTCGCTGCGGCGAAGGATTTCAACGCGAAGGTGCTCGCGCAGCTCGCAGTCGTTTTCCCGGACGGGCCGGTTGAACGCCTTCCGGACGGAAGATTTGAAGTCACGGATAATGGGGCGAGAAGGGTCATGACGCTGCACGAGGCAGCCCCGCGGATGATGTTTCACCCCCACGGCGCCGTCATCATCGGGACAGGATACTACAAGGCGGTTGCCTGCCCGAATCCTTTCACAGTGTGTTTTGTGAAGGCGGAATACTGGAAGAAGCTGAACGCCATCCGCATCCTGGATATCATTCAGACGGTTGACGTCGGGATGCCGATAAACCGGCTCACGGTGGAGGGACAGATTCAGGGAGGCATCGAGCAGGGACTGGGGTATGCACTTTACGAAGAGGTCGAGGTGAACCCGCGGACCAGGAATATCCTATCGACGGACTTTCTGCACTACCGTTTTGCGGAGATGGACGATATGCCGGAGATCCGCATCGGCATTGCGGACAGCTTCGATCCCATGGGGCCGCACGGCGCAAAGAGCGTGGGTGAGCTCTCAACCATCCCGAGCGGGCCTGCAATTGTGAATGCTGTGAGTCACGCGTGCGGGCGTGAGATCAGTCAGATTCCGCTCTGCACCCAGTTTACAATCCTTCCGAGCCGGAGAGGAGGCGAGCCGCAGTGACAGCTGTGAGGAAAGGAATCCAGGAAAGCGTTCTGCCGCGGAACATTATGCCGCGGTCGGCGGAAGAAGCCCTGCAGTTGGGGGCGACCTATATCGGCGGCGGAACAGACATCATGCCGCTTTTAAAACACCGGGTTCGGAATGACGGAAACTTAGTCTTCCTGAAAGACGTCTCTGATCTTAAGGGAATTCGAGAGGAAGACGGCTTTTTAAGTCTCGGCGCGGGAGAAACGCTCTCTGACATCGAAAACAACGCGCTGATCCGGGAGAAGTGGCCCGCTGTTGCGGAGGCCGCGTCAGTGACCGCCTCTCCGCAGATCCGGAACATCGGAACGGTGGGCGGCAACGTTATGCAGGACAGGAGATGCATCTATTTTAACCAGGGAGTTCTCTGGCGCAGCAATTTCGGTCTCTGCTTCAAGACAGGGGGGACGCTCTGCATGCAGATCCCGAACTCGAAGGTGTGTCGTGCCATTTATTATTCTGATATGGCGACCGCGCTTCTCGTCTATGACGCAGAGGCAGAGTATCTTGAGGAGGGCGTGCTTCACCGCGTGCCGCTTCAGGAGCTGATCGGGCGGCACATCCGGGCAAACGGGCTCGCGTGTTCTAAACATCTCCCGGTCCTTATCCGGCGCTTTTTTGTCCCTGAGGCGCCGGGTGATGAGCGCAGTGCTTTTTACAAGTATTCCATGCGTTCGACCATTGATTTCCCGCTCATCAACTTTGCCGTGCGCTGCGGCACGGATGCGCGTCCGGCAAAGCTCATCGCGGGGGCAGTTTCCGTGGAGCCGGTGGAATTAAATGAGACTGCGGAAAAGTGGAATGAGGGGGCGGTGACGGATGACGCGCTTCAGGCCGTCTGTGAGGCGGAGCTCAAAAAGAAGGCGCTGCTTATTAAGGAAGCGCTGATCGGTCCGAATAACAAGCGCGAGATGTTCCGACTTGTCCGCATGCTCTTCCCGCTCCGTCATCCGGACTGAGGCAGAGCTCTGAAATGGACAGAAAGTTCAGAATTCTCGTCCGCGGCGCCGGTGATCTCGCGACAGGCGTGCTGCACGGGCTGTTTACAGCGGGGTTCCGGCCTCTTGCGCTTGAAGCGGCGCAGCCATCCGCGATCCGGCGCCAGGTCGCGTTCAGCGAGTGCGTTTACGACGGTAGCGCGGAGGTCGAGGGGGTACGCGCCGTGCTGGCGCGGTCGCTGCCGGAAGCAGAGGATGCCATGCGGCGGGGGCTGGTTCCGGTTCTGGTGGATCCGGTCGCTGCGTCTGTTTTTCTGTGGCACCCGGATGTTGTTGTGGACGCAATCATTGCAAAGCGTGATATGGGGACGAGAAAGTCTATGGCCGATGTGACCATTGCACTGGGGCCCGGTTATGTGGCGGGGCGAGATGTCGACTATGTGATCGAGACCATGCGCGGACACAGCTTGGGCCGGATTATCACGAATGGGCCGGCACTCGCGGACACGAAGACGCCGGGGGTTATCGCCGGATACGGGAAGGAGCGCGTCATGCACGCGCCAGCTGCCGGCATTTTCCGGAATGTCCGGGCGATCGGAGACTGTGTGACGGCTGGAGAGGAGATCGCTTATATAGAGACGGAGGACGGAGGTCATGTGCCGCTGCCGGCTTCCCTGAGCGGCCTGATCAGAGGGCTGATTCGTGACGGATTTTCCGTCCCGGAGGGATTCAAGGTTGCCGATATTGACCCGCGGACGGAAGAGTACAAGAACTGCTTCACGATTTCCGACAAGGCGCGCTGTCTTTCCGGCAGTGTTCTGGAACTTGTGTGTCAGGCGTATTTCAACTGCAGCAGTGCCAGGAGGGAGACCCTTGCGCTGAGCCATCGGAGCAATGCCTATGCCTCGGAAAAGGCAGCGGCAGGGCGTCTTCCGGAATAATTCGATTGTCAAGCCGCCGCTTGTATGCTATAATTCCCGGAGATTCGGCCGAAAGGAGGACATGAAAACTATGAAGCATGTATTGACACTGAATGAGAAGCCCTTAAAGGCCAGCATGGTGAATGGTGGATGCGGCGAGTGCCAGACTTCCTGCCAGTCCGCGTGCAAGACTTCCTGCACGGTCGGAAACCAGAGCTGCGAGAACGAGAATCGCTGATTCCCGGATGAGCGATCGGCTTTCGAGACCCGAATAAGTGCCAGAAGAGCACCCCTACGGTCTGTTACAGATTGTAGGGGCTCTTTGCTTGTCAGGGGGGAATGGAGTGAGGGTTTGATTCATCAGTATAAGAACAACGGACTTTTGATTATCCTGGATGTGAATTCCGGGTCGGTACACGTGGCGGATGAGCCGCTTTACGAGGCCGTTGCGGCTGCGGAGCCGTTTGTCGGGGAGCTTCCGAAGCCGGAGCCGCTCCCGGAAGAGGCGGGGAAAGCGGTGAGAGATACGCTCTCCGGAA
>CACXCJ010000080.1 GCA_902766175.1 uncultured Lachnospiraceae bacterium
CCGCGGTTTCCGGCACACCCCTGCGGATTCAGCGCCTCACGCCGGATCCTGATCGACCTGGACCTTCTGCAGGTGCCAGATATCCCGCACGTACTCCTCGACCGTGCGGTCCGAGGAAAATTTACCGGAATGCGCCGTGTTGAGCATGCACATGCGCGCCCAGCCCGCGCGGTCGCGGTACGCCTTGTCCACGCGCTCCTGTGCCTCGGCGTAGGAGCGGAAATCCTTCAGGATGAAGTAGGTGTCCGCGCGGTCCGAGCCCTGCCTGTACAGGAGAGAATTGTAAATATCCCGGAAGCGCTCGGGGTTGTCCGGGGCGAAGTAGCCGTTGATGAGCTGCATCAGGACGCGGCGGATCTCCGGGTCGTTATTGAAGATGTCCATGGGGTCGTAGCCGCCCTGCGTCTCGTAGCGGATCACCTCGTCCGCATGCATGCCGAAGATAAAGGCGTTCTCCTCCCCGACCTCCTCGACGATCTCGATGTTCGCGCCGTCCATGGTCCCGAGCGTCGGCGCGCCGTTCATCATGAACTTCATGTTGCTGGTTCCGGACGCCTCCTTCGAGGCAGTGGAAATCTGCTCGCTCACGTCCGCGCCTGCGAAGATGATCTCCGCATTGGAGACGCGGTAGTCTTCGATGAAGACGACCTTGATCTTGCCCTTGATCGTGTAGTCATTGTTGATGACGTCCGCGACGGAGTTGATGAGCTTGATTGTGAGCTTCGCGCGCTCATACCCTGCCGCTGCCTTCGCGCCGAAGATGAAGGTGCGCGGCATCATGTCGTAGTTCGGATCATCCTTCAGCTTGTTGTACAGATAGATGACGTGAAGGATATTCAGGAGCTGGCGCTTGTACTCGTGGAGGCGCTTCACCTGCACGTCAAAGATCGAGCCAGGATCCACCTCGATGTGGTTGTTCTCCAGGATGTACCTTGCGAGGCGCTCCTTGTTCCGATACTTGATGTTCATGAATTCCTGCTGCTTCTCCGGGTCGTCCGCGAGCGGCGCGAGGCGCTCTAACTGCGGCAGATCCGTGATCCAGCCGTCCCCGATCTGCTCCGTGATCCAGTCCGAGAGAAGCGGATTGCCGTGCAGAAGGAAGCGGCGCTGCGTGACGCCGTTCGTCTTGTTGCTGAACTTCCAGGGATACATCTCATAGAAGTCATGCAGCGTGTGGCTCTTCAGGATCTCGGTGTGGATTTTTGCCACGCCATTGATGGAGAAGGACGCGCAGCAGGCCATGTAGGCCATGCGCACCTTCCCGTCGTAGAGAATCGACATGCGGTCCGCGCGGTCATTGTCCCCCGGATATTTCTCCAGAACCGCATTCCGGAAGCGGCGGTTGATCTCGTCGACAATCATGTAGATGCGCGGAAGCAGACGGGAGAACAGGTCGATCGGCCACTTCTCGAGCGCCTCCGTCATGATGGTATGGTTCGTGTAGGCGCAGCAGTGGGTCGTGATGTCCCACGCCTCGTCCCAGCTCAGGCCCTCCTCATCGAGAAGGATCCGCATCAGCTCCGGAATCGTGATCGTCGGATGCGTGTCGTTCAGCTGGAACACCACGTACTCCGGAAGCTGGTGGATGTCGCCGTGCAGCTTCTTGAAGTTCTTCACGGCCGTCTGGATGCTCGCCGAGACAAAGAAGTACTGCTGCTTGAGGCGGAGCTCCTTGCCGGAGTAGTGGTTGTCGTTCGGATACAGGACCTCCGTGATGGTGCGGGCCAGATTCCGCTCCTCGAGCGCCTTCTCATAGTCCCCCTTGTCGAAGGACGCGAGGTTGAACTCCGTCATCGGCTCCGCCTCCCACATGCGGAGCGTGTTCACGATCTTGTTGCGGTAGCCGAGGATCGGCATGTCGTAGGGAACCGCGCGGACCTGCTGGTAGCCCTCCTGGATGTAGCAGGTCTTTCCATCGATGACCTTCACGTTCACATAGCCGCCGAACTTCACCTGGCAGGCGTACTCCTCGCGGCGCACCTCGAACGGATAGCTGTTCTGCTCCCCGAGCCAGTCGTCCGGCACCTCAACCTGAAATCCGTTCTCAATCTTCTGGCGGAACATCCCGTAGTGATAGCGGATGCAGCAGCCGTACGCCGGATAGTTCAGGGTAGACAGGGAGTCCAGAAAACAGGCGGCGAGCCGCCCCAGGCCGCCGTTTCCGAGCGCCGGGTCCCGCTCCTCATCCTCGATCGCGGTGAGGTCATACCCGAGCTCGGAGAGCGCGCGCTTCACAATTCTGTCCTCGTTCAGCGCGATCGCCGCGTTTCCGAGTGTTCGGCCGAGCAGGAACTCCATCGAGAGATAGTAGAGCTTCTTCACATGCTTCTGGTCGTAGGTCTTGTGCGTTGCAATCCAGTTGTTGATGATGTCATCCTTCAGGGAATAGGCGACCGCCTGGTAGACCATCTGCGGCGTCGCCTCGGAGATGTCCTTGCGGAACAGAAGCCGCACGTCCGCCTTGATCTCCCTGATCTGTGCCTCTACCAGGGCGTCCTCTTTTTCCTTGTCCATAGTCTGATTTTCTTCCAAATTCTGCCTCCTGCTTCTTCCCGGCGGGGGAGCCGCCGGGAAACCGGATCCCGTCGGTCAGCGCATTTTCCGCACGCTGAGCGATGCCTCCTCACCATTCAGGTTCCAATTCTTCGAATAGCCGTCCAGCTCCCCGTAGATGACCTCATCTGCGAGGACATTCTTCCGGATCAGCGCCTCGTTTCTCTGCATGATCGAGGCGATCCTCTCGTTTCCGCTCTCGCAGAGCTGGATGTGGTCCGTGACCTCGAAGCCGGCTTCCTTCCGCATGGTCTGGACCTTGCTGATCACCTCGCGCACGAAGCCCTCTTCCACGAGCTCGTCCGTGAGACGCACATCCAGCACCACCGTCATCTGCCCGTCTGCCTCGGTGACATAGCGGTCGGACTTTCCGGTGTCGATCAGAAGATCCTCCTCCGTGAGGACGACCTTCGCGCCGTCAAAATCAAAGTGCAGCGCGCCGGTCTCCTTCAGCTCCTTCATCGCGGCCTGTCCGTCGATATTCTGGAGCGCCGGGCGGATTTTTCCGAGCAGCTTCCCGTACTTCGGGCCCACGGTCCTAAGCTGCGGCTTGAAGGTGTAGGACACGAAGCGGTCGGCGTCGTCCGTGAACTCCGTCCGCTTCACGTTCAGCTCGTCGCGGATGATGTCGGTATAGTACGCCGGAAGCTTTCTCGGCGCCTTGATGTACATCTCGGCGAGCGGCTGCCGGTTCTTCAGGCCGGAGTTATTCCGCGCGGCCCGACCGAGAACGACCGCCTTCATTGCTTCCTCCATATCCGCCTCAAGCGCCGTGTCGATCATAGACGCATCCGCCTCCGGATACCGGCAGAGGTGAATGCTCTCAGGGGCATCCTTGTCCACTGTGCGGACAATGTTCTGGTAGATCTCCTCCGCCATGAACGGGATCATGGGGGCGGCAGCCTCTGCGAGCGTGAGGAGCGCCGTGTAGAGCGTCATGTATGCGTTGATCTTGTCCTGCTCCATGCCGGACGCCCAGAAGCGCGCGCGGCAGCGGCGGACATACCAGTTGGACAGGTCGTCGACGAACTCCTGGAGAACCTCCGCAGCCTCCGGGATCTTGTACGCGGCGAGATCCGCGTCCGCGCTCTTCACCATTGTGTTCATTCTGGAGAGGAGCCAGCGGTCCATGACCGGGAGGCTCTTGTAATCCAGCTTGTACTTTGTCGGATCAAAGCGGTCGATGTCGGCGTACAGCACGTAGAAGGCGTAGGTGTTCCAGAGCGTTCCGAGGAACTTGGAGCGGCCTTCGATGACGGCTTCCTTGGAGAAGCGTTTTGCAAGCCAC
>CACXCJ010000081.1 GCA_902766175.1 uncultured Lachnospiraceae bacterium
CGGCAGGTGATGAGGAAGCCGAACCAGCTCGGATCAGCGTGTTCCGCCGCCTCCGGGAGAATGAGCCTGTCCTCCGTCCCGGCGAGCGCCTTCTTGAGCCTTGCGAAATTTCTCTTCCGCCTCTCGACAAAGGACGGGAGCTTCTCGATCTGCGCGCAGCCGATGCTCGCCTGCAGATCCGTCGCCTTCAGGTTGAAGCCGAAATGGGAGTAGACATATTTGTGGTCGTATCCTGCCGGAAGTGTCCCGTACTGGCCGTCGAAGCGGTGTCCGCAGAAATTGTCCACGCCGGACGGGCAGCGGCAGTCGCGCCCCCAGTCCCGCATGGAGCGGATGATGCGGTGAAGCAGCGGATTTTTCGTATAGACTGCCCCGCCTTCTCCCGTCGTCATGTGGTGCGGCGGGTAAAAGCTCGATGTGCCGATGTCGCCGACAGTTCCCGTGAAATGCATGGTGTTGTCCAGCTCATAGCGGCTCCCGAGCGCGTCGCAGTTGTCCTCGATGAGCCAGAGCCTGTGGCGGCTGCAGAAGTCCCGCACGGCCGCGAGGTCAAAGGGGTTTCCGAGCGTGTGCGCGAGCATCACGGCCTTCGTCTTTTCCGAGAGCGCCTTCTCCAGGCAGTTCACATCGACATTATACTGCGGGATCGTCACATCCACGAAAACAGGAACCGCCCCGTAATTTAAAATCGGCGTGACCGTGGTCGGGAAGCCGCATGCCGCTGTGATGACCTCATCGCCCGGAAGAATCTGCCGCTCCCCGAGAAGCGGCGAGGTGAGCGCCATGAAGGCGCAGAGATTCGCACTGGAGCCTGAGTTCACAAAGGAGACATACGGAACGCCCAGAAACTCCCCGAGCTTTTTTTCAAACTCCTCCGTGTAGCGCCCGCTCGTGAGCCAGAACTCCAGCGCACTGTCCACGAGATTCGTCATTTCGGCCCTGTCATAGACGCGGCCCGCGTAGGAAATCCGGTCCCCGGGGTGAAAAGTCTTTTTCTGATGAAACCTGTCACAGTACTCGCCGACCGCGCGCAGAATTTCCGCGCGCGCTTCTTTTTCGCTTTTTCCCTCAAACATTCTGCTTCTCCGTATCTGTCCGTTCCTCCGCCCGGAAAAATGCCTCGATCTCCCGGTCCGTCTCCTCCCGCATGTCTTTCCCGGAAAGCCAGGCCCTGGACCAGGCCACCGTCTTTTCCACAGCCTTCCCGATGTGCCACCTCGGGTTCCAGCCGAAGGCCGCCTTCAGCTTTGTGCAGTCAAGCCTCAGAAATCCCGCTTCGTGCGGTCCGCCGTCCGGGCGCTCCTCGATCCGGAAGCCGTCTCCCCAGTGCGCGGCAAAGAGCTTCGCGAGCTCTCCGGTCCTCACGCAGTCGCTGAGATCCGGGCCCACGTTGTAAGCACCGGCGAGCGCAGGCTCCTCCGCCTGCCTTCTCAGGATCTCGAGGTACACAGAGAGCGGCTCCAGCACGTGCTGGTACGGGCGGACGGAGGCCGGGTTCCTCAAAACCAGCGGTTCGCCCCGCTCTGCGGCTCTCACGCAGTCCGGGATGATGCGGTCCCTCGAGAAGTCCCCGCCGCCGATCACATTGCCCGCGCGTGCGGTGCTGACCGCGACGCCCGCCGCCTCAAGAAACGATTTCCGGTAGCTGTGTGTCACAAGCTCGGAACAGGATTTCGAGTTCGAGTACGGGTCATACCCGTCCAGCGGATCTGTCTCCCGGAAGGCGGTTCCGAGTTCCCGGTTCTCGTACACCTTGTCCGTCGTCACATTCAGGAAGGAGCGGACGGTGTCCGAGAGACGCACACACTCGCACACATGCACCGTGCCGGTCACGTTCGTCTCATACGTAAGGACCGGCTCCTCATAGGAGGTCCGGACAATCGGCTGCGCCGCGAGATGAATCACGTACTCGGGCTTTGTGAGGTCAAAGATCTCCCGTAGGTGCGAAAGATCCCGGACGTCCCCCGTGAAGGAGCGCATCCGCTTTTCAAGGCCGAGGATCTGAAACAGGGACGGCTCCGTCGGCGGAGTGAGCGCATAGCCCGTCACCTCCGCACCGGCAAGGAGCAGCATCTCAGAGAGCCAGGAACCCTTGAAGCCGGTGTGCCCCGTCACAAGAATCCGTTTTCCCTTCCAGAAATCAAGCATTCCGATCTACCTCTCTGTATTTATTTCCAGATCTTCCACGGCGCGTTTCCGCTCTGCCAGAGCTCCTCCAGCTTCTTTTTCTCGCGCTGTGTGTCCATGCACTGCCAGAAGCCGTTGTGGTAGTATCCCGCCATCTGGCCGTCCGCCGCGAGGCGCCGGAACGGCTCCTGCTCCAGGACCGTCGTGTCCCCCTCGAGATAATCGAAAATACCGGGATTCATCACCATGAAGCCGCCGTTGATGAGCGTCCCGTCATTGTCATCCTTTTCCCGGAACGAGCGGACCAGCCCGTCCGGATCCACGTCCAGAACGCCCTTTGCCTGGCCGATGTTCACCATGGTGAGCGTCGCGATTCTCCCGTGGCTTCTGTGAAACGCCAGCAGCGCATTCAGGTCCACATTCGACACGCCGTCCCCGTAGGTGAGCATGAACGTCTCGTCATTCGTGTACTCCCGGATCCGCTTCACGCGTCCGCCGGTCATCGTGTTGAGGCCGGTATCCACCAGCGTGACGCGCCACGGCTCCGCGTGCTTCCGATGAACCTCCATCCTGTTCTCCGCGAGATCAAACGTCACATCCGAGGTGTGAAGGAAATAGTCCGCAAAATACTCCTTCACGACGTACTGCTTGTATCCCAGACAGATGATGAAATCGTGAAATCCGAATTCCGAATAATATTTCATGATGTGCCAGAGGATGGGCTGCTCTCCGATCTCAATCATCGGCTTCGGCTTCAAGTGGCTCTCCTCTGTGATTCTGGTTCCGAATCCGCCGGCAAGGATGACTACCTTCATCTGCTCTTCTCCGTTTCCGCTCTCAAACTAATGTATGTATTCTAGTACGGCGGCGTGACCGCGTCAATTCTCGAAATCCAGCGCGAGGCTTGCGAGAAGCGCCGCGCCGCGCCACAGCACATCTTCATCCGGCGCGTAGCGGGAGCTGTGCAGAGGATTCACCTCTCCGCCCTCCGGCGTCGTGCCGATCCAGCCGAACGCCCCCGGGGACTCCTTCAGATAGAAGGAGAAGTCCTCTGCGGTCATGGCCGGGTACTCCGGAACAAAAGCACTTCCCGGCCCGAACAGCTTCTCCTGGGTGCGCCGCATGTAGTCCGCCATTTCCGGGCTGTTGATGACCGCGTCGTATCCGCGCTCATAGATCAGCTCCCCCGTGCAGCCGAGCGCGCTGCAGATCCCGTTCAGCACCTCCCGGATCCGCTTCTCGCACAGCTCCCGGACTTCGGGGTCGTAGCTCCGGCAGGTTCCCTCCATCTCACAGTTCCCCGGGACGATGTTGTAGCGCGTCCCGGCCCTGAAGACACCGATCGTGATGACCGCCGCCTTCAGAGGATCGCGGTTCCGGCTGATGACGGTCTGCACCGCGTTTACGAACTGTGCGCCGGCAATCAGCGCATCCACGCCCTGATTCGGCTGTGCACCGTGAGTCGCCCGTCCCTTGATCTTCACGAAGAAATGGTCGGATGCCGCCATCTGGGGCCCGTTCGTCACGCCGAGCTTCCCGAGCGGAATATTCGGCCAGGCGTGCAGCGCGAAGACTGCATCTGCCCCCGTGAGCGCCCCGTTCTGAATCATGGTGCGGGAACCGCCGATCGGCGCATTCTCCTCCGCCGGCTGAAAGACGAGGCGGACCGTGCCTCTCAGCTCATCCCGGTACTCCTGCAGAAGCCGGGCCGCGCCGAGCATCATCGTGATATGGGTGTCATGGCCGCAGGCGTGCATCACGCCCGGGTTTTCCGACGCGTACGAAAGGTTCGTCTCCTCCCGGATGGTCAGCGCGTCCATGTCTGCGCGGAGCACGACGGTCTTTCCCGGCTCAGTGCCGGTGATCTCCGCGAATACGCCGTGCGTCCCGCCGACCTCTGGCCGAATGTCGATTCCTCCGATCAGCTTAAGCTCCCGCACGATCCGTTCCGCTGTCTCCCGCTCGTTCCAGGAGGTCTCCGGGTGACGATGGAACTCTCTCCGGAGCTCTACAAGATGCGTCTCAATGATTTCTGCGGAATCCAGTAATGCCATTCCTGCCCCTTTCTCCGGTCCTCCGCCGGGCTCTCCCTTCGTTTCTTCCATATTATACCATGTATCATGCATACAACAAAGGCGTGAACTGCGGAGCGCCCTAGAAGCGCGTCCGCGCCTTTTCAATCCGCCTTTTGCGCGGTATAATTTACAGAACAGGATTGCGGAACGAAAGGCGGTCCGCAGTCCTGTCATAAGTTTTTTCACTGCACGGAATGACCATGATAAGGAGGGCTTCCACCCATGAATGATGTCCTGAAAAAGATTTCCCTCATCGGAATCAGCCCCGTCATCGCGCTGGATGACGCGGCGAAAGCGGTTCCTCTCGCGAGGGCGCTCGAAAAGGGCGGCCTGCCGGCAGCCGAGATCACCTTCCGCACGGCCGCGGCGGAGGAATCGATCCGGATTCTCACGCGCGAATGTCCGGAGGTGCTGGTCGGCGCAGGCACCGTGACCACGCCGGAGCAGGCGGACCGCGCGATCGACGCAGGCGCGAAGTTCATCGTCACCCCGGGCTTTGACCCGGAGCTCGTGAAGCACGTGAATTCCCGCGGCGTGGCGATCTGCCCCGGCACGGAGACCGCCGGGGAAATGCAGCAGGCCATGGCGCTCGGCATTGATCTCGTGAAGTTCTTCCCGTCGGAATTAAACGGCGGCATTGCGAAGCTGAAATCCCTCGCAGGGCCGTTCCGCACCCTGAACTGGATGCCGACCGGAGGCGTGAACGCGAAAAATCTCGCGGAGTATATGAGCTTTGACCAGGTCGCTGCGGTGGGCGGCACCTGGATCGTGAAGAAGGACCTCATCGCGAATGAAAAGTGGGACGAGATCACGGCGCTCTGCCGGGAGGCCGTCCGAATCATGCTGGGCTTCCAGATCCTCCACGTCGGCATCAACAGCAGAAATGAAGAGGAGGCACGAAAGACAGCAGGGCTCTTCGCAGCAGCGTTCGACTTCCCGATGAAAGAGAACGGCAGGGAATCGTACTTTGCGGGAAGCGCCGCGGAAATCATGAAGTATCCGGGCATGGGCACAAACGGCCACATCGCGATCGGAACCAGAGACGTGGAGCGCGCCATGTACCACCTCGGGAGACGCGGCATCGAATTTGACGAGTCCACGATCAAGCGCGACGCGAAGGGAAGAGCTTTCTTTGTCTACCTCAAGGGCGAATTCGGCGGCTTTGCGATCCACCTGAAAAAGATTTGATTCCGGAAGTATTGTAATTTCCCTCGATGTATGGCATTGTATAAATATGCAGATCGATATCGGCGTGTCAGCTTCCTGCGGCCGCCGATATTTCTCTTAATCTGCAGGGCACAGGACGTGCCATCAGTTCCGCCGCTGTCCTTATGCATCCTTATGCATACATAAGCGCGCATAAAGGCAGACGGCAGGAGAAGAGGGGGATAAGTTTATGATAGACATTCTGGAACAGATCGACTCGGTAGTCTGGGGCCCCATCATGCTGGTGATTCTGGTCGGCACGGGGATCTATCTCACCTTCCGCACGCACTTCTCAAGCTGGCGGAATCTCGGCCACGCACTCGCGCTGACACTCTCGAAGGAGGCGCGGCAGACGAACGGCGAGGGCGATGTCTCTCCGTTCGCGACGCTCTGCACCGCGCTCGCAGCCACGATCGGCACCGGCAACATTGCCGGCGTCGCTTCCGCGCTGGCGGTCGGCGGCCCCGGCGCCATGGTCTGGATGTGGATCTCCGCGGCGTTCGGCCTCACCTCCAAGTTCACCGAGTGCGCGCTCGCGATCCGCTACCGCGTGAAGAATGAGAAAAATGAAATGCTCGGCGGCCCCATGGTGACCATGGAGCGCGGCATTCCGGAAATCTACGGCGAGAGCTTCCGGACGTTCGGCCGCGTGCTGGCGGTTCTGTTCGCGGTCTTTGCGGTCGGTGCCTCCTTCGGAATCGGCAACCTTACGCAGGGCAACTCCATCGCCTCCGCATTCAACACGCTGATGGACGCCCCGATGTGGGTGGTCGGCGTGATCGTCGGAATCGCGACACTGATCATTGTCGTCGGCGGCCTGAAGAGCATCTCCCAGGTCTCGTCCGTCATCGTCCCGCTGATGGCGATCTTCTACTTCTGCGGCGGCGTGATCGTGATCCTCATGCACATCACGGCAGTTCCTGACGCATTCGTCACCATGTTCCGCATGGCCTTCTCCGTGAAGGCAGTCGGCGGCGGCGCGGCGGGCAGCGTCGTGGCGTCTATGGCGCAGGCAATGAACAAGGGCATCGCGAGAGGCTGCTTCTCGAACGAGGCCGGCATGGGCTCCGCGGCCATCACCGCATCCGCGGCATCCACAGATAACTACATCAAACAGGCATATATCAATGAAACCGGAACCTTCTGGGACACCTTCGTCGTCTGTTCCGTCACCGGACTGGCCATCCTGACCTCCGGCGTCATGGACGATGTCGTCGTCAACGGCGAGACGGTCCTGCAGGGCGCACCGCTCACCATCGCGGCCTTCCAGTCCACGCTCGGGCCGATCGGCGGATGGCTCGTCGGCATTTCCCTCGCACTGTTCGCGTACTCCACGATTCTGGGCTGGGAGTACCACGGCGAGAAGGCGCTCGAGTACCTGACCCGGAGCACCTCCGCGGCGCTCGCGTACCGCATCATTTTCTCGATCATCGCGTTTGTCGGCTGCGTCACCGCGTTTGAATTCGCGTGGGACCTCTCCGATATCCTGAACGCCCTGATGATCGTGCCGAACGCGATCTGCATGGTGATGCTGATCGGGCCGCTCTACAAGGATGTCCGGAAATATAATGAAGAGAGGACACGTTGAATTCAGCGGATAACCAGAATTTCAGCCGGAAGCCTGACAGCAGCGGAAAGCAGGTCCCGGAACACACAGAGCAGCAGAAACGAATTACGATCGGCATTCTTGCCCACGTCGACGCCGGAAAGACGACGCTCTCGGAGGCACTCCTCTTAAACGCGGGCGCCATCCGGAAGGCGGGACGCGTGGACCACGGGGATGCCTTTCTCGACACAGATGAGCAGGAGAAGCAGCGGGGCATCACCATTTACAGCAAGCAGGCCGTGTTCCGGCACGGAGGCACCCTGTTTACGCTTCTGGACACGCCCGGGCACGTCGACTTTTCCTCGGAAACCGAGCGGGCGCTCCAGGTCCTGGATGCGGCAGTGCTGGTCGTCAGCGCGCCGGACGGCGTGCAGAGCCACACGCTCACGCTCTGGAATCTCTTAAAAGCGTACCACATCCCGGTTTTCCTCTTTCTGAACAAGATGGACCAGCCGGGAACGGACCGCGCGGCAGCTCTTGCAGACCTGAGGAGCCGCCTGAACGGCGCTTTTCTCGATTTCAATTCTGATCTCACCTCTTCCGGGAGCCAGGAGGAGCTTGCCGTGCTCGACGAGCCCCTCCTGGACCGCTATCTGGAAAAGAACATTCCCGTCTCGGAGGCGGACATCCGCCGCCTGATCCGGGAGCGGAAGCTCTTTCCCTGCTGGTTCGGCTCCGCCCTGAAAAATCAGGGGGTCGACGCCCTTCTGGACGGTCTGGACCGCTTCTCTTCCGCTGCGGACTACCCGGCGGAATTCGGCGCGCGCGTGTTCAAGATCACGAGAGACCAGGGCACCCGCCTCACGTGGATGAAGATCACGGGCGGGACGCTTCTTCCGAAGACGGTGCTGAAGGAGACCGGGGAAAAGGCAGACCAGCTCCGCCTCTACTCCGGGAGCCGCTTCCAGACACTCTCCGAGGCGCCATCCGGCACCGTCCTCGCGGTCACCGGCCTGGAGAAAACGCGCGCCGGGGAAGGCCTCGGGATCGAAAAAAACGGAAGGTTTCCGCTCTTGAGTCCGGTGCTCTCCTGCCGGGTCCTGCTTCCGGAGGGGACGGACGCCGCGGAAATGTACCCGGAATTCCGCAGGATCGAGGAGGAGGACCCGGAGCTGAAGGTTCTCTGGAACGAGCAGGCGGGAGAAATTCAGGTCCAGCTCATGGGGACTGTGCAGAAGGAGGTGCTCCGCGCCCTCGTGAAAAAGCGCTGCGGCGTCGAGATCGGGTTTGACCGCGGCACGATCGCCTACCGGGAGACGATCCGGGACACCGTGGAGGGCGTCGGGCACTTCGAGCCGCTCCGGCACTACGCGGAAGTCCATCTCCTTCTCGAGCCGGGAGAGCCCGGAAGCGGCGTTGTCTATTCCTCGAACGTGCGGACAGACAGCCTGGCCTCCAACTGGCAGCACCTCGTGCTCTCAAGTCTCGCGGAAAAGGTACATCTGGGCGTGCTCACCGGCTCTCCCATCACGGATGTCCGGATCACACTCGCCGCCGGACGCGCAAGCGAAAAGCACACGGAGGGCGGAGACTTCCGTGAGGCCTCCTGGAGAGCCGTGCGGAACGGCCTCATGCAGGCGCAGAGCGTCCTGCTCGAGCCCTGGTACACCTTCTCCCTCACGGTCCCGCAGGAGAACATCGGGCGCGCCCTGACAGACCTGGACCGCATGAGCGCACAGTTTGGCGTGAGCGGCACGTGTATCACGGGCAGGGCTCCCTTCTCGGAGATCATGAATTACGCGGATACTGTCCGCGCCTACACCAGGGGAAGCGGAAGCCTCACGCTCGCGTACGCAGGGTACTTTCCGTGCCACAACGAGGAGGAAGTGATCGCCGAAAGAAACTACATCCCGGAGCTTGATCCCGGAAACTCCGCGGATTCGGTCTTCTGCTCCCATGGCGTCGGGACGCTGGTCCCGTGGTATGAGGTGAAAGAGCACATGCATCTCCCGTCGGTCCTTGAGACGGAGGACGGAGAGCAGGAGAAGGCCGCCGAGGAGGCTGCGGCGGCCGCAAGGCGCAGAGCGGACGCCGGGGAGCCCGAGAGATTCCTGTCCGTCGAGGAGATCGATGAGATCATCAACCGGACCTTCTTCGCAAACCGCCGGTCCGAGACGCACAAGCGCCGCCCGTTTGCGAAGAGACGGCGCTTCAAGGAGACGATTGCCGCCGCAGGCGCGGGAAATGCGGGCACCTCCGGCCGCGCGGAGGGAACGCTTCCAAAAAAGGCTGCCGCGCGGAAGGAGTACCTTCTCTGCGACGGCTACAACATCATCTTCTCCTGGGAGGAGCTGAACGCCCTCGCCGCGGTGAATATCGACAGCGCGCGCCTCGCCCTCATGGACATTCTCTCAAACTACCAGGGATACCGCGGGTGCGAGCTGATTCTCGTCTTTGACGCCTACCGGATCGCAGGTCACAGGGAGGAGAATCTCGACTGGTACAATATCCACGTGGTCTACACGAAGGAGGCACAGACTGCGGACAGCTACATCGAGCGCTTCTCGCACGACCACGCAAAGACCGACCGCGTCATCGTCGCGACGAGCGACGGCCTGGAGCAGATCATCGTGCGGAGCGCCGGAAGTGAGCTGATGTCCTCCCGTGACCTGCGGGAGGATGTCTTAAAGCGCGCCGGGACACCGGACACGATCCACCTCGACAATCCCGCTGCGCCAAAGAACCGTCCGCTCGGGGAAGCGCTGAAGCAGCTGAAGCAGAACGAGCAGCAGAATGAGAAGCAGAACGAAAAAAATTAGCTCCTGAAATCAGCGCCTGAAGCAGAGCAGAAAGAACCGTCTCTCCCGCCGAAACAGGAAGAGACGGTTTTTCAGAACTCAGCTTCCGTATTTCTCTCTGCACGCTTCCGCGACGTCCCCCGGCTTCACCGGCAGCGTCCGAAACCACCTCCCCGTCGCGTTGTAGAGCGCGTGCGTGATCGCCGGGAGCGGAGGTGTGAGAACCACCTCTCCGATGGACTTTGCGCCGAAGGGACCGGATTTCTCGTAGCTCGGGAGAATCTCCACACGGATGCGGCCGAAGTCATTTCTCGTCGGGATCCGGTACTGGAGAAACGAGTTCTCGCGCATGCGGCCCTCCGGGGTGTAGCTCACCTGTTCCGTGAGGGTCATACCGATCCCCTGAAGAATGCCGCCCTCCGTCTGCACCCGGGCAAGGTTCACATTCAGCGGGGTCCCGCAGTCGACGCACGCATCGAACGAAAGCACCTTCACGCCTCCCGTCTCCGGGTCCACCTCGATCTCCGCGGCACCCGCCATGAACGGCGGCGGCGAGAGCGGCGAGCTGTGCGTCACAGAGGCCTCCAGCGCCGTGTTATTCGCGCACATGGAATCTGTCGCGATCTCCTCCAGGGAAATCCGCTTTCCGGCGTCAGACACGCTGAAGACAGAGGTTCCGTCAAAATCTGCATCTTCCGCGGAAATTTTGAGCTTCTCCGCGCCGAACGCGGTGATCTTCTCCCTCAGCCTCCGCGCGCAGAGCTCCACCGCCTTACCGGTCACATAGGCCGTGCTTGATGCGTAGGAGCCAGAGTCGTAGGGGGAGGTGTCCGTGTCAATCGGAGCCGTCACGACGCGCTCCGCGCCGCACTCCAGGACCTCCGCGGCGATCTGCGCGAGCGTCGTGTCGCACCCGGTCCCCATATCCGCCGCGCCGATCCGGAGCGTGTAGAAGCAGCCGTCATTTAACTTCATCGCAGCGCTGCCGACATCGACCGCGGCAATTCCGGAGCCCTGCATCGCCATGCCGATGCCGACCGCCCGGATTTTCCCGTCCGGCGTCCGGTAAGCGGGGTACTTCCTGTTCCACTGAATCATCTCCCGGACCCGCCCGACGCACCGGTCCAGCGCACAGCTTGTGAGCACCGTCCCATCATAGGCCGGCATGAGGTCGCCCTCCCGCACCATGTTCTGAAGGCGCAGCCGGATCGGATCCATGCCGATCCTGTCCGCGAATTCGCTGATGCAGGACTCCACCGCGAACGTCCCCTGCGGGGCGCCGTAGCCGCGGAACGCGCCCGCGCTCATGAGATTCGTGTAGACGACGTCGTAGGTAAACCGGAACGCGTCGAGGTGCGAGTAGAGCGGGATGGACTTGTGCCCGGAGAGCCCCACCGTCGTAGGCCCGTGCTCCCCGTACGCGCCGGTGTTTGAGAGGGTATGGACCTCGATCGCGCGGATCCTTCCGTCCCGCATGCCCCCGACCCGGCAGTGCACCTCCATTTCGTGCCGCGGGCTGGAGGCGGTCTGCGACTCCTCTCTCGTGAAGATGATTTTGCTCGGTCTCTTCAGCTTCCACGTGACAAACGCCGGGTAGATCTCCGAAATTGCCGACTGCTTCGCGCCGAATCCGCCGCCGATCCTCGGCTTTTTCACGCGGATCAGGGACTTGGGAATTCCGAGCGCGTTCGCTATGATTCTCCTGCAGTGAAAGATGATCTGCGTCGAGCTCACGACCTCGAGGCGCCCAGCCTCATCGATGCGGCAGAAAGTCCGGAACGTCTCCATCATGGCCTGCTGGCAGGCCTGTGTGTGAAAGACGCGGTCAATGACGACATCACACGCATGCAGGACGCCTTCCAGGTCACCGCCCTCGTCGCACCCGCTCGCGCAGAGATTCCGCCTCGCGTCTGCGCCGCAGGGAACCTGCGAGACCCAGTTCTTCTCCGGATGCACCAGAACCGGATTGTCCTTCGCCTGATGAAAATCCAGCACCGGCTCAAGTACCCGGTACTTCACGCGGACTGCCCTCAGCGCGCGGTCCACGCACTTCTCATTTTCTCCGGCGACGATCGCGACCGTGTCCCCCGCGAAGCGGACGTGGCGGTCGATGAGAAGCCGGTCACAGGGACTCAGCTCCGGGTAGGTCTGTCCCGCGAGCGTAAAGCGCGGACTGTCCTGCGGCACATCCTCCCAGGTGTAGACCGCCGCAATCCCGGGAATCCTCCGCGCGGCGGAGGTGTCGATCTCCTCCACGACGGCGTTTGCGTGCGGGGACCGGAGAAGCTTCACGATCAGGCAGTTCTCCGGGGCTATGTCGTCCATGTACACCGGCTTTCCGGTGACGAGCTGCATCGCGTCCTTCTTCCGGATCGGCTGCCCCACCACGCGGAGCGGCCTTCCACTCTCATCTGTGAGGTGCAGCTTCGGCAGGGCATGCTCCGGGCGGCCTTTTCTCCACGCGATGTACGCCTTTATCGCGCGGAGCTGCCCCTCATAGCCCGAGCAGCGGCACAGATTTCCCTCGAGCGCCCTGCGGATTTTTTCCTCCGAGGGATCCGGGTCCTCCCGCAGAAGCGCAATCTCCATCATGAGAAGCCCCGGGTTGCAGAAGCCGCACTGCTCCGCACCCTGCTCCGCGAGAAAGCCGCCGAGAAGCTCTGCCTCCTTCTGCACCCCCTCAAGCGTCGTAACGGAGTGTCCCTCCGCGCGCGCAGCCATGACACCGCAGGAAAGCACCGGCTTCCCGTCAAGGAGCACCGTGCACAGACCGCATCCCTCTGTCTCGCACCCGCATTTCACGCTCTTCATGCCTGCGTCCCGGAGGAAGTTTAAGAGCAGCGTGTCCGGGGAAACCTCCCGGGACATCTTTCTGCCGTTTACAAACATGGAAACGATCATGCGCGCGCCTCCTCCCTGCTGCCCCGCTGCTTTCTTACAGATGTCCTCCCCGCTCCTCCGGCGGCTGCCCGCTCCGCCGCCTCAAGCAGTGCGCGCCTCGTGAGCACGCGGACCAGGTGCGACCGGAACTCCGCGCTTCCGCGCATGTTGGATTCCGTCGGGACGACAGTTGACGCGTACGCACCGTACTCCGCCGCGCTGCGGACGCTGCCCTCAGGCGGCGCGGGGACAGCCATGGCCTCCAGCGGCCGCGCACCGACAATCACGCGGACCCTGCTGAAATCCGGCGTGCGCACGCCATTCTCAGCCTTTTTTTCCGCGGAGGCCGGTGGTGCGCAGGGTGCTCTCCCGAGTGCAGAAGCATCTCCCCGCACGTTCTCTCCCGCACATTCCATCGCACAGATTCTCTCCGCCTCCTCCTCCGGCACAGCAGCGGAGACATTCAGCACGGGGAGATCTGTCACCGTATTTCGGAAGCTCTGATAGGAAAATCCCATCCCCGTTCTTTTCGGGACGAGGATGCGCACCAGAATGTCCCGGTCCTTCTCAAGGGAAAGGAAGTCTCCGAGCGGCATCACCCCGCCGCGGAAGAGCTCCACGGAGGAATCCAGCGCGAGAAAAACCGTCAGGAGGTCAGAGAAGCCGAAGCGGCCCCAGATGCTCCCGCCGATCGTCGCGAGGTTCCGGAACTGAACTCCCACAATTCCGCGCACTGCCGAGCGCACTGCGCCGCACGCGAAGCGGTTCAGCGCTTCATTTCTCTCGAGCTCCCCGAGCGTCACCATGCTTCCGATGGAAAAGGAGTCCGCCTCCTCCGCGACCGCATCCAGGCCGAGCCCGGAGAGGTCAATCGCGGTATTCACCGCCGCATGGCTCATCCTGAGCCACATCATCCCGCCGAGAACGCAGTTGGTTTTTTTCTGATTCAGTTCCCAGGCCTCCTCGAGGCTCGTCGCTCTCACGTAATTCTTAATGTCCAGCATGCTTCCTCCCAGTCATTTCTGCACATTTTTTCTGCCGAACTTTTTCCGGATCGCGGCCGGAACATCCGTCTTCGGGCAGGTTCCGCCCGGAATCAGCAGGATATCGGAGTGCTTTGTCACGGAGATCACCGCAATGAGCCCGATCACCGCCGCTTTTTCCATGTGCCCCTCCAGAACCAGAAGAAGGGTGAAGACAACCGGGATTGCCGCGCCTCCGAGGCAGAGATATTTCGTGAAAAGCACCACAGCGAGCCCCGACAGAACGGACACCGCCCCGGAGAGCGGCTCGATGAGAAAGAATCCGATACAGCTCGAGGCGACGCCCTTCCCCCCGTTAAATTTTCTCCAGAACGGGTAGTCGTGCCCCACGATGCAGCCCGCCGCCGCATAGAGTGCCGCCGCGTCCCCGATGCTTCCGGAGAACCAGCGCCGTGCCAGGAAGACCGCCGCGATGCACTTCAGGAGATCCCCCGCCAGTGTGCAGATCCCCGGCACAAATCCGAGATTTTCCATGATATTCGCCATCCCCGGATTCCCGGACCGGCCGATCTCTGACGCGGACTTTCCCGTCAGAACACGCGCCGTGATCTCCCCGGTCAGAATGCATCCGAGAAAGTAACCAATCAGGAACGAGAACACCCTCCCCCGGAGAAGCTCCGGAACCAGTGCATTTTCCATTTATTCCGCCTCACCCCGCGGCAAATGCCGCAAACGGGACGGCCGGGAACAGGCGCCCGATCCCCCAGCAGAGAAGTGCCACCGGCAGCGCGCTGATCACATCGATCACCGCGTGCTGCTTTGTGCACATGGTTGAGATCACGACGAGAAGCGAAATGAGGACCGCCAGGCCACCTGCCGCATGCGGGAGCGCACTGCAGAGGAAGGCCGCCAGAATCACAAGATAACACTGGGAGCAGTGAAGGCTCGGCGCGCAGTTCAAGCCCCTGTAGCTCCCCCGGTACACGAGCTTCATGACAAACCCGGAGATGGTGTCCGGCGGGACCGGCCGGGTGAAGGACGTCGGATAGAGGAGATAAATCAGGACGCTCAGCACGTCATCCGCGATCACCGCGCTGATGTACCTGAGGTAGACCGCGCGGTCCGTGTAATAAACTGCCAGCGGAAAGAAAAAGATGAGCGGAAACCAGAGAATGTAGGCGAACACCCAGGCGGGCACAAACGGGATTCTCCGATCCACCGCAAAATAGACATTGTGCGGCTTCCTCTGAAATTTTTCCGAACCGAAGTACAGAATGCTCTGGCACAGCAGGAGGAGCGCCTGCAGGAGGGCGAGTCTCAGAAATTCTTTCATATATTTCTCCCGTATCCGGGAAGATTCCCGGAAAAAGACCACAGGACCATAAGGATGATATGGGAAAACTCACGGGCTGGCAAGCAGATTTTCCAGCCATGAATTCCGGAACTCATCTATCATAGTCTATTTTCCGCAGAACTGCAAAAAAAGCCGGGCGCCTGTGCGCCCGGCCGTGAACCCCCACTCAATCGGCAGCGTCCGTTTTCCGGATCTCCTGCTTCAGGAGGCCGTTTTTCTGCATGCTGTGGAGCACACACAGCAGCACAGTCAGAAGAACGATTCCGAACAGGAGCGAGAGCAGCACATTTCTCACGAAGCCCGCAAAAAGGTACGTGCAGAAGGAAACCGCCGCGCATGTCAGCGCGTAGGGCATCTGCGTGGCGACGTGGACAATGTGGCTGCACTGTGCCCCGGCGGAGCTCATGATGGTCGTGTCGGAGATCGGCGAGCAGTGGTCGCCGCAGACCGCACCGGCCATGCAGGCGGAGACGCAGATGATCGCGAGCGGATTCCCGCTCTCAAGCGGGAACACCTTCAGCGTGATCGGAATCAGGATGCCGAACGTCCCCCAGGAAGTGCCGGTCGCAAAGGAAAGCCCGCAGGCGATGAGGAAGATGATCGCCGGCAGAAGGCTCAAGAAGGAACCTGCGCTCTGCGAGACAACGCCCGCGACGTAGTCCGCCGCACCGAGAGAATCCGTCATTGCCTTCAGCGTCCACGCGAGGCAGAGAATCATGATGGCCGGCACCATCGCCTTGAAGCCCTCTGTGAGGCAGCTCATGCACTTCTGGAACGAGAGCACCCGGCGGACCACATAGAACACGATCGTCACGAAGAGCGCCGCAAAGGAGCCGAGCACCAGGCCGACGGATGCGTCGCTGCCCGCGAAGGAATCGATGAAGGAGGTCCCGCTGAAGAAGCCGCCGCTGTAGATCATGCCGATGACACAGCAGACGATCAGGATCGCGATCGGAAACACCAGATCTATGACGCCTCCGTTTCCCTCCACCTGACTCTCATGGTCCGAGGGAGAGCCGCTGCCTGATCCGATATTTCCCGCCAGGGCCTCCGCCTCATAGCGCGCCATGGGGCCGTAGTCCAGCTTCAGGACGGTCAGGAGAATCATCATGAGGATCGTGAGAAGCGCGTAGTAGTTGTACGGAATGGCCTGGATAAAGAGCATGAGGCCGTTCGTTCCCTCCGGGGCGAAGCCGGAGACCGCCGCGGCCCAGGAAGAAATCGGGGCGATGATGCAGATCGGGGCGGCCGTCGCATCAATGAGGTAAGCGAGCTTTGCGCGGGAAATCTTCTCCTGGTCCGTGACCGGGCGCATGACGCTTCCGACTGTGAGGCAGTTAAAATAGTCGTCAATGAAAATGAGGCAGCCGAGAAGAATCGTCGCGAGCTGCGCGCCGACGCGGCTTTTCACGCGCTTCGACGCCCACCGCCCGAAGGCTGCGGAGCCGCCCGCCTTGTTCATCAGGGCGACGAGAATGCCTAGAAACACGAGAAACACAAGAATACCGGCATTGTAGGCGCTTGCAATCTGCGCGACGAGACCGTCATTCAGGATATGGACCATGGTCCCCTCGAAGCTGAAGCCCGAGTAGAGCAGGCCGCCCGCGATGATGCCGAGAAACAGTGAGCTGTAGACTTCCTTTGTGGCGAGTGCCAGTGCGATCGCGATGATCGGCGGCAGCAGTGCGAAGAAGGTTCCCGTAAAATTCATACTCTTTCCTCCCCTGACATGAATTCCGTCTCCCCGCCGGGACTCCGGCCACTTTTACACAGCGCACGCAGCAGCCTCGTTTCCGGATGCAGAAGTGCCGCGGCAGCGCGTTCTTGCATCTGCCCGGAAAAAAGAATACTATCTTATATGTGAGCTCGAATGCAGAGACCCGGGAGCAGCGAATCCGATAGCTGCATCATACCATGGATTGCCGTTCGTGAACATTCTCCTCATAATTTTTCAGATTTTCAGGCCATGTTGTCCACCTTCTCCAGGAGTATCCCGGAAGAAAGGCCGGAGGCGGGGGAACAGGCCGAGGCACTGAAGCCTCATTCCCGGACAGCTGCTTATGGAAAGGATCCCCTATGATTGAAACTCTCACGCTTGCCCTGAACGCCTGCATCCCGTATCTCGTCTATCTCGCGATCGGCTACATCGGCCGCGAAAAGAAGCTCGTGAGCGAGGCCTTCTTCAACGATCTGAACACCTTTGTCTTCAAGGCGTTCTTCCCGTTTCTCATGATCAACAGCTTTTACCATATCGACACGTCCAAAAGCTTTGATCACCGCTTCTGGTTCTTCTGCCTCTTTGCGGTGATCGGAACCATCCTAGTTCTCTGCGCAGCTGTCCCGCACATCGTGAAGGATCACAGCAAGATCTCCACGATCATTCAGGCCCTCTTCCGGAGCAACTACCTGCTCTTCGGCGTCCCGATGGCGGAGGCCCTGTTCGGGCAGGAGGGAACGGAGCTTGGCTCAGTGATTCTCGCGATCGTGATTCCGACCTACAACGTCGCGAGTGTCATTATCCTGGAGGTTTTCCGCGGCGGGAAGGTCTCCGCGAAGCAGCTCGTGTACAATGTGCTGACGACCCCGCTCGTCGTGGGAGCGCTCATCGGCGCCGCCTTTCTTCTCACCGGAATTCCGCTTCCGGAGTGCCTGCTCCTCCCGATCGGAAAGCTCGCGGCGCTGAGCACTCCCATCGCAATCGTGACGCTCGGCGGCACGCTGCACTTCAACGCGATCGGGAAGAACATGCGCTATATCGTCCCGACGCTGCTCTTCAAGATGGGAATTCTTCCGCTCCTCATGGTGATGCTCTCCGTCGCGCTCGGTTTTAATGAGCTGGAGCGCTTCATCACGCTGATTCTCTTCGCGACGCCGGTCGCGGCTGCCTCCTATCCGATGGCGAGAAACCTGGGCGGCGACGGCGAGCTCGCGGGACAGTTCGTCGTGATCAGCACGGTCCTCGCGATCGGAACCATGTTCGTCTGGATCGTCGTGCTCCGCACAATCGGCGTGATCTGAGCGGTTTTCGCGCACTCCGCGCCGCCACTGCATTTTCACGCCTTCGGAAACCGGCTGCCAGACAGAAGACAAGAGCCGGCCCGGGCTTTTTGTCCCCGGGCCGGCTCTCTCTTGTTTTTCGGCGCTTCCCCCGCGCTTTTTCTCATGCGTCCCGTCCGAGATCAAGCAGCGCTCTTAAGTACGCGTAGTCCGTCTTCTTCAGCGCGCACCTTCCGAATCTCTCCGGAAGCACGAGGGTGATGCCGCTCCCCCGCCGCTTCTTGTCGGCGTGCGCGGCCTCAATGAGCTTTTCTGCCGGCAGATCAGTCGTCTCCGGCAGGTGATATTTTTCAAGAAGCCTCCCCAGAACCTCCGCGCACTCCGCCGGGCAGAGCTTCTCTCTCACCGCAGCGCGCGTCAGAATGCTCATGCCGATCGCCACGCCCTGCCCGTGGTAGATAGAGAATCCCATGCAGCGCTCAATCGCGTGGCCCAGCGTGTGGCCGAAGTTTAAGATCTGGCGGCCGCCGAGGTCGCGCTCGTCCTCATCCACCACGGCCCTCTTGATCTCCACGCCGCGTGCGATGATGTCCTCCAGAAGCTTCTGCTCCTCTCCCTCCGCTGTCCCGGAGAGCTCCGGTGCGCCGTCCAGAATTCTTAAAAGCTCAGGACTCGCGATCATGCCGTACTTGATGACCTCAGCCATGCCCTCACAAAAGACCTCGGGGGCGAGTGTCCTTAAAAGGTCCGTGTCGCAGATCACAAGATACGGCTGTGTGAAGGTCCCGAGAAGATTCTTTCCCTCCGGGAGGTCCACCGCGGTTTTCCCGCCGACGGAGGAATCCACCATCGCGAGGAGGGAGGTCGGGATCTGAATGCATGGGGTCCCGCGAAGAAAGAGCGCCGCCGCGAGACCGCCCATGTCCCCCGTTACGCCTCCGCCGAGCGCGACCACGAGATCCTCCCGGGTGATTTCCCGCTGTGCGAGAAAGGAGACCGCCTCAAGCAGCACCTGCGGGTTCTTCGAGGCCTCCCCCGCCGGAAACACGAACTGCGAGGTCTGAAATCCCGCCCTTTCGAGACTTTCTGCGGTCCTCTTTCCGTAGAACGGCCAGACAACGGAATCGGAAATGATCACGCAGTTCCGCCCCTTTATGAGTTCTGCCGCCCACTCCCCTGTCTTCTCGAGAAGGCCTGACCCGATCCGCACATCATAGGTTCTGGACGCTGAAATCTGTATGCTCTGCATTTTCCGCTCCTTCTCAAGCAAGCGGCGTCTCCGCGCCGGCATTCACTTCCTGCGCAGCGGCGCGCATGATCTGCACCGAGCGCGCCACATCCGCGAACTCCTCCGGTCGGAGCGACTGCGCCCCATCGCAGAGTGCGTGCGGCGGATCATTGTGCACCTCGATGATGAGCCCGTCCGCTCCGCAGGCCGCGGCGGCGAGAGACATCGGCTTCACATACTTTGCCGTCCCGGTCGAGTGGCTCGGATCCACAATGATCGGCAGATGCGAGAGCTCATGAACCACGGGGACAGCGGAGAGATCCAGCGTATTTCTGGTAGCCGTCTCAAAAGTCCGGATGCCGCGCTCGCACAGAATGATGTTCTCGTTTCCTCCGCTCATGATGTACTCGGCGCTCATCAGGAGCTCCGTAATCGTGTTTGCGAGGCCGCGCTTCAGGAGAATCGGCTTGTTTGTCCGGCCGAGCTCCTTCAGAAGCTCGAAGTTCTGCATGTTGCGGGCGCCGACCTGGATCACGTCGACCTCCTCGAAGAGCGGCAGGTACTTGATGTCCATGATTTCCGTCACGAGCGGAAGACCTGTCTCCTTCTTCGCCTCAAGAAGCAGCTTGATTCCCTCCGCGCCGAGTCCCTGGAAGGAGTACGGCGAGGTCCGCGGCTTGAATGCGCCGCCGCGGAGCATATTCGCGCCAGCCGCCTTGACGCTCTTCGCGATGCCGATGATCTGCTCCTCCGTCTCAACGGAGCAGGGGCCCGCGATCATGGCGAAATTTCCGTGACCAACCTTCACCTTTCCCCCCGCGATTTCAATCACGGAGTCCTTCGGATGGAACTTTCGGTTTGCCTCCTTGAACGGCTCTGAAACGCGCTTTACATCGCGGACGATGTCGAAGGACCGGATCTGGTCCGGGTCCAGCTTCATGGTATCCCCCACAACACCGATGATGGTCGTGAAGTCACCCCTGGAAATGTGGGTCTTCAGGCCCTGGCTCTCGATCCAGTGAACCAGGTCGCTGAACTTTCTCTCCTTCTCGGCGCCGCTGACTGCATTGACAATGATGATCATGGCCTTTCCTCCTTAGATGGCAGTCCGCTTTCAAAAAACAAGCCGGCGGTGAAGTACCTTCACCGCCGGCTTGAATCCTGTCCGCTGACTTTTGTTTCTCTGTCACCCGAACTTTTCCGCAGCAAAAAGCGCTTCTATCTTTCTGGACTGAACTCCGTAAAATAGAAGTAATAATAATAGTATGCGCTTGCTGCAAAAAGGCTGCTCATAAACAGGTTTCCTCTGACTGAAACATGATTTGGGGAACGCATCCTGCACTTTCGCGCTTTAACGCGTCTCTCCCCTGCTGTTCTTGTTAACACATTACCGCCGAACCGGATTTCTGTCAAGCTCCTTTTTCATTCCGGAGAAGTCCTTTTTTCATCGCCAGTTTTCCTGCCGTTATCTTTACAAAGGAATGCCCGATTTCTACAATAGGGACAGGCATCAAGAACCTCCGCCGTGCTCTCACACAGGCGGAACATAAAAAGGACAACACCAGATGACTCATGACCCACTGATCATTTTCCGTGGCGGAGGCGATCTCGCGACAGGAAGCATTTACCGGCTCTGGAAGTGCGGTTTCCGCCTGCTCGTGCTCGAGACCTCCATGCCGATGGCTGTACGGAGACAAACAGCCGTCTCAGAGGCGGTCTTTGACGGAACCGTCCGCGTGGAGGATCTGACGGCAGTGAGAATCAGGAGCGCGGAGGAAGCCCGCCGCGTCACCGCAGACGGAAATGTCCCGGTCCTCGTGGATCCGGAGGCCTCCTGCATCCGCACCCTGCGGCCGGATGTCGTGGTCGACGCGATTGTCGCGAAGAAAAATATCGGAACGAACCGCGGGATGGCTCCTCTCACGATTGCGCTCGGCCCCGGATTCACGGCGGGAGAAGATGTCGATTACGTGATCGAGACCATGCGCGGCCACGACCTCGGCCGGATTATTACCCGCGGAAGAGCCCTGGAAAATACCGGTGTCCCCGGCCTCATCGCCGGACACAGCAGGGACCGCGTGATCCGCGCGCCTGCCGCCGGTGTCCTGCGGCACGTCCACGAAATCGGCGACCTCGTCGAAAGGGGGGAGCTTGTCGCGTGGATCACCCCGATGCCGGCGGGCGGCACCGAATCCGGCGCCGTCCCCGTCCTGTCCCCGCTCTCCGGAGTTCTCCGCGGCCTGATCCGGGACGGGTATCCCGCGCCGCCCGGCTGGAAAATCGGGGACGTGGATCCGCGTCTCTCGGAGCGGAAAAACTGCTTCACGATTTCGGACAAGTCCCGCTGCATCGCGGGAAGCGTCCTCGAAATCATCTGCCGCGAAATCCGGACGGGACGCTGAGCGGCTCCCCGAATGCAGCAGAGAACATCCTCACAGGGAACAGGGTCAGCGATATCTTCTCCGCTCCTCCGGCGTGAAATTCGTACAGATTCCGTCGATCCGATACCTTTCCTTAAGAATTCCGAGGATCCCTTCGGCGCTCCGCCGCCGGGATTCGTCATCGCACTGATTCAGGACTGCAGAGAAGGAAAGGCGGCAGGGGAAACCGGCCTCCGCAGACCTCTCTTTCTGCCGGGGCGCCGGAGCCGGAGCGGCCGCCCGCTCCGCGCGCTCTCTTTCCGCGGCGATCAGCTCCGCAACCGTTCCTTCCGACACAATCTCCCGCTCTCGTCCCTCCGGGCAGCGGTAACAGACTTCCCCGAGCGGCCTGCCAAGCGCTGAGAGCCCCGCCACGCAGAACACGAGCTCTGTCTCCGGAAGGATCACCGGCTCCCATGGCGCCGCGCACTTCAGGGGAAGGCCGCGCGAACCGTCCGCCTCGATGAAGACCCGGTCTGCCGCCTGAAACATCATTTCCCGCACGGGTTCGGGGAGAATGCCCAGTTTCCCCGCGTGTCTTCCGGAGAGCGGCGTGCCGGCGAAGAGCACTCCGCTCTCCGCAGGGACTGCCGCAGCTCCTCCGGCCGCGCAGGTCATCTCACCTTCTCTTTCCGCCCCGACTGTTCCTCCCGCATTCCACGTGTTCCTGCACGCTTCCGGATCCGCGCAGAGCGGAAAGTTCACCGGCACCCGGATCTTCGTCGAGGTCGTGGCGAGCACCCTTTCCAGCCGGTACTGCTCCGCAAGAAAACAGAGGAGCGTCGTCTTGCCGCCGCTCCCCGTGATGCTGACAAATTTCTTTTCTCCGATGCACTTTCTGAGTAGTTCCGCAGTTTCCCGGTTCATATTTCCTTACGCCTGTTCGTTCTTCCGCGTCCTTCTCCGCGTCCTGTGATCTCTTTCCTGCGGTTCCGCCTCTCACTTTCCCCGCATCCCGTGACCGCTTTCCCTGCGGTTCCGCCTTCAGTTTTTCCCGGCGATCTCCCGCGCGACGAACACGCCGCTCGCGGATGCGTGGGAGAGAGAGTGCGTGACGCCGCTGCCGTCGCCGATCACGAAGAGGCCCGGATACTTTGTCTCAAGCCTCTCGCTGATCTCCACCTCCATGTTGTAGAACTTCACCTCAACCCCGTAGAGCAGGGTGTCGTCATTTGCCGTTCCCGGGGCGATGCGGTCCAGCGCGTAGATCATCTCGATGATGCCGTCCAGGATCCGCTTCGGCAGAACCAGGGACAGATCGCCCGGCGTCGCGCGGAGCGTGGGGTGTACCGTGCACTCCTGGATTCTCTTCACCGTGCTCCTGCGGCCGCGCTCCAGATCGCCGAAGCGCTGCACGATCACGCCGCCGCCCAGCATGTTCGAGAGCCGCGCGATGCTCTCGCCGTAGCTGTTCGAATCATTGAACGGCTCCGAGAAGTGCTTCGACACCAGCAGGGCAAAGTTTGTGTTCTCCGTCTTCCGGGACTCGTCCTCGAAGCTGTGTCCGTTTACAGTGATGATGCCGTTTGTGTTCTCATTCACCACGATCCCGCGCGGGTTCATGCAGAAGGTGCGGACATTGTCCTCAAATTTCCGCGTCCGGTACACGATTTTGCTCTCGTAGAGTTCGTCCGTGATGCTGGAGAAAATCTCCGCCGGAAGCTCCACCCGGACTCCGAGATCCACCCGGTTCGACTTCGTCGGGATCTGGAGCTCCGTGCAGACTCTCTGCATCCAGCTGCTTCCGCTCCGTCCCACGGAAATGATGCACTGGCGCGCCTCCTCGCTTCCGCCCTCAAACTCCGCGCGGTAACACCCCTCCGGGGTGCGCGCAAGCTTCTGAATCTTCGTGTCAAAGCGGAAATCCACTCTGTCCTTCATCTCCCCGTACAGATTTTTCAGTACCACGTAATTGATGTCGGTGCCGAGGTGCCGGACGGAGGCGTTCAGAAGCTGCAGGTGATTCTGCATGCAGACCTTCTTCAGGTGCGACCCCGCTGTCGTGTACATCTTCGTCCCGGCGCCGCCGTGCGCCATGTTGATTTCATCCACGTAGCGCATGAGCTCAAGCGCCTTCTCGCGGCCGATGTACTCGTACAGCGTGCCGCCGAAGTCGTTCGTGATGTTGTACTTCCCGTCGGAAAACGCCCCCGCGCCGCCGAACCCCTGCATGATGGAGCAGGACGCGCAGTTCACGCAGGACTTCACCTTCACGCCGTCGATCGGACAGTGCCGCTTCTCCAGCGCGTGGCCGGCATCCACCACGAGGACCCTTAAGTCCGGCGCAAGCTTCATAAGTTCATATGCAGAATAGATGCCGCCCGGACCGGCACCGATGATCAGTACGTCATACATCGCTCTTTCCTCCTGAACAGAAATGTGAGAGTCACCCGCGGACACGGATGGCTCTGCATTTTTATCATATCATAAGCGGAAGGGAACTGCAAAAGCCAGCTCTCCGCATCCAGACAGCGCATGAGAGGTGCCTCACCCCCGGCGCGCGCGGGATGCCGTGTGACAGGTCCGAAAAAGGAAAAGTCCCAGCGCCGAGAAAACGGCTCCCGCGATCCAGTAGACGATAATCAGGCGGTTCGTGGTCCCGTAGATTTCCAGAACCCCCTGGAAGATACAGCCGACCGTGAGGGAAGCGATTCCGGAATTCCAGAAATTCTCCGCGGCCACCCGCCTTCTCTCCAGCTTTGGAGCCTCCGTTTCTATGTTTCCGGCGTCCTGCAGGCCTGAGAGGAGCTCCCGCCTCGCGGCGAGCGCGTACGGCAGGACGCATCCAGTAAACGGGATCAGGAAGGCATACACCATAGCCGCGGAATACACGCCGTGGCTGAAATGCTCGTAGATCATGCCGAACACGAGAATCCCGGCGCTTGCAGCCAGGCTCCTCTCAGCTTTCCGAAGCGATGTAGACAATGTCGCTCACGCTCCTTTCCCGGATTCTTTTCCCGTCCGTCGTCGGCTTGTTCACGATCTCTCCCCGGAACACCATGGTCGAGGAGCCTCCGCCGTCGAGGTTGTAGGCAGTCTCTGCGCCGAGGTCCTTTAAAAACGACGCGAGTTCACGCAGGGAGAGACCTGCGCTCTCGTCCGTGCGTCCGTCCGAAACCACAAAGAGCCAGGTCCCGTCCCGGGTGATGCCGACCGCGGTCCGCGGATTGCTCGCCATGGCCTTCCCGACCTCCTCATCCTCCGTGACGGCAATTTCCCCGCTCTCAACGAGGGCCGGGCCGAACGAGAAGACCTGCACCGCCCCATTCTGCAGGAGCTCCTCCGCGCTGACCTCACTCTCCTTGATGATTCCGAACGAGCCATCCTTATAGATCACGAGATCCTCATTGTTCTTACCGGCAGTGTCCCGGTACAGGACGCCGTTCCGGATCACGTAGCCCGTCTCCCTCGCGCCGTAGAAGTCCCCGTTCACCGCGAGAACGGCGTCATTTTCCTCCGCCATGGCGGAAGTCTTCTCCTTTATGTTCTTTCCGTAGCTTCCCTCTGCGAGCGCGGTTTTCAGGACCGATGGATCGTCCGCCTTCACCGCCGCCGCATAGACCGTCGTGTCACCGACGCGGTACGCGGTGAGCGTGATCGAGGTGCCATCGGACGAATAGGTGTCCTGGGAGAGAATCTCCGCCCCCGCTGCCGACGCGGCGGTGTCTGCACCCGCTGTGCCGCCCGATTCCGCCGCGCCTCCTGCATCCGCCGCGCTGTCCGATTCCGCCGCGCCTCCTGCATCCGCCGTGCCGCCTGCATCCGCCGCACTGTCCGATTCCGCGGCTGCGCCTGATTCCGCGGTGGCGGAAGCTGCCGGCTCATATACTCTGGCCAGGACAAACGTGTCGAGAGATATAAAAGCAGTAAATAATGCAAGGCATACGCCGTACAGGATTCCCCACAGGTTCCGCTTATGCCGCATCATGTGCGAGCGCTCCTTTCCCGTGAAAGATCATCCTTCTCTGCACCTCATAGCTCAGGAAGAAAAAGCAGATCTCCGCTATCATTTTTGCCAGAAGGCGGTTTATGCCGAGGCCGCCCGCAAGAAAGCTCAGGACGCAGGTGTTTCCCGCCAGAATGCACGCCGCGAGAAGAAAATACCGGGGCGCGGTGCGCGAGGCGGGTGCCCGGTCGCGGAACACATAGTTCCGGTTCACCGTGTAGTTGAACACGGAGCTCACGGCGCGCGCGCCGATGTTCGCGGCCCAGATCGAGCTGTACGCGCCGAGGGAGGATGTGAGAAACAGGAGCAGCGCATACACCGCGTAATCGACGAAAAAGCTTAAAAGCGAGGACGAGGAAAATTTAAGGATCCCGCGGTATATCCGGATGGAATCGCGCAGCGTGTCAAAATGGGAGCCGGCGTTCTGGTTCCGGTAAATCGTCTCGATTTTCTCCTCCCGGAACGGCACGCCCCTTTCTGCCAGGGACAGGAGCACGTTCATCTCGTACTCGTAGCGCTCCCCTTCTACCGCGCACACTGCCGGAATCAACCCGCAGGAAACTGCGCGGAGCCCGGTCTGTGTGTCGCAGAGCTTCCGGCCCGTCGACAGCCGGAAGATCCCCCTTGTCACCGCGTTGCCGAAGCGGCTCCGGAGCGGCACCTCTCCCTCAAAGTGCCGGCTTCCCAGGACAAGCGTCCCCGGCCGGAGTGCCGCCGCTTCCGCGATCCGCAGCGCGTCGGAAGCCTTGTGCTGTCCGTCCGCGTCCACCGTCACGACGACATCGTTCTCGTCCGCACGGCAGTGAATCCACTGCAGGCCGAGCTTCAGCGCATGTCCCTTTCCGAGATTCACAGGATACTGCAGAACGTGCGCGTACCGCTCCGCCTTCCGGAAAATTCGCGCGTACTCCGGGCCGCTGCCATCATCCACCACCAGAATTTCAAATCCGCAGTGCCTGAGCTCCGGCAGAAGCAGAAGCAGCGTCTCCTCAGGCTCGTAGGCCGGGACCAGTGCATAAAACAAAGCGCCCATACAACTCTCCTTTCCTCGGAAAATCCGATCCGATTCTCAGAGCATTGTATGGGCGTCACCTGAATTCAGATTGAAAGAGGCACGGGATTCTGTGAACTTTTCAAGAACCCTGCGCGGCCAGTGCCGCCCTCCGCTTTTCATCGATCTCGATCCAGCTGTCAAGCGGAAGCGGCACATAGTCGGAAAACATGCAGAAGCAGTTGATCATATTGCAGGGGATCGGGCCTCGGCTTCTCAGGGAAGGGGACGGCTCTGGCGCTGCCCCGGGCGCGGTTTCCGGGACTGCTTCCGCATCACCCGCCTGCACTTCAGACACCGGCACTGCCCCGCGGACCGTGCGCCTCGTGATTCCGATGAACTGATTCACAAGCCTCTCATCCATCGTGTCGTGAACATGTCCGTAGAGCATATAGGTGCGCGGCTTTCCCGCGTCCGTCAGGCGGTTCTGCCCGTTGTAGCAGAACACCGGGTAGTGGCACAGGATCACCTTCCGCTGGTTGTCGTGAATCTCCGCGTACGGGCGGATCCACTCAAAGCGGGAGGCATCGAACGCGCGGTCGTTTAAAAAATACCCGTCGTGGTTTCCGATGAGAAGATACAGCTTCCCGTTCAGATTCCTTAAAAGTCTGTTCACCGCCTCGCCCTTTGCGAGCGCGAGATCACCGAGGATATAGACCTCGTCTTTCCTGGAGACATTCTGGTTCCACCGCTCCGCCATGTACGCGTTCAAAGCCTCCGCGCTCTCGAAGCCGCGGCAGTCCATCCGGCGGTTCAGGCTGTCGTGAAAGAAGTGGAGGTCCGAGATGTAGCGCTTCATTCAGTCCACATAGCTCTGGAAGCTGTGCTCAGTCTCAAACTGAACCGCCTCCCGGAGCGCCGCGGTCACGTCGAAGGCGCCGCCGATTTTCTTCGTCACATCGCTGTAGTCCCCCGTCTCGAACGCGCGGTCATAGTCCGAGCGGAAGCTCTTGTAGTAATTTAATTCCGCCGCAAAACACGGGTCCGGCTGCAGCAGGATACTGTTGTACGCGCGGAGGATGGCGGAAATCGGGACCTGATACCGGTTCTCATCGAGGCTTTTCATGTCCTCACACGCATATTTCCAGTGCCTCATGAGCAGGAGCTTCGCGTTCGAGAGGGAGAGGCGCTCGAGCTTCCCCATAGGCTTGAATTCCTCCATGAGGCGTGTGTTCTCCTCTACCTGCGAATACGTGCTCATGCCGGAGAGAACGGCCAGTACATTGTCCTGGGACGCGGCGAAGCGGAGTGCCTGACCGGCCGGGGTGCAGTCCGGGGCCGCCTCCCTTAGAAGCGCCTCCGCCTCCTCCGGGAGCCTTGCGAGCATGCCGCCCTTCACCGGCTCCATGACGACGCACTTTCTGCCGTGGCGCTGTATCACCTCGAGACACTTCTTTGCCTGGATGAACGGCTCGCGCCAGTCATAGTAGTTCACGATGATCTGAACGAACTCGACCTCCGGGTGCTCACAGAGTATCCGGTCCAGGATCTCTGCGTCATCGTGGAAGGAAAAGCCGATGTGCCGGATCTTTCCGGCATTTTTCCAGGCCTTCATGTATAGAAAAAGCTGCTGTGGAACCACCTCCCGGTCATATACGACGCGGTTTAAATTGTGAAGCAGGTAGTAATCGAAGTAGTCGACCCCGCACCTTTCAAGCTGCTCCTCAAAGATCTCCCCCACCTTCTCTCCCTGCGGAAAGAGAAACGTCGGAAACTTCGACGCGAGCGTGTAGCTGTTCCGGTCGTGCCGCTCCACCAGCGCCTTTCTGACGGCGCTCTCCGACGCACCGTTGTGGTAGACATAGGAAGTGTCAAAGTACGTGAACCCGCGCGAAAGAAAGAGATCCACCATCCTCTTAAGCTGTCCGATGTCGATGTCCTCGGGGTTTTCACTCCTCTGCGGGAGCCTCATCATGCCGAATCCAAGCGGTCCGATTCCCATAAAATTTTCCTTCCCGGGCGAATGCCCTCATGAGGTCTCCGCGTCGCCCTGGTTCACCAGGGTATAGCTGTCCTCCTCAATATCCGTCATCCTCGTCAGGTCGTAGGGCGTTCCCTGATAGACAATGTTCAGCCAGTTCGTGTAGATCGCGTTGGAGCTCGATCTCCAGGTCAGGACAGGCATCCTGGAGGGATCGTTGTCCGGGTAGTAATTGGCCGGCATCTCCGGGTTCAGTCCCTTCGCGAGGTCTCTCTTGTACTCCTTGTCGAGATCGTACCGGTCGTACTCTGTGTGCCCCATCATGAAGACCTGCCGCGAGGAATACGCGAGAATCAGCGTGCTTCCGACACCCTCCTCCGGGACTGCGCCCTCCGCCACCGTGTAGAGCTCCGGATTCGCCGCTGCCGCCTTCTCATCAATCCCCGTGTAGCGCGACTGCGGCGCGTAGAAATAGTCGTCCATGCCGCGCATGATCATCTTCTTCCGGTGCAGCACGTGGTGCAGGTACACGCCGGAGAGCTTTTTCGGAAGCAGGACCTTCTGAATCCCGTGGTGGAAGTAAAGCCCCGCCTGTGCGCCCCAGCAGAGATGGAACGTGCTGTAAACATGCGTCCTTGACCAGCGCATGATCTCGGAGAGCTCGTCCCAGTAATCCACCTGCTCGAACGGCATTTTTTCGACCGGAGCGCCCGTGATGATGAGCCCGTCAAAATAGCAGTTCTTCACATCATCATACGTCACATAGAACTGATTCAGGTGAGAGGCGGTTGTGTGCGTGGCCCGGTGGCTCTCACTCATGAGGAACGTGATCTGCGTCTGAATCGGGAAATTTGACATGACGCGGAGGATATCCAGCTCCGTGTCCTCCTTTAACGGCATCAGATTCAGGATTGCAATCTGCAGCGGGCGGATCTGCTGCGTCTCCGCCCGGTGCTCATCAATCACAAAAATATTCTCCGACTCAAGAATTTTCTTCGCCGGAAGCTCGTTCTGCACAATAATGGACATATCCGTATCTCCTGTGAAAGCGGCTGATGCGGTGCATCTACGACTGACAGGGCTTCTCCCACCTGACGGTGCTTCAAGCCGTTTTTTCCGCGTTCAGTCAGTTTATTTTAGCGTGATTCCCTTTCCGCATCAAGTTCAGAACACGCGGTCACGCACGGGTACGGTCACGCACTGTGCGCTGCCGCGCACGCCTCATGCGCCCAGCCGGTCAGGTTCTGAACACGCACTGCACGAGAATCATGTAGCAGGCGGTGCCGCCGAGCATCGGGACGACCATGCCGTGGCGCCAGAAATAGAGCACCGCGGTCACGGCTGCAGCGATGAGCTCCGGGAGCCCGTGCCCGGGTCCCGCGAAGTCCACGTTTCGAAAGCAGTACACGACCAGAAAGCCGAACACCGCCGGCGGCAGAAATTTCCCGAGATAGCGAACAAATTCCGGGATTCTGCGCCCCTCGGGGAAAATAAGGTACGGGAGAAAGCGTGTCAGGATGGTCGCGCCCGCGGCGATAAGGATTACTGCCACAGTCTGTATCTCAGTCATAGCTTCTTTCCCTTCCCCCTTTCCTCTCCCGGCAGGCCGCGCAGGCGGTCATGCGCTGTCCGAGGAGCCCGCAGATTCTGTATATCCCGGTCGCCAGAGCTTCTTCTTCAGAAGTGCAAGGACCGCGAGGATGAGGATCAGGGCAGGAATCATGAACCTGTCCGGTCCGAATACCGCGGCGCAAGCCGCGGAGGCGAGAACCCCCGTGAGCTCGCTCGGGTGGTCCTTCAGAATTCTCCGCAGGGACATGCCGTCATGCTCCCACTGCCCCAGAAAGATCACCAGAAACATGGCAGTCATCACGAACGAGAGGCCGTCCGTCCGGAAACGGATCAGGCCGCCGCCTATTCCTCCCGCTGCGCTCCCGAGAACCCAGTAGCACTGATCCAGAAGAGAAACCCAGAAATAATACCATCCCCTGTCCACGCCGGGAGGAATCCTCGCGGAGACATTCAGCGCGAAGGTCTCATCGCTCGTCGTGTAGATGAGATAGGGCTTCTTCCAGCCCATGTTCCGGTATCTTCCGAGCATGGAGATGCCGTAGAACAGATGCCGCGCGCCGACCATGACGGCTGTCACAAAGGTGCCGGACGGATTGAAGGGGGAGAGGAGAATATCCACCAGCAGAAACTCCAGGGAACCCGTGTAGACAATCAGGGCGGTGACGACCGGAAGCCACCACGGGAATCCCGCGGTCCGCATCAGAATGCCATAGGTGATCCCGAGAAAGAGATACCCCGCCATCACGGGAATGGTCCTCGGAAAGCATGCCCTCAGCGCGCGTATGGATGTGTTCCTGCTGCTCAAAATGTCCCTTCCTGACGGAAAATAAGAGTTTTGGCTTGTCCGCCTAATTGAATCAGAGTATCATAAAACTAAGGAAATGAACAGCCCGTCTCAAAGGAGGAATTGCTATGACAAAAGAAGAGACCATTAAAACCGTATCGGAAATGATGCAGGCTGACAGCTGCTGCAGGGAGCTGAAGGAGGCCGCGAAGGAATGGCTGGACGCGGTCGGAACCTCAGGTGAAAAGAAGGCAGCCGAGGCGCTGAAGGCAGAGATGAAGGAGGATGTCTGCTCCATCGACAATTTCATCGAGCTCTGCAGTTCCCCCACAGGAAAAAAGATCTTCGGAGCGGATCAGGCCGCTGCGATGCTGAAGGCAGGACAGGAGGCGAAGGGAAAGGGCGGAAAATACTGTCTCTGCGGCGCGTGCCAGGCGGGCGGAAAGCTGCTCGACGATCCGAGCGGATTAAACGCATAACCAGGACATAACCAGAACAGATGGCAGGCAGGAACGGACACGTGTACAGGGCTGGACACGTGAACAAAAACCGGAGGAGAAGACAGGGACGGACGGCGGATGCATGACTCATCTCCTCCCTGACAGAAAGGCCGGAGTGCCGCACAGGCGGCGCCCCGGCCTTTCTGTCAGCTCTTCCTTCCGCCGCTCTCCGTCTGCGTCTGTCCGGTCTCCTGCTGTTTCTGGAAGCTCTCGACCTTTTCCTGCAGCTCGAAATAGCGCTCCATCTTTGCCTCGAGCGCTGTGTCTGCCGCTTCCTTCTCCTGGCTTAACGCGCTGAGCCTCACAAAATCCGTCGCGGCTTCCTCCATCTCCTTTCCGAGCAGCTCCGACTTCTTCGAGAGCTCGTCGATCTCCTCCTCAAGGCTGTCGTACTCCCTCTGCTCCTTGTAGGAGAGGCGGTTCTTCTTCTGGTGCGCGCGGCCGGATGCAGCGGCGCCCTCCTTTCCGGAACTCCCTGAAACCCCATCCGCGTTTTCGCTGTCCGCTGCCTCCTGCTGCGCCCGTCCCGTCCTTGCCGCCGCTTTTCCTGTCTTTTCCTCTTCCTCTCTCTCCGCTTCTGCAGCGAGCTCCCGCTCCCGGAACTCCTCGTAGCCGCCCTCGCTCTGCCAGAGCGTCCCGTCCTCACGGAATGCAAAGATCCGGCGCACAACGCGGTCCAGAAAGTACCGATCGTGTGAAACCGCAATCACAATCCCGGCGAAATGGTCCAGGTAGTCCTCCAGGACCTGGAGCGTCTGAATATCCAGATCATTGGTCGGCTCATCGAGGATCAGCACATTCGGAGCCTTGACCAGCACGCGGAGCAGGTACAGGCGCCGTCTCTCCCCTCCGGAGAGCTTTCCGATCGGCGTGTACTGCATGCGGCTGTCGAACAGAAAGCGCTCGCACATCGAGGAGGCCGAGACCAGTCCCTCCTCCGTGCGCACGAATTCCGCCCCGCTCTTCACGTAATCGAGGACCCGCTCCGTCTCATCGGGAAATTCGTTCTCCTGGCTGAAATAGCCGAACTTCACCGTCTGTCCGACCTCGACCGCGCCGGAATCCGGCTGCACAAGGCCCATGATCACCTTCATGAGCGTCGACTTCCCGCAGCCGTTCGGGCCGATAATGCCGATCCGGTCATTTCTCCGGAAGATGTATGTGAAATTCCGGAACAGAACACGGCCGCCGAAGCTCTTCGTGACGTCCTTAAGCTCGACCGTCTTCCCGCCGAGCCTGGAGGATGCGGAGGACATCTCGACCTGCTTCTCCTCCTCGATCTTCTCCCTGTCCCGGAGCGCCTCAAATCGCTGGATGTGCGCCTTCTGCTTCGTGGAGCGCGCCCGTGCGCCCCGCATCATCCACGCGAGATCCTTCTTGTAGAGCGCCGCCATCTTCCGCTCGGCAGCGATGGCAAAGTTCAGCCGCTCCTGCTTTTTCTCGAGATAGCCGCTGTAGTTCGCGATGTAGTCATAGAGCTTCCCGCGGTCAAGCTCCCAGATCCTGTCCGTCACCTCATCGAGAAAGTACCGGTCATGCGTCACCATGAGAAGTGCCCCCGGAAAGCTCTGAAGCCAGTCCTGTAGCCACTCGATCATCTCATGATCCAGGTGGTTCGTCGGCTCATCGAGGATCATGAGGTCGCAGGGCGTGAGGATTGCCGCCGCGAGCGCCGCCCGTTTCTTCTGCCCGCCGGAAAGAATCTTCGCGGAGCAGTCCGGATCCGTGATGCCGAACCGGCGCAGCATGGCGCGCGCCTCTCCCTCCGTGTCCCAGTGGGCAGCCTTTCCTGAAATCTGCGCGCACACGTCCTCCAGCACTGTATGGTCCGGGTTGAACGCCGGATTCTGGCGGAGAAAGGAGATCTTCAGGCCGTTCCGCATGACGACCCGCCCCTCGTCCGGCTCCAGATCTCCGGATACGATCGAGAGGAGCGTCGATTTTCCGGCCCCGTTCACACCGACCACGCCGATCCGGTCACCGGCCTCAATGCCGGCGGTGATTCCGTCAAGAATCACCCGCTCCCCGATCGTGCGGCCCGCATTTTCCAGATTCAGAATACTCATATCTGATACCGTCCTGCCTCCCGATGCACAACGCGCAGCGCGATTTTCTTCTCTCCCGCAAGCTTCCCGGCCAGCGCGTCCGCGATGACCACGCTCCGGTGCTGTCCTCCGGTGCAGCCGATGCAGATCATGAGCTGACTCTTCCCCTCCTCAATGTAATACGGAATGAGGAAGGAGATGAGATCGGAAAGCTTTCTGAGAAAGGCTTCCGTCTGCGGAAATCCCAGAACATAGTCCCGGACGGCCGCATCCTGCCCCGTCTTCCGCTTCAGGGCCTCGATGTAAAATGGATTCGGGAGAAAGCGCACATCAAAGAGCAGGTCCGCATCCTCCGGAACGCCGTACTTGAAGCCGAAGGACATCACCGTCACGGCCAGCTGCTCAAGCTTCTGCTCCTCCGCAAAGATTCTTTTCAGCTCCATCCCGAACTGACGGGGCGTGAGATCCGTCGTGTCGATGACGCGGTCCGCCATCTCCCGGATCTCGGAGAGGAGCTCCCGCTCCTTCCGTATCCCCTCGATGATCCGTCCGCCCGGGGAAAGCGGGTGAGCTCTTCTCGACTCCTTGAAGCGGCGCACCAGCACCTCGTCCGAGCAGTCAAGGAACAGGATCTCGAACCGATAGCCCTTGTTCCGGAGCTCTGTCAGGACGCTCACAACAGAGGAAAACGGCATGTCGGCGCGCACATCGAGTCCCAGCGCGGCCCTGCTGATCTCGCTTCCCGGGCTCGTGACAAGCTCCATGAAGCGCTCCAGAAGCCGCACGGGAAGATTGTCCACACAGTAGTAGCCGTCATCCTCCAGGTACTTCAGGGCAGTCGTCCTCCCCGCCCCGCTGATTCCCGTCACCACAATAAAGCGCATGAACCAGGCTCCCTTCCGGCATCAGCCGTCACTGACGGTAACTCTCCAGGAAATCCGCGAGCTTCCCCATCGCCTCCCGGAGCGTGCCGATCCGGGGCAGATAGACAATCCGGAAGTGGTCCGGTTTCGGCCAGTTGAAGCCGCCGCCGCGGGTGATGAGAATCTTCTTCTCGTGCAGGAGGTCCAGCGCAAATTCCTCATCATCCGTGATCCCGTACATCTCCGTGTCGATCTTCGGGAAAATGTAGAATGCGGCCTTCGGCTTCACTGCCGTGATTCCCGGAATGTCGTTCAGCGCCTTGTAGATGTACTCCCGCTGCTCGTAGATCCGCCCGCCCGGGACAATGTAGGTATTCACGCTCTGGTAGCCGCCGAGTGCCGTCTGGACAATGGACTGCGCCGGGACATTCGAGCAGAGCCGCATGTTGGAGAGCATGTTGAGGCCCATGATGTAGTCCTTTGCGATCTTCTTGTTGCCGCTCAGAATCATCCAGCCGATCCGGTATCCTGCGATCATGTGGGACTTCGAGAGGCCGCTGAACGTGACGCAGAAGAGATCCGGCGCGAGACTCGCGATCGAAGTATGGGTGACACCGTCCATCACCAGGCGGTCGTAAATCTCATCCGAGAAGATCATGAGCTGATGCTCGCGGGCGATGTCGACAATCTGCTGCAGCACCTCGACCGGATAGACTGCTCCCGTCGGGTTATTCGGGTTGATGATGACAATCGCCTTCGTGCGATCGGTGATCTTCTTTCTCATGTCGTCGATATCCGGATACCACTCCGCGGATTCGTCGCAGATGTAGTGCACCGCGGTTCCGCCCGCGAGATTCACACACGCGGTCCAGAGCGGGTAGTCCGGCGCCGGGATCAGAACCTCATCGCCGTCGTCAAGGAGCGCATTCATGCTGAGCTGAATCAGCTCGCTCACGCCGTTTCCGGTGTAGATGTCATCGATGGAGAGATTCGGCAGGTTCTTAAGCTGCCCGTACTGCATGATCGCCTTCCGCGCAGAGAAGAGGCCCTTCGAGTTCGAGTACCCCTCCGTCTGCGTGAGCTGGCGGCTCATGTCATGAATCACCTCATCCGGGGTCCGGAAGCCGAACGGCGCCGGGTTTCCGATATTGAGCTTTAAGACCTGGATCCCCTCCGCCTCCATCCGGTTTGCCTCGTCGACGACCGGCCCGCGCACATCGTAGAGCACGTTGTCAAGCTTGTGTGATTTTCCGAACGTCCGTCTTCCTTTTCTGGTCTGCTCCATGGTATTTTTCTGCTCCTCCTGCCGCGCGCTGTTTTTCTCCTGCTCTGCGCCGGTCCTCCTGCCGCGTTCCGCCGCATCAGTTCCCGCGGCGCTCTCATCCTTCTGCTCCGGCGCTGCCGCGCCCGCGGCGCTCTCGTCCTTCTGCGCCGGCGCCGCCGCGCCCGCCGCGCTCTCGTCCTTCTGTTCCGGCGCTGCCGCGCCCGCGGCGCTCTCGTCCTTCTGCGCCGGCGCTGCCGCGCCCGCGGCGCTCTCGTCCTTCTGCGCCGGCGCTGCCTCTCCCATGAGCCACGCCTCTTCGCAGTCCAGGATCTCCGCGAGCACCTTCCGGACATTCTCCCGCGGGAGTGTCCTTCCGCTCAGATACTGGCTCAGCTGGCTCTTTCCGATCCGGACCCCGGCCCGCTCGGAGGCCCGGATCACATCCACCTGCCGGAACCTCTTTCTCTCCATCGCAGAGCCAAGCCGCGCGGCAAATGTCTCTACCTGCGCGGTATTCTGCCCTGCCGTGGATGCCTCTTCCCTCAGCTGTCTTTTCTGCACAATTTCCACCTCTTACTGTCCGCGCCGGGCGTACTCTCATTCTTTCCCGGCAGCGCGTATCGACACCCGGTCTCTTTTGGAAATTGAACTTTCCCGCAGCTCTGATGAAAGTTCAATTTCTTGTTCAATTTCATATTCTACCAGATTGCAAATGAATTGCAAGCGCAGAAAGTAAAAAATTGAACTTTAATTGAACACGGGCTGCCGATGCCCGAAGGGCTGGCAGCAGCACGAGCTGCCGCCGTCCGAAGGTCTGACAGCAGCACGGGCTGCCGCCGTCGGAAACTCTGACAGCGGAAGGCACTTGCGGAAAAGTACCCGGTCATGAAAACTCTGCGCGGCAGTTTCGTGCAGACCTTTCCAGAAAAAAACAGGCCCGCCGCTGATCATGGATCAGATCCCCATGAAGGCGGCAGGCCTGTCTTAAATCTCGTCAGACTTCCTCAGTCAGGAATGTACGGGTGAAACGTCGCAAGAAATTCGCAGAGAGAATTGTATGCCTTTTCAATCATGTTCTCAGTCTTTTTGATTTCGTTCATCATGGTTCCTCTCCCCTTTCCCAAAGGCGGTTATAAATTTTCGTCCCTCCGGAGGGCTTTTTCTGTATCTCTTTATTTCTTACAACTGCATCATAATTCAGGCGGGGAGAGAATACTATTTGAATCCGAGCAAAAATCAATCAGATTTTGCGCTCTCCCTTCGATACTCCCGCGGCGTCATGTGGTACCTCTCCAGAAACACTCGGTTAAAGGTCGCCTGGCTCTGAAATCCCGCATCCAGATAAATATCGGTGATGGAGTCGTTCGTTGTGAGCAGCCGCTCGCCCGCCTCATCGAGACGGACATCATTCAGATACTGATTGAAATTTTCACCGAACGTGCCCGAGTATACACGTGAAATCTGATAAGGACTTCTCCCGAGTGCTCTCGCCATGTCCTGCATGGTAAAGGCTTCGCGGTAGTGCTCGGCGACATAGCGGGCGCACTGATAGACCAGATCGTAATCAGAATCTGCTCTGCGCTCTCTCAGTTTGACCATGGGAAGAAGAATGGAAAGCAGCAGCTGCACAAGGGAGTGGGTGTAGACGTAGCGGCAGGTCTGGAGCAGTTCCGCACCCGCTGCAGATGCCTCTGAGGAGCTCCCCGGCAGACCTGCGGGCGTTACTGACATCGCTCCGGCGGGCGCTTCCACAGGAGCTTCGACCAGGGCTCCGGCTTCCGAACGATGGAGAAGAGCCTTGAGAATTGTTCCGACTTCTCTCGGCACAGATGAAGCCGGAATAACCGGTTCCTCCGGCTGACAGCGGTTCAGGATGTCGGAGAAGGGCCCGAAAAGAGACTGGGGAATGTGCAGATGAATCGCGCGACACTCTTCCTCCGGATCAATATCAAAGTAATTAATCTGATTTGGAAAGATCATGACCAGATCGTGGAGCTTCATGGGCCAGGATTCCGTCTCGATGCCCGCGATGAGAACTCCTCTGGTCACAATGCAGAGTTCCAGCGTGCGGTCCAGATGGGGACGGACCCTCCGGGAAGTCTTTTCCTTGATCGTCAGTGAGTTTCTACGGCGGTATTCAGGTGTGCGCATGGGGATGCCCTCTGTTTGTTTTATGTTCGCGCGTCTTTTTTCTACTCCATTCTACCGCTTCCTGAGGGGAAATTCCCGGAAAATTGCAAAAGCCTTCAGAGATTCCTGCTGCCGCATCTGCTTTCCGTCACGTCACCCCAGTCTCCGCATGAGCAGAATGGTCTGAACGACAACCGCCGTCAGCACACTCCAGCCAGTCACAGTAACAGCCATTTCCAGAACCGGCACACCCGGCCCGAAAATGCCTCTCATCAGTCCGGCTGCGGGAAGGCTCACGAAGACAGACAGGATCAGCGCCTTCCCCGCCGCAGCCCACAGAATGGTGCGGATCATCTCTCTTTTCGACCTGAAATACTGCTGTTCCGTCACCGCCGGTTTTTCCATACGAAAAGAACTCCTCTGCCTTGAACCTGCTGACCCTAACATCTTCGACAGCTTCATCGTAGAGGAGTTGCGTAAATTCTGAAAGAAACCTCAGGTTAAATCTTTGTGAAGCGGCCGCTCGGACTCGTCGAAGTCTATTTCCATCCGCGTCCCTTCTCCAAGCCTGCTCGACACATAAATCCTCGCATGGCAGAGCTCCGCGCTGTGCTTTGCAATGGAAAGTCCCAGGCCGGTTCCGCCCGTTTCACGCGAGTGGCTCTTGTCGACGCGGTAGAAGCGCTCGAAAATCCGATCCAGCTGATCCTCCGGAATTCCGATGCCTGTGTCCGTGACAACCACCCTGGCGCCCCCGATCGTCCCGCCCGCCCAGACAGTGACGCTGCCGTTCGGCTTATTATAGCGGATCGCATTGTCCACGATATTCATGATCATTTCCTGCACAAGCCGTCTTGCTGCAGTCACATGGCAGATGCTGCCCTTCAACTCCATCCGCACGCAGTGCTTCTCCGCGTAGGGCACCAGATTGTCGCAGATTTCCCGGCACAGATCGAAAAGATCCAGATCCTCCTCGATCTCCTCCATCTCCCCCTCATCAAGCCGCGAGAGCTTGATGATATCCTCCACCAGCGTGATCATTCTCTGTGACTCCCGGTAGATCCGGTTTGCAAAATCCGGGACATCCTGCGCCTTCACGAGCCCGTCCTTCATGATCTCCGCATAGCCGGAGATCGAGGTGAGCGGCGTCTTCAGCTCATGCGAGACATTCGCGGTGAATTCCTTCCGCATGTTCGCGACGGCATCCTTTGCCTTGTTCTGCTCATCGATCCGGACCAGAAGGGGCCTCAATTCCTCATAGGTGTCGCTGGAAAGCGGCTCATCCACCTTCAGCTCATTGATCGGGCGCACAAGCTCATCCGCCTTCCGGCGGGAGTAGCGGACTCCGACGAGAAGCATTCCGGCGAGAAGAAGGCCCATCAGCGGAAGGAACTGCAGCGCCGTAAAGAGCGCAGAGCGGACCGGCCGCGCGATTCGGAGCACCGTTCCGTCCTCGAGCCGCACCGCGCAGTAGAACAGATCCACCCCCATGGTGTCGCTTCTCCGGACAGAACTCCCGCTCCCGTTCTTCAGGGCTTTCTGGAACTCCGGGCGGTCCGCATGGTTTTCAAGCTTTGCATCCTCGTCCGTGTCATAGAGAACATCGCCGTCCTGCGAAATCAGCGTGATGCGGAGATCTGTGCCCGTCCCGTCCATAGCCGTGAGCGCCTCGTCCCCGAAGCGGTTCACGATCGCGGAAAAGTACGCTGCCTCGTTTCTCAGGTTTTCCTGCGCGATGTCCCGGATTCTCGCGTAGGCAAGCAGAAACATGAGCAGATAGGAAATCACAAGCGTCACCGTGATGAATAGTATCATGATGCGCTGTATCTTCTTTTTCATCGATCACACCCGGTCATTTGCATCTGTCATTTTTCCTGCGTCCGGCCATTTCTCAGGCGCGGATGCGGTATCCCACGCCGCGGACAGTCTCGATGAGGCTGCCAGCCTCCTGAAGCTTCTGGCGGAGCGTCCGCACATGCACATCCACAGTGCGGGTCTCTCCGTCAAATTCGTACCCCCACACGTCCTCGAGCAGCTGGTCTCTCGTCAGGACGCACTCCGGATTCAGGAGAAGCTTTCTCAAAAGCTCATACTCCTTCAGCGTGAGCTCCGTCTCCCGTCCGTTCACCGTGACGAGGTGCCTGCGCGAATCCAGAGAGATCGGCCCGTACTTCAAGAGCTGGTTTTCCGATGCCGGCCGCCGGGCACCGGAATCCGATGCGTCGCTGCTGCTCTTTCTCTCCGATCTCCTGAGAACCGCCTTGACGCGCGACACCAGCTCCATCATCGCGTACGGCTTCGTCACATAGTCGTCTGCGCCGAGATCCAGCGCCCTGACCTTGTCATATTCCGTGCCGCGCGCGGTCGCCATGATCACCGGGACCGACGCATATCTCGAATCCGCGCGCAGCTGCCGGAGAATCGTCACGCCGTCATCGCCCGGAAGCATGATGTCCAGGAGCACAAGTTCCGGAACCTCCGCCCGCATGGCATTCCAGAACGCCTTTCCATCCGGAAAGCCCTCCGCCTTCAGTCCCGTGCTGTTCAGAGTGTAAATCACCAGATCCCGAATGTTGTCGTCATCTTCTACGTAATAGATCATAGTCTCCTCTTCCGCTCTGCTTCCTCCCGGCCCGGGAAATGCGCCTGCAGCCGGATCCGGCCCCGCACTCCCGGAAATCCCGTCGGAAATCCTCCCGGAAAGCGGAACCCCGGAATCCGAAGGCCGGGATTCCGGGATTTCAGATTCAGCGGCTCTGCATTCTGCAGCCCCTGATTCCGCGCTCACGGATTCCGAAGTCCCTGCCTTCGAAATTCCGGATCCCGGATTTTCCGCAGATATCATGCTTCTGTGCTTCGTCCCTGCAGGTGTCCGCCTTTTTGATGCTTCTCGCGCATTTTTTCTTCCCGTTTTCATTATAGCGAACTCTCCTTTAAAAATCCACGGAACAGGCCCCGGGGCATGAGCGCCCGGGGCCTCACCATCGTGCGGACACAGCGCGGATTGTGCCTCTCCGCACTGTGCGCAAGCCTTTCATCCATTTCTCTCTTCCGTGTTTCTCAGTTCAGCGCCTTTAAATCCGAGAGGCTCTTGTGAACCCCGGAAACAGAGTAGCTGACCCACTCCGCGATATTTGTCGCGTGATCCGCAATTCTCTCAAGGTACTTCGCCACCATGATGATATCGATCGCGTGCTGCGCAGATTTTTCATCCTTTTCCCGGAGCGAGGCAATCCTGTGGACAAGCTCCGTGCGGACACCTGCGAACATGCGGTCCACGACGTCATCATTCTCCATGACCTTCTCCGCGAGCGCCTGGTTGTGATCCACGTACGCCGCGACACTGTCCGCGACCATCTTGGAGGCTTCCTTACTCATTTC
>CACXCJ010000082.1 GCA_902766175.1 uncultured Lachnospiraceae bacterium
CTCGCGGCAGCGGGCGCCATGGCGGACGGCACTCGCCGGCTCAGGTCCTCCGGATTCCGTAAAGAAGCGCGTTGCAGATGGCAGCTGCGACCGTGCTTCCTCCCTTTCTTCCGCGGGCACAGATGAGCGGGATGCCCTTCAGCTGCATCGCCTCCTCCTTCGCCTCGACGACATTCACAAACCCGACCGGAACCGCGATGATTCCCGCGGGGAGTATCCTTCCCTCACGGACTAGTCCGCAGAGCCGCTCCAGTGCGGTCGGGGCATTTCCCACCGCAAAAAGAAGCGGCCCGGGAAGCGCCGCCGCGCGCTCCATGCTGACAGTGGCCCGCGTGACAGAGCGGCGGGCCGCTTCCGCTGCGACGTCCGGATCCCCCATGAAGCAGTACAGCTTCCCGCCGTACTCCCCGAGCCTCTTCCGGCTGATGCCGGAGAACGCCATGTTCGTGTCCGTCACGATCGAGGCGCCGGAGAGGAGGGCGCTCCGCATCGCTTCCGCGGCTCCCTCCGTAAAGAAAAGGGTCTCTGCAAAATCAAAGTCCGCAGTCGCGTGGATCACGCGCTTTACGATGTCCTCCGTGGACGGGTCCGGGTGAAAGCCGCGCCCGCGCAGCTCCTTCCCAATGAGTTCCATGCTCCGCGCCTCTATCTCCGCGGGCCTTGTGTACTGTCCCCGCATCCCGCTCATCCTCTCTGTTCCTTCCACTCCGCGCTCTGCCTTTCCGCACCGTTTCTCTGCATCCTCTTCCGGCTCAGTTCTCATGGATCTCCTCCGGACGTGTCCTGTTTTTCCCCTCGGCGCGCTCCTTCAGGCGCCGCTCCGCCTCGTCCGCGCTTCTCACAAGCTTTCCCCCGCGCGCGGCTTCCTCCCTCAGCTCCTGCATCCCGCGGTTGATCTCCCCGACCGGAAATCCGGCGTCCAGGACTACCTCGCAGCGCTGTAAAACCTTCACAGCCCGCGCGAGCGTCTCCCGCCGGATCGGGAGAAACGGGCGCTCGGAAATCACCTCCGAGGAGAGCGCCTCTGCGGCCCGGAAATCGATGTCATTCTCATAGAGAATTCCCGCTGCAAACGGAATTCCCATCCGCTGCAGTTTCCGATACACCGGAATCCCGCTTCCGCCCGCGGAGAGCACCAGCACACGCGCCTCTCCCTCCGGCCGCGGGAGCTCAAGTGTCCCGAGCAGCGAATCCACCGTTCCGCGCTCTGCGTGAAAGAGCTCCCGGAGACGCTCTCCCTCCGAGAGACTTTCCGGCGTCTCGATCAAGACCCGGCCGTCCGCCCCGACGCAGAGGAGACGGTCAGAGCACTTTGCCGCGAGATCGATCTCGTGGAGAGACATCACCGCCGTGAGGCCTCTCTCCCGCGTGAGTCTTCGGAGAGTGGAGAGAAACTCCAGCTTATAGCGGATATCCAGATAGGAGGTCGGCTCGTCCATCACGAGAATCTCCGGATCCTGGCACAGCGCCCTCGCAATCAGCACGCGCTGCCGCTGTCCGTCGCTCACCGCCTCGAACTCCCGGTCCGCAAACTCCGTGAGGTCAAAGAGCTCAAGCATCTCCCCGACCTTCTGCCGGTCCGCTTCCGAGAGGATGCCGAGCCGGCCGCTGTAGGGATCCCTCCCGCTCGACACCACCTCGCGGCAGGTCATCCGCTCCGGGTGAACCTGCTGTGTGAGGACGACGGAGAGGGTTCTCGCGAGCTCCTGCGCCTTGTAATCCCTGAGCTCTCTTCCGAGAATCACGACCGAACCGGAAATTCTCTCCAGCTGACGGGAGATGGTCTTCAGGATTGTGGATTTTCCGGCGCCGTTCGGCCCGATCAGGGTGAGGATCTCCCCGCGCCTGATCTCGACCGTGACATCCCTCGTGACAGGCTTTCCGCGGTAGCCTGCCGTGAGATTCTGAAGCCTCAGAGGGAATGAAAATCCGGAGAGCACCTCCTTCTCTGAACCTCTCTGCCATTCCGGACGCCCGTCCGCCATCTCGACGCAGCAGGCCGAGAGCTCCCGGAGAGAGGCGTTCAGGTCATTTAACTCCCGGATGTAGCTGCGGGTGGCGGCATCGGCCGCGTCCATAAGGCCGCTGATCGTCACCACAAAAAGCAGGCGGCAGCGATCCGCCAGGGACTGGATTTCCCGGAGCGCCTCCTCCCGTCCCTCCCCCCGCTCAAAGAAGAGGTTCGCAAGAAGATTGGAGACGTCCTCCAGAAGCACCACGCTGTCCGGCGTAACCGCTGCGAGGTCCACGTCAAGCGGCAGCTCCAGCGTCTGAAAGTGCATGTCCTGCCTCTGCCTTCTGTGCGCCTCAATCCGCCGGTAATTTTCCCCTGTGCAGGGACGCATCGCGGCGATATAGAAGCGCTCCCCGGGAATCCTCCGGATGAGGCTCTCTGCGAAGCGGCTCTTTCCGCTGTCATTTTTCCCGCTGATCAGAATGAGATTTCCCACTGTCGTCTCCCCGCTTTTTTCCCGGCGCCCCTATTCCTGACGGGTCGCATCCTCCCGGCGGACTCCATCTTTCCGGCTGTTTTCCTCCTCCCGGCGGATTTCGTCGAGATACCCGTCCTCGATTCCCGCCTCCTCGAAGGTCGCCATGTGGTTCATGACCGCGCAGGCATCGTCCAGGATCTGGAACGCGATCGGGCAGCCGCTTCCCTCCCCGAGACGCATGTCGAGAAGCAGGAACGGCCTCAGGTCCATTTCCTCCATGGCGAGACGGAAGCCCGCCTCCGCCGAGGCGTGACTCGGGATCAGGTATGCCCGCACCTGCGGGCACAGGCGGTACGCCGCGAGCGCGGAGACCGCCGAGATAAAGCCGTCGATCACCGCGGGCTTTCTCGAGGAGGCCGCGCCCAGAAAGGCGCCGCACATCGCCGCGATGTCAAGTCCTCCGACCTTCGAGAGGACATCCACCGGATCGGACGGGTCCGGCCTGTTCACGGAGAGCGCCCTCCGGATGACCTCTTTCTTCCGGAGCAGCCCCTCCTCCGTGAGCCCGCCGCCCCTTCCCGCCGTTTTTTCCGGGTCCAGTCCCAGAAAAGCGGACAGCACCGCGGCCGATGTCGTCGTGTTGCCGATTCCCATTTCCCCGACGCCGATCACGTCCGCATCGGAAGAAGCGGCGAGCTCCGCGCCCGTCAGGACCGCCTTCACCGCAGTCTCCCGGCTCATCGCAGGTCCCTCGGCGATATCTCCGGTCCCCCGCATGAGCTTTCTGTCCAGGACGCTTCCTGCGGGGAGATCCGCATTCACCCCGACATCCACGACCGTGATCTCACTGCCCGCAGCTCTGCAGAGAACGGATGCGCCTGTCCTCGCCCTTGTCAGGTTCAGGGTCTGCTTCCACGTCACGGACTGCGGCGCAGCCGCAACCCCCTCCCGGACCACGCCATTGTCCGCTGCAAAGACAAAGAGGCGCCGCTTCCGCAGCTCATTTTTCACGCTGCCGGTAATGCCGGCGAGTTTTACGGAGAGCTCCTCCAGCTTTCCGAGGCTGCCGGGCGGCTTCGCGAGCCTTCCCTGCCGCGTCTCTGCAGCGCGGACAGCCTCAGGGTCGGGGCCTGTCACGGAAGCAAGAAGTTTCTGGAGCGCACGCTCCAAGCTGTCTGAATTCATGGTTTTCCTCCTCCGGCAAATCAAACCGCGGCGCGGATCGCGGAAAGAAGCATCTCATTCTCTTTGTGGAGCCGCACGGCGGCGCGGCACCACCCGGCGGAGAGCCCCTCCTCCGGAGAAAAAGTCCGGACGGCGATCCCGCGGGAGAGGAGACTCTGTCCCAGGTCTTCTGGCCCGTGAAAGAGGAAGAAGTTTGCATCGGAAGGAATCACCCTGTCCACGCACGGGCACTTCTGCAGTTCCTCCGCGAGAAAGGCGCGCTCCCTTCTGACGAGCTCTCTCGTTCTCTCGAGAAACACACCCTCGGAGAGCGCGGCGATGCCGGCGCGCTGCGCGGGAAGAGAGACATTCCACGGCGGCGAAGCGGCGGCAATCCGCCTCAGCGCCCCGTGATCTGACGAGAAGAGAACGCCGAGGCGGAGTCCCGCCAGCCCGAAGTTCTTCGTGAATGCCTTCAGGACGAACAGGTTCGGAAACTCGGAAAGCCTCTTCGTGAGGCTCTCCCCATGCGCCTCCGTAAAATCGAGAAAGCACTCATCCGCCAGCACCGGGAGATTCATTTCCCGGCAGAGCCTCAGGATGGCTTCCAGAAGATCCGGCCGGATCAGCCTTCCGGTCGGATTATTCGGGCTGCCGAGCATCACGGCCGCACCCGGAGCGCTGCCCTCTCTCTCAAGGAAGGGGAGAACCCCCTCGTCCAGGGAAAACCCGAGTTCCTCCCGGAGCGGGTAGAGAAGCACCTCTGCCCCGCTTCCCTCCCGATACCCCGAAAAGGCGGGGGAGGCAAGGAGGAGCCTCCGGATTCCGAGCGCGCTCCGAAAGCAGAAGATGAGCTCCGACGCGCCGTTTCCGAAGAGAATATTTTCCTCCGCCGTGTGCTCATATGCGGCGGCGGCGCGCACCAGCCCGCGGCAGAACGGGTCTGGATAGCGCCAGAGCTCCCCGGCGGCGGCGCGGAACGCTTTTTTCACGCTCTCCGGCGTCCCGAGCGGATTCACGTTTACGGAGAAGTCTGCCCGCAGAGCGCCCCGCCCGCAGCTCCCGCCGTGGAGATTCCGCCTGTCATAGTACATGGTTCTCCGCACCGCTCCTTCCGCTCTCTTTTCTGACGTCCGGTCCGCCGCGCTTTTTCCGGATCAGGGTAATCTGCACCGGGCTCTCCGGCCGCGCGAGGTGATAGGATCCCACCGGGAGAAAACGGGTCGCCTGCACTGCGCGCGTGTGCATCTCCCACCCGTCCTGCGCCGGAAAGAGATCCCTGAGTCCCGCCGTTTCCGCTGCGGTCTCAAGCGTCACGCTGTTTATGACGATCGTCACGTCCGGATTCTTCTCCCTGAGAGCTCCCAGAATCTGCCGGAGTCTCCCGCCGCTCCCGCCGACAAACGCGGCGTCCGGCGCGGGCAGGACCGCAGAGACGGAGTGCTCCGGAAATTCCCCCGGGACAATTTCGACATTGGCGGCGTGAAGCTTTCTTTTATTCTCCCGGATGAGACGGAGCGCGTCCGGATTTCTTTCGAAGGCATACACCCTTCCGCGTTCCAGGAAGGCCGCGGCGGCGATGGAGCAGGACCCGGTCCCGGCACCGATGTCATAGAGAATGCTGCCGCGCCGCAGGGACAGCATGGAGAGCGACAGGGCACGGATCTCCTCCTTCGTCATGGGAACCGGCTTTTCTCCGCGGAGAAACTGATGATCCTCCTCGAAAAATCCGGGCACCTCCGGCAGCGGGGCAGGGTTTTCAAAGAGAAGAAGCGCCGGGTCCGCCGGGCGCACCCCCGTTTGAAGAAAAGAGCTTACCGTCCCCTCCGTGATTTTCTCCCCGGGATAGGAGAGCTGCTCCGCGAGTGTAACGCGGATGCCGCCCGCATCCGCCTCAGAGAGCTCCCGCAGGGTCCGCGGGAAAAAGTCATTATCTCCGAGAAGCACCAGCACTGCGCTCCGGTGCAGGATCAGGCCAGCTGCCTCGATCTCCCGCCCGTGCGCGGAGAGAATCTCCAGGTTTTTTCCGGATCTTCCGGTTTTCTGGAGGAAAAAGCTCACGGAGGAGATGCCGGGAATCCGCTCCAGGCGGACCGCCGGAAAGGTCCTTCCCGCCGGTTCAGTTTCCGCCGGATCTGCGCCCGCCGTGTCCGTCGTCCATGCTTCCGCACTGTTCTGCGTCTCATCTCCCGCGGCTGCTGTCTTCTCCCGGCCCTTCCAGAGCGCCGCGCCGGAGTACAGGGACAGGTCTCCGGAGAAGAGGACGGCCGCGCGCCGCACCTCCGGGTGTTCCCGCACAATCCGGAAAACCTCCTCCTGCCTGTACGACGAAGCGCAGAGTTTCTCCGAAAACGCCTTTCTTCCGAGAACGGCGGCCGCAGCATCGAGCATGCGCTCCGAACCAAAGAGCGCGTCCGCCCCCTGGATTGCGCGGACCGCCCGCTCCGTGAGCAGCGAGACATCCCCCGGGCCCATGCCGATGAGAGAAATCACGCGGTCATGATCCGGGTCCGGCAGGAAAACTTCTTCCGCCTTCTCCTTCTGCTCCGCGCGCCCGTCTTCTTCCGGAGCCTCCGCCCTCTCGCAGCGATACCCCCGCTCCGTGACCATCCGCCCGCTCACGATCCGCGTCCGGCTGCATCCGATCCAGACGGTCATGAGCATGTCCGGCACGACCTCCCGGAGCTCACCGAGCGTGAGGATCCGCTTCTCCTGTCCGCTTCTCCCGATCTGCCGGACAATGCCGCAGACCGTCTCTTCCGGACGGAAGCGGCGTATCAGACCGCATGCCCGTCTGAGCCCGTCCGTCCGCCTTCTGCTCCCCGGATTATAGAGGCAGATCACGAAATCCGCCTCCGCCGCGAGAAGAAGGCGCCTCTCGATCTGTCCGCGGGGCGTGAGGAGGTCGCTCAGGCTTATCACCGCGAAATCGTTCACGAGCGGGGCGCCGAGAAGTGCGGCGCCGGAGAGCACCGCGCTCACGCCCGGGAGAACCTTCACCTCAGCGCCCGGGTACTCCCCCGAGAGCTCGATACAGAGACCCGCCAGGCCGTATACACCCGCATCGCCCGAGGAGATGAGAGCCGCGTTCTTCCCGGCATCGGCGGCAGCGAGCGCCTCCCTGCAGCGCTCCTCTTCCTGCGTCATGCCGCCGGAAAGGATTTTCTTTCCGGGCACGAGATCCCTGATCAGATCCGTGTAGAGCCGGTACCCCACGATGACATCCGCCGAAAGGAGCGCATCCCTCGCCTCTATGGTCATCTGCCCGGGATCCCCGGGACCGATTCCGACGACCGTCACTCTTCCCATGCTCCCGTCCTCCTCATGGATTCTGTCTTCCTCTGAGCACAGCTGCTCTCACTGCCGCCGCGGCTGTCACGCGCCCGCAGACCATTTTTTTAAGAATCAGCGCATCCGCGCCCGCCCTTCCGGCCGCAAGGACCGCCGCCCGCTCGCATACGCAGTCTGTTCCGGCGGTTTCCCGGACAAAGTCCGAGGCGCTGAAGGTCCCGGACAGGCGGTTCAGCTCTTCCGGCGGAAAGAAGCGGATCGGAAGCCCGGTCTCGGAGGCAAATTTCAGGAGACCGGGTTCCTGCTCCTTTAACGTGACGCTCGCAAGCTCTGCGACCGCATCGCGGTCAATGCCGCGCTCTCTCACCGCACGGTCTGCGGCCGCACGGATCTCCTCCTCCGGGGTCCCCCTTCTGCAGCCGATCCCGAGGCACACGACCCTCGGAACGAGGTGCAGGGCGTCCGGGCGGTCGCTCTCCCCTCTCAGGCAGGAGATCACGACGCGGGCCTCCTCTCTTCTTTCCGTGCGCTTAAGCTCCTCCGGAAGCGCGTCTGCCTTCAGAAACGGGTCCAGATAGACGGGGATCTGCTCCCCGCGGAGCACGGCCGAAGAGACCGCGCGGATGCGGCCGGGCTCCCGGATCCTGAGACCGTTCTCCGACGCGAAGACATCTACCGCGAAGCGCCCCTCGAGATCCGTCGCGGTCGTGATCACTGGCACAGCGCCGAGAAATTCCGATAGCTCTGCGGCGTACCGGTTCGCCCCGCCGATATGCCCCGAGAGGAGGGAAATGCAGTACTTCCCGGCCTCATCGACCGAGAGAACCGCCGGATCCTCCGCCTTGCTCCTCACGAACGGTGCAATTGACCGGACCGCGATGCCGGCCGCGCCGAAATAGACGAGCAGATCCGCGTCCGGAAACACCTCCCCCGTGAGATCCGCTATGCCTCCGGGCTCGTATCCCGCTTCCCCCCGGACCTTCACAATGGTGCGGACATGCGCACCCGGATACCGCCTCTTCAGAAACTCTGACGCTCTCCTCATCAGCACCAGGGCCCGGGGGGAACACCCGAACAGCACGAAGCGGCGCTCCTCCGCCTCCCGGCAGCCGGTCGAAAACGAGCTGCTGTAGAGCCGGGAGACCGGGAAAGCGGTGCGCGCGGCAGGCTTCTGACACGCGCCGCC
>CACXCJ010000083.1 GCA_902766175.1 uncultured Lachnospiraceae bacterium
AGAACGCGAGACGTCCGACGAACGGGTCGGAAATAATCTTGAACGCGAGTGCAGAGAACGGCTCCTCGTCGGAAGCATCCCTGTGGTCCGGCGTTCCGTCCGGCGTCGTGCCCTCGACCGGAGGAATATCCAGCGGAGACGGCATGTACTCGATGATCGCATCGAGCAGCTTCTGCACGCCCTTGTTGAAGTGTGCGGTGCCGCAGCAGACCGGAACCGCCGCATTTGTGCAGGTTCCCTTGCGGAGCGCCTTCTTCATCTCGTCGATGGAGAGCTCCTCGCCGTCGAGGTACTTCTCCATGAGGTTCTCATCGAGGTCGCAGATCTGCTCCACCATCTTGGTGTGCCACTCCTCGGCCTGATCCTTCATGTCCTCGGGAATCGGCTCGATGGAGATGTCCTCGCCCTTGTTGTCGTTGTAAATGTAGGCGTTCATCTCCATGAGGTCGATGACGCCGCGGAAATCATTTTCCTTGCCGATCGGCAGCTGGATGCAGACCGGGTTCTTGCCGAGACGATGCTCGATCTGATCGACGGTCATGTAGAAATCCGCGCCCATGATATCCATCTTGTTCACGAATGCAATTCTCGGAACATGATAGGTATCCGCCTGTCTCCAGACGTTCTCGGACTGCGGCTCGACGCCTCCCTTCGCATCGAAGACACCGATTGCGCCGTCCAGGACGCGCAGCGACCGCTCGACCTCAATCGTGAAGTCAACGTGTCCGGGGGTGTCGATGATGTTGATGCGGTGCTCCAGTGCGCCCGGCTTCTTCTTGTTGTGCTCCTGCAGCGTCCAATGGCAGGTGGTTGCTGCGGAGGTGATGGTGATGCCGCGCTCTCTCTCCTGCGCCATGTAGTCCATGGTGGCAGTACCCTCGTAGGTCTCACCGATCTTGTAGTTGATACCGGTGAAATACAGGATGCGCTCGGTCAGTGTCGTCTTGCCGGCATCGATATGCGCCATGATCCCGATATTTCTGGTTCTCTCCAGAGGATACTCACGCTCGTTTGCCACTGTGTCTTTTCCTCCCGATCAGAATCTGTAGTGAGCGAAAGCCTTGTTCGCCTCCGCCATCTTGTGCATGTCTTCTTTTCTCTTCACTGCCGCACCGGTGTTGTTCGCGGCATCCATAAGCTCGTTTGCGAGACGCTCCTCCTGGGTCTTCTCGCCTCTCGCGCGGGAGAAGGTGGTGAGCCAGCGCAGCGCAAGCGCCTGTCTTCTGTCCGGCTTAACCTCGATCGGAACCTGATAGGTAGCTCCGCCGATTCTCTTTGCCTTGACTTCCAGGACCGGCATGATGTTGTTCATGGCAGCTTCAAACACCTCAACCGGCTCTTTTCCTGTCTTTTCCTTGATACGGTTAAATGCGCCGTACACAATCTTCTGCGCAGTTCCCTTCTTGCCGTCAAGCATGATCTGGTTGACAAGCTTGGTGACGACTACGTTGTTGTAGACCGGATCACCGAGAACCGTTCTCTTTTTGGTCTGTCCTTTACGTGGCACGTTACTTCCCTCCTTAATTATGGGGTTCGGACCAGAAGGTCCGGCCTCTGAATTAGATCATCGGTACTCATCCGCCCTGCGGCTGTTCGTGCTGGATTCTGATTCCTTCTCTGCAGCCTGCAGATCTATGTATCACAATCTTGCACTTATGAGTCTTTTCTGATCCTGTGGACCGTCAGTGTGGTCCCGGGTTTATTTCTTCTTCGGTCTCTTTGCGCCGTACTTGGAGCGCGCCTTCTGCCGGTTCGCAACACCTGCGGTATCCAGTGTTCCGCGGATGATGTGATAACGGGTACCGGGAAGGTCCTTGACTCTTCCGCCGCGGATCAGGACAACCGAGTGCTCCTGAAGGTTGTGTCCCTCTCCCGGGATGTAGCTCGTGACCTCGATTCCGTTGGAAAGGCGGACTCTGGCGATCTTTCTCAGCGCCGAGTTCGGCTTCTTCGGGGTTGCGGTCTTCACGGCCGTGCATACGCCTCTCTTCTGGGGGCAGTTGTCAGCGACCGGCTTCTTGTGAAGCGAGTTGAAACTTCTCAGAAGTGCCGGTGCCTTCGGCTTGCGAGCGTAAGTCTCTCTGCCTTTTCTTACAAGCTGATTAAATGTAGGCATTCTTTTTCCTCCTGTGATATTTTGCCTGCGGCTGCAAACGCAGTAGTTCTGTTCTCCTTCCGGCCGCCGCACATCCCGTCCGCTCCGTCTGCCATCCGGATTCGGACAGAAAAAATGATATGGCGGGCCTGAAGGCACGCCATATCATTATAGGCAGTCATTTTTCCAGTGTCAAGCGTCAGTTCTCCGGGACTCAGCCCTACCGCAGGCTCTGCGGGACCCCAGCCGCTGCCGGCTCTCCTGACTCCTGCCTGTCGTCAGTTCTCCGGCACATCATCCGCTGTGTCCGAGAGCATCACTGTGTCCTCATCGGACTTCTCGTCCTCATCGGCTGTGACCGCCGGAAGCGGCTCGTCGATCTCACTCAGGATATCGAGCACCGCCGGGTCATTCTCCTGGATCGGGGAATCCGCGATATCGTCTGCGGCGGGATCCGCCTTCAGGGTGATGTCGCGGTAGCGCTTCAGTCCGGTTCCTGCCGGAATCAGCTTTCCGATGATGACGTTCTCCTTGAGGCCTGTCAGATGATCTGTCCTGCCATTGATCGCGGCATCGGTCAGGACCTTCGTCGTCTCCTGGAAGGAAGCCGCCGCCATGAAGGAGCTCGTCGCGAGCGTCGCCTTCGTGATGCCGAGGACGATCTGCTTTCCGACCGCGGGCTTCTTTCCCTCCTTCCTGAGCTTCTCATTCTCCGCGTTGAACTCCAGCGCGTCGACATTTGTTCCCGGAAGGAAGTTTGTGTCGCCGGCATCGTCCACGCGGATCTTCTTCAGCATCTGCCGCACGATGATCTCGATGTGCTTGTCGTTGATGTCAACGCCCTGCAGACGGTACACGCGCTGGACTTCCTTCAGGATGTAGTCCTGCACTGCGCGGACGCCCTTGATCTTCAGGATGTCGTGCGGGTTCAGGGAGCCGTCCACCAGCACATCGCCGGCCTCAAGCTGCTGCCCGTTCTCCACCTTCAGGGTGCTGGAGTACGGAATCAGGTAGGTCTTCGACTGGCCGTCCTCCGGATTCGTCACCACGACCTCGCGCTTCTTCTTTGTGTCGCGGAGCTCCGCGATGCCCGGGATCTCCGTGATGATGGCCTGGCCCTTCGGCTTTCTGGCCTCGAACAGCTCCTCCACTCGGGGAAGACCCTGGGTGATGTCGCCGCCCGCGACGCCGCCGGTGTGGAAGGTTCTCATGGTAAGCTGTGTGCCGGGCTCACCGATCGACTGCGCCGCGATGATGCCGACCGCCTCTCCGATCTGAACAGGCTGGCCGGTCGCCATGTTTGCGCCGTAGCACTTGGAGCAGATGCCGTTCATGCAGCGGCAGGTCAGGATCGTGCGGATCTTCAGGCTGTCCCTTCCCGTTTTCTCCAGGAAGTCCATGATCGCCTCCGCGCGGCGCGGCGTGATCATGCGATTCTTCTTAATAATATACTCGCCCGTATCCGGATCCACGATGTCCTCGGCGATAAAGCGGCCCGTGATGCGGTCCTTCAGTCCCTCGATGACCTCACGGCCGTCCTTGAACGCGCGGACCTCCATGTACGGGATGTCCTCCCGTCCCGCGGAGCAGTCGGTCTCCCGGATCACGAGGTCCTGCGAGACATCGACCAGACGTCTGGTCAGGTACCCGGAGTCCGCGGTGCGGAGTGCGGTATCCGACAGACCCTTGCGGGCGCCGTGTGCGGAAATGAAGTACTCCAGAACATCGAGGCCCTCACGGAAGTTGCTGGTGATCGGGAGCTCGATCGTGTGGCCCGTGGTATCCGCCATCAGGCCGCGCATGCCTGCGAGCTGCTTGATCTGCTTGTTGGAGCCTCGGGCGCCGGAATCCGCCATCATGAAGATGTTGTTGTACTGGTCGAGTGCCGCCATCAGGTCGTCGGAGAGCTGCTTGTCCGCCTTCTCCCAGGTCTCGATGACCTCCTTGTAGCGCTCCTCGTCCGTCAGGAAGCCGCGGCGGAAGTTCCGGTTGATGTGCTCGACCGTTGCCTGCGCGTCCGCGATGATCTGCTTCTTTGTGGCCGGGACCGTCATGTCCGAGATGGAGACCGTCATGCCCGCGATCGTCGAATACTTGTACCCGATCGCCTTCATGTTGTCCAGGACCTCCGCGGTTTTCGAGAGGCCGTGGATGTTGATGACCTTCTCCAGGATCTTCTTGCAGTCGCCCTTCTTCACGAGGAAGTCGATCTCCGGCTTCAGCTCGTTTCCGGGAATGCTGCGGTCCACGTACCCGAGATCCTGCGGGATGATCTCATTGAAGAGAATCCGGCCCGCCGAGGTATCCTGAATCTCGGAGAGCACCCGGCCGTCCGGCATGGTCTTCGTGACCCGCACCTTGATCTTGGACTGCAGGGTGATGTAGTGGTTCGCGTATGCGAGAAGCGCCTCGTTCGGGCTCTTGAAGCACTTTCCTTCTCCCGGCTCGCCGTCTCTCTGCTGCGTGATGTAGTAGATTCCGAGAACCATGTCCTGCGACGGCACCGCGACCGGCTCGCCGTCGGAGGGCTTCAGGAGGTTGTTGGTGGAGAGCATCAGGAAGCGGCACTCCGCCTGCGCCTCGACGGACAGCGGCAGGTGAACCGCCATCTGGTCTCCGTCGAAGTCCGCGTTGAAGGCGGTGCAGACCAGCGGGTGCAGCTTGATCGCCTTGCCCTCGACCAGGATCGGCTCGAAGGCCTGGATGCCGAGACGGTGAAGCGTAGGCGCGCGGTTCAGCATGACCGGGTGCTCGTGAATCACGTTCTCGAGCACGTCCCAGACCTCGTTCTGCATGCGCTCCACCATCTTCTTGGAGGCTTTCACATTGTGCGCTTTTCCGTTCTCCACCAGCTC
>CACXCJ010000084.1 GCA_902766175.1 uncultured Lachnospiraceae bacterium
TTCGTAATGCGTGGGTCGCCGGTTCGAGTCCGGCCAGAAGCTGGAAGAAGCCGGCAGTTGGAAACAACTGCCGGCTTCTTTTTTGACGGAAATCCGCGCTCGGAGAGGAATCAGCTGTCCTGGTTCCGGTAGATGTACTTCTCGTTCCGAACGGCATCCACGCCCGCATCGTCCGAGACTGTGATATAGAGGCTGCTTCCGGTAAAGCGGAGGGAGAAATTCCTTCCGTTTCCGGAGCCTGTGTACAGGTCGGGGGATGCAGTGGAATTATGAAGGACAGCGCGCGTGTTCAGAGAGCAGAAGCGGACATCCAGCGCGCCGTCTCCGAGATCCTTTACGACGGTTGTCCTGTTCCGGAGAGAGCCGTCCACTGCGTAGTAAACGCCGGAGAGCGACTCGTCCGGTGAGAGAACCGGCGTTCCGTCGGATGCCACGCGTACGCCGTCTGGCGTGACGGTGTCCGTCAGAAGCGCGCCGTCGGGGCCGACATAGTAGCAGTCCACCCAGGTATCATGGGACATAAGGCCGGAGTCGTCGAAGAAATACCACTTCCCGTCGATGAAGAGCCATCCGGACTGTGCTTTCACGCCGCTCTCCGTCGTGTACGACCAGCCGGTGGGCTCATGGCTCCAGCCGGCGGCGGAAGCGGGAAAGGAGAGAAGCGCCGCTGCTGCGGCAGCCGCAGAGGCAGCTGTAAGAATTTTTTTCATGCGTGCAGCTCGATTATTCATGCGTATACCTCGATTTTTCATGCGTATACCTCGATTTTTCATTGATTTCGTATTTTCCGGCCGGCTGGTTCCCGGCCTTCAGTCTTTCCGGAAAACGATTCCGCGCACGGGGTCCATGGATTCGACGATCGCGAGGGAGCAGAGATCAATTCCCATGCTCCGGATTCTGTCGCCGCCGCCCTGAAAGCCCTTCTCAATCACGACGCCCGCGCCGATCAGCGTCGCGCCGGCCTGACGCACCAGATCTGAGAGCCCGAGGATCGCCTTTCCGTTTGCGAGGAAATCGTCGATGATCAGAATGCGGTCCTCAGGGCCAAGAAAGCTTTTTGAGACAATGATGTCATTGACCGTCTTGTGTGTGAAGGATTCCACCTTCGAGGTGTAGACATCTCCCGCGATATTCAGGGACTTGGTCTTCTTTGCAAAGAGAATGGGACAGTGGAAGCACACTGCCGTGGCACAGGCAATCGCGATTCCGGACGCCTCGATGGTGAGAATCTTATTTACGCCACTCCCCGCAAACTGACGGCTGAACTCCTCGCCGATCCTGCCCAGCAGATCAATGTCAATCTGGTGATTCAGAAAGGAGTCTACCTTTAGAATGTTTCCCTCCTTCACCTGCCCGTCCTTCAGAATACGATCCTGTAAAAGCTTCATCTGCATATTTGTGCGCTTTCTGCCCGATGGCTGCTGTGAAAACTGAAGATTGCCTTTATAGTACCATTATATTAGGAGAGCGTCAAAATGAACAAATCCCGCTTAAGAATTTTACAAAAGGCACGCGCTCCCGGGCGGCGGGAACAAATTGTGGCAATCTTGACGAAAAGTAGAATGAGCGGTATAATTCTGAAGATTTTGAAGGAGTGGACCGGAATTCCGCGCGATCTGCCGGATTTATGCGGAGAGGACTGACAGGAGGAAGCTGCGGTGCTGATCGACAAGAGAAGCATTTTAAAGGAAGCAGAAGCGAGAAATGCAGCTGCGCGTACGCTTCAGGCGGCGGAAGAAAAACGGAGGCAGGCGGAGGAAAGGGTGGTCCGGTCAGCAGCACGCGAGCTCGGAAAGAAACCGAATTCGGAAAAGGGAGATGCAGAGATGTCCAAGGAAAAGGCACCAAAGAAGAATGTAGAGGTAGAGAAGGCGGTCAGGGCGGCGAAGGAGACGGCTGAGAAGACGGTCGAGGCTGTCAGCGGGGCGGCCGCAAAGGCCGTGAAGGCTGCGGAGAACAGCGCGGTCGGGCCGTCTGTGAAGAAGGCGGAGAAGGCTGCCGACAAGGCCGTGAAGGAAGCAAAGCCGGTCGTGAGAAGAGTGGCACAGACCGCTTCCGAGAAGAGTAAGAAGGCTGCGGAGACCGTGAACAGGACGGTCCGAAAGGCGGTAAAGAAGCCGGCGGAGACCGTGTATATCCAGTTCGAGGGAAAAGAGGTCAGCGCGGAGGAGCTCGCCGATGCGGCTGTCAAGGCATACCAGGAGACCCACCCGGGAGTGGAAATCAATACAGTCGAGGTGTATGTGAAGCCGGAGGAGAGCGCGGCATATTATGTCGTGAACGGAGACGCAGCTCCGGAGTACCGGATGGATCTCTGATTCAGGGATTCCGCGCTGCGGAGGGCAGCCGGCGATTCCCATGCATCCTGCAGAGGCTTTTACCGAGGACGGCCGTCCGGCCGTCCTTTTTGTCTGACTTTTTGCGGCATTTTTCAGTCAGGGCGTTCCTCCCCGTCCTCCCAGACAGAGCTTTTGAGCCAGCCTCGGGCGCTCCTCCGTATTTTTCCCGGGGACAGGAAAAGTATGGTAAAATAGCAGCAAAAGTCTCCCGCCTTTCCGCACCGCAGTTCTCAGGGAAGGAATCCGGGCGGCGTTTCTTACAGCAGGAGGTGCGCATGTTCTGCGACAATCAGATCTGGGTCGGGCAGTCCGGGGAAAAAAGATGCTGCATTCAGCTTGAGATGGCAAACCGCCACGGCTTGATTGCCGGAGCGACCGGAACGGGAAAGACGATCACACTCAAGGGGATGGCGGAGTCCTTTTCCGACGCCGGCGTTCCGGTTTTCCTTTCCGATGTGAAGGGAGATCTCGCCGGGATGCTGAAACCGGGAGAAGAGACGGATGACATGAAGAGACGCATGGAGAGGTTCGGTCTCGCAGAGGCGGGCTTTTCTCTCCACGCGTATCCGACGGAATTCTGGGATCTGAACGGGAAACGCGGCCTGCCTCTCAGAACCACGGTCTCAGAGTTCGGACCGCTTCTTCTCGCCCGTCTTCTGGAGCTGAACAAGATCCAGAGCGATCTCCTGGATATCGTGTTCCGGATCGCGGATGAGGAGAAGCTTCTGCTTCTGGACATCAAGGATCTGAAAGCCATGCTTGGATTCGTGGAGGACCATGCGGCCGAATACCGCCCGGAGTACGGAAACATCGGCAAGGCGAGCATCGGCGCAATCATGAGGGCGCTTACCTCCCTCGAGGGAAGGGGAGGGGAGCTCTTCTTCGGAGAGCCGGCGCTTGATATCAGGGACTGGTTCCGCACGGATGAGAATGGCAGGGGGATGATCAACATCCTGGATGCCACGGCGCTTTTTTCTGATCCGGCGATCTACTCGACCTTCATGCTCTGGCTCCTCACGGAGCTCTTTGAAAAGATGCCGGAGGTCGGGGACCCGGAGAAGCCCAGGATCGTTTTCTTCTTTGACGAGGCCCATCTTCTCTTTGACTCCGCTCCCAGATATCTCCTGCAGAAGATCGAGCAGGTGATGAAGCTGATCCGCTCCAAGGGAATCGGCGTCTTCTTTGTGACGCAGAACCCGGCGGACATCCCGGACGAGGTGCTCTCTCAGCTCGGGAACAAGGTTCAGCATGCGCTCCGCGCCTATACGCCGGCGGAGCAGAAGGGGGTGAAGGCCGCGGCGCTCTCCTTCCGGAAAAATCCGGAGTTTGACACGGTGAAGGCCGTCACTGAGCTCAGAACCGGGGAGGCGGTCGTCTCGTTTCTCCAGAAAGACGGCTCTCCCTCCGAGGCGGAGAGGGCGGCCATTCTGCCGCCGCAGTCAAAGATGGGGGCGCTGGATGACCTGACCCGCCAGGCATCGATCCTCTCGAGCAGCCTGCGGGACAAATATGCGGAGATCACGGACCGGGAATCCGCCTATGAGATTCTCCTCCGAAAGGCCGCCGGGGAGGAGGCCCTCGAGAGAGAGGCAGATCAGGATGCGGCGGAGGAGAAGGCGCGCGCGCGGCAGGAGGCTCTTGACAGAAAAGCTGCGGAGAAAGAGGCAGCAGCGGCCAGGAAGGCCGCGGAAAAGGAGGCCGCAGCGGCGGAGATAGAGAAGCAGCGGGAGGCCGCAAAGCGGAAGAGGACCCTTCAGTCGATCGGAGGCGCTGCGGCGGGCAGCGTGGGACGCGAAATCGGAAATTCGATCGGCAAGGCGGCCGGCGGAACCTTCGGAAAGCGGATCGGGGGAAATGTAGGTGCCAGTCTGGGACGCGGCATCCTGAAGACGCTTCTCGGGCTGTGAGCTTCGCACAGCAGGAAA
>CACXCJ010000085.1 GCA_902766175.1 uncultured Lachnospiraceae bacterium
CTCATCCGGGTGATCTCGCAGTGCCTCCCCTATATCGGCTACCCCAGAAGTCTGAACGCGCTCCGCTGCGTGAGAGCGGCCGAGGAGCAGGCTGAAAAGTAAAGCGGGAATACGAAAAGCGGGAATACGAAAAGCGGGAATACGAAAAGCGCGGGAAACAGAGAAACAAGTGAGGCAAAAGCGAGAGAAGGGAAGCTTCGTCGCCCCGGGCGCGGTCATGGAGACAGGACCGCGCCCGGGGCCTTCTGTGTCTCTGTATTTGACAGCAGTCCTTCAGAGTGCTATTGTTATGTAAAAAGTTTAATACATAAAAGTTAAATTAGTGTAACTTTATAAAGTTATACATAGCTAACTATCAAGGAGGACAGAATTATGAGCGCACTGAAGAACTTTCGTCTGATTTCCTATGGATTCTTGCTCGGGACAGCCGGTATCGCGGTGCTCGGATCAAGGGATGCAAAGAAGATATATACGGAGGTGACCGCTGCCGCGAAGCGCTGCGGCGGCTGTGTCATGAAGAAGGCGGAGGAGATCCGCGAGAGCTGCGAGGACATCAGCGCGGAGGCGGACGCGATCAACGAAAAGCGCGCGGAGGAGGAGAGAGCGCGTGAAATTGAGGGCGCGAAGGCAGTTCTCGCCGCGGCAGAGGAGAGGAACACGAAGGCAGGCGAAGCAGAGAAAGCGGATGATGCGGAATGAGATGCACCATTCTGCATGAGCTTCCTGGAAGGATGCGTGTCCATCTCAGGCAGAGCACCATGACGTTTGGAGAGGCGGACCGGCTCCAGTATTATCTTCAGTCCGTACCTGGCGTCAAGAATGTGAGAGTTTCAGAGCGCACGGCAAATGCCGTCGTTCTGTATGACCGGGCAGATGGAATGCGGGAGAAACTGATTCATGCCCTTTCCACATTTGATTACGACACCTGCGGCGTAAAAATTCCGGAGTATACCGGGAGAAAGACCCGGCACGAGTATGAGGACCGCATGTTCTGGCATGTGGCCCTTCATTACGCTGCGCGCTTTTTCCTGCCGGGGCCGGTGCGTCTTGCCCTGAACCTCAGCAAGGCAGTTCCGTTTGTCCTGCAGGCGCTGAACTCGCTGCGGGGAGGACGGCTTGACGTCCATGTCCTGGATGCGGCCTCCGTCACAATCGCACTCTCCCAGGGAGACTATGACACGGCAGGATCCGTCATGTTTCTTCTCGGGATCGGGGATCTCATGGAGAAGTGGACGCACCGGAGATCTGTGGACGACCTGGCAAACGCCATGGCGCTGCATGTGGACCAGGTGTGGCTCAAGTCCCCGGCTGGCACAGAGATCCTGATCGGTGCCGACAAGGTAAGACCGGGGGACGAGGTCATTGTCCGCACCGGAAACATGATTCCGCTCGACGGAATCGCGACGTCCGGAGAGGCGATGGTGAATCAGTCCTCAATCACGGGGGAGCCTCTCGCGGTCCGGAAGAGCGAGGGGGCAAGCGTGTTTGCGAGCACCGTCGTAGAGGAGGGAGAGCTTTCGTTCCGTGTCACGAAAGCCGCGGGCAGCGGCCAGTTTGACCGGATCGTCTCGATGATCGAAACGTCTGAGAAGATGAAGTCCTTGTCGGAGGAGAAGGCGTCCGACCTCGCGGACCACCTTGTCCCTTGGACCTTTGCCGCGGCGGGGCTCACCTACCTCGTGACGAGGAATGTGACGCGCGCCTATTCCATTCTGATGGTGGATTTCTGCTGTGCGCTGAAGCTTTCCATGCCGGTGTCCGTCCTCTCCGCGATGCGCGAGGCGCAGGAGCACAAGATTTCCGTCAAGGGCGGCAGATTCATGGAAAACTTTGCCGCGGCGGATACGATCGTGTTTGACAAGACCGGAACGCTCACGGAGGCGTGCCCGAAGGTGCGGGACGTCGTGCCCTTCGGCGGAAACGACCCGGAGGAGATGCTCCGGCTCGCCGCCTGCCTGGAGGAGCATTATCCGCATTCCATCGCAAATGCGGTTGTGCAGGAGGCAAAGCGGCGCGCACTGTCGCATGCGGAGAA
>CACXCJ010000086.1 GCA_902766175.1 uncultured Lachnospiraceae bacterium
AAAAAGCAGAAAATTTCCCGAACAGCTTTCGGTTCTTCTGCGGCAGGAGGGATATATGAATCTATTCAAAACGGAAAGAAAAACTCGGAGAAACGGAGATGCGGCAGAATTCACGTTCCGTCTCTGCGGGCCGGAGGATCTGGAGGAAATCCTGGCGCTTCAGCGCCACGTGAAGGAGCAGATTCCGGACAGCAGAATCTTTGTGGAGAACACCAGGGAGGAGCTGGCGGAGTCCCTGGCCCTGGACTGCTGCATCGGCGCTTTTTCGGACGGCCGGCTGGCAGCCTTCTCCCTGTCCGTCGCCAACCGCGCGACGGACAGAAATCTCGCGAAGAAGCTCGGCTGCACGGACGAAGAGCTTCTCAAATATGTCACGTATGACACGACCTTCATTCACCCGGCGTACCGCGGCTTCGGGCTGCAGAAGTATTTTATTCCGATCAAGGATGAGCACGCGCGTGAGCGGGGCGCATTGTACGCTCTCTGCACGGTCTCGCCGGACAATCCGCACAGTCTCGCGAATGTGCAGGCCTCAGGCTTTCAGATTGTGAGGCGCGCTGTCCTGTACGGCGGCGTGGAGCGCTTGATCCTGAAAAAGGCGCTCTGAGAGGGAGGTGATCGTGTGGAGGGAACCTATCTGGAAGTGAACCTGCGGAAGATCACGGAAAACAGCGCCCGGATCCGGGAAATCTGTGACCGCCACGGGATGCAGGTTCTCGCGGTGACGAAGGGCTTTGCCGCGATTCCTGAGATTGTACGCGCGATTTCAGACGGCGGGATCGACCGGTTTGCGGATTCCCGCCTCATGAACATCAAGGCGCTGCGGGAACACGGCTTTGCCAATGAAATGACGCTTCTCCGCATCCCGATGATCAGCCTCGCCGCCCAGACGGTGAACTATGCGGATCTGAGCCTGAACTCGGAATACGCCGTCATGAAGGCGCTGTCGGAGGCGGCAGCTGCGGCGGGAAAGCTTCACCGCGTCATCCTGATGGTGGAACTCGGGGATCTCCGGGAGGGGATGCTTCCGCTGGAAGCCATCCGGACCTGCCGCAAAGCAGCAGAGCTTCCCGGTATCCGGATTGCCGGCGTCGGAACCAACATGGGCTGCTACGGCGGAATCCTGCCGACGAGGAAAAACCTCTCTGTTCTCCGGCTGGTCGCAGACGCAATCCGGCAGGAGACGGGGCTGGAAATTCCGATCGTCTCCGGCGGCGGAACCTCGTCCCTGAAACTGGTCTATGACGGAACGATGCCGCCAGGGATCAACCAGCTCAGGATCGGCGAGGGACTGCTGCTCGGGACCGACACGACGCGGGGCGATGTCATCCCCTGGCTTAAGCAGGACGCGTTCACGCTCCGCGCCGAGATCGTGGAGATCAAGAACAAGCCGTCCAAGCCGATCGGCGAAAGCGGCCGCGACGCGTTCGGCAATATCCCGGTATTTGAGGATGAGGGCATCATCCGGCGGGCGATTGTGGCCGTGGGCAAGCAGGACGTGCAGCCTTCCGAAATCATCCCCCTGGATCCGGGAATCCGGGTTCTTGGCGCCAGCAGCGATCACACCATTCTGAATATCAGCAATTCCGAGAACCACTACCGCGTGGGCGATCGGATCAGCTTCCGGCTCTCGTATGCGGCAATGCTGACCCTCTGCACCTCAGGATATATCTCGAAGAAAATGCTGCGGGCATGAGATAAATGACATCTCCGGCTCTTTCGGATGACATCTCCGGCGCTTTCAATGATTATAGACCATGCGGTCAAAGCGCCTCATGGCGACGCCCTCCATCGCCAGAATCCAGACGATAATCCCGGCCACTGTCAGCGCAAGCGGCAGACTTTCGATCTGCGGCGTCATGACGGCGCGGACTGCCTCATTGATCCAGGTCAGCGGATCAAGAAGCGTAATAACCTGCATCACCGGAAGCGGGGCAAGCTGATGCCAGGTGTAGAAAATGCTCCCGAGAAAAACAACCGGCATCAGAAAGCCCGGGAACATCGCCGCAATCTGGCTCGGCTTTACGACTGTTCCGACAAGAAGCCCGAGTACCGCGGAAGTGACTGCCGTCAGAAGCAGCACGAGGAGAAGAAGCGGAAGGCTTGCAGCCGGCATCTGAATGGAGATCTTCGAGCCCATGAAGAGCAGGGAAATCGGCAGAACAATCAACCCGCCGATGAATGACTCCAGAACACCGACGAACATTTTGGAGTACGCGACCGTTCTGGTGGAAACCGGTGCAAGCAGACGGTCCTCAATCTCCCTGAGATTATGAAAGTCCATGGAAAGCGGGACGGCTGTTCCGTGAATTCCGGTGATCAGCATAGACATGCCGATCATGCCGCAGAACATGTGGGTCGGAAATTCTTCCGGCAGGATTCCCACGGCAGGGAGCATAAATCCATAGACCAGGATCAGGATGAACGGCAGCATCGCAACTCTGAACACGAACTCTCCCTTGTCCCTCCACTGCACCAGCAGATCTCTCTTCACCATTGCCCAGAAGGCAGTTCTCGCAAGCTCTCTCTCATTCATCTCTCATGCCTCCACATTCGCGCTCGTGCGCTCATCCACGCCGTCACGGTTCGTCAGTACCAGGAACACGTCATTCAGCGAGCTTGTCCCTGTTTTCTCCTCCAGTTCCTTCACCGTTCCATACGCCAGCATCTCCCCTTTTTTCATGATGGCCACATGCCGGCAGAAATTCTCGACCTCCTCCATGTAGTGGGTCGTCAGGAAAATTGTCGTGCCTTCCCTGTTCATCTTGAGCATCTGATCCCACAGAATATTCCGGTAGTTCGGATCAAGACCGGTGGTCGGCTCGTCCAGGAAAAGAATTTCCGGTTCATGAAGCATCGCCCGGGCGATCTTCAGGCGCTGCGCCATGCCTCCGGAATAGCTTTTCACAAAGTCCTTTCTTCTGTCCCAGAGACCGAACTTATTCAGAAGCTCCTCCGAGCGCTCCCGGATGGTTTTCGGATCCATGCCGAAATATCTCCCGTGATAATACAGGTTTTCCTCAGCCGTCAGGCTCCGCTCCAGGTTATTGTGCTGTGCCACGACTCCGATCCTCCGGCGGATCGATGCGACATCTCCCGTCAGGTCCTGCCCGTCATAGATAAACTGACCGGAGGTCGGAAGAAGCTGCGTCGTCACCATGTTGATGGTGGTTGACTTTCCCGCGCCATTCGCTCCCAGGAATCCGAAAACTTCCCCTTTCTCAACGTTGAACGAGATGCCCTTTACGGCATCCACTGCTCCGTTTTTTGTCCTGTACTGTTTTCTCAAGTCTCTCACTTCAAGAACATGCTCTGCCATGAAATCTCCTTCCTGCATACCCCATGCCGGTATGTGACAATGAGTATCATATACCCTTATGGGGTATATTGCAAGCAAAAAAAAACGCAGGAAAGAATTTTCCTGCGGCAAGAGCCTGTGCGATCCTTTTAAGATGTGCGTCTTGATTTTAATCGTTTCCCCCTTGCAAATGAACAATCGGGAATTGCATTTTTTCCTGCTTCTGCTATGATGATACCTGTCAATAAAATAATGGCAGTTTTGCAAATACCGCCGCCGGGTGGTCCAACGGAGAGGAATCACAGATCTCCGAATGCGTATCAGGTTCTGTATCGTTAGGCCTTGGAAGATACAGAGCGCTGGTACTTTTTTTGTCTCAAGGAGGTTCTTATGCAGTGGATTCACCTGATTCTCGCCGGTGCCTTTGAGATCACCTGGGCGGCGTCAATGAAGATGTCATCCGGCTTCTCAAGGCCGATTCCTTCCATCGTCACCATAGCCGGCTATATCGCAAGCGCTGTGTTTCTTTCCATGGCGCTCAAGAAAATCCCACTCGGGACTGCGTACGCCATCTGGACAGGAATCGGCATTCTCGGTACCAGTATTCTGGGCGTCATCCTGTTCAGGGAAACGCTGACTCCCGCGCAGATTGTCTGCATCGCCCTGATCGCTGCCGGAATCGCCGGCCTGAAGCTGCTGGCCTGAGCGGCGGGCTGCCAGCTGCAGCTGCGGAGGGCAGAGAAACGCCTCCCCTCCGCATGCAGTTTCTTATTCCTTTGTCAGGCAGTCATTCACCCACGAGATGAAGTTGATCGTGGAGTCACCGGTGCGTTCCGCCATGGTGTGGCCGAGTCCCCAGACTGTCGCAAAGTCCACGTCCTTAACCCCGTCATAGTTCTCAAGCGCAAGCTTCAGGTTCACCTCAGTGCTGAGTGCCGTGTCACCCTGGTTAATGCCAGTGCGGATTCTCCAGTACTTCGCAACGGAAGCGCTCTGATAACCGCCCTCAGATGGAAGCAGGTAGTAGAGCGGTGTATACATCTGCACCATGGTCTCCACCGTATTTCCGACAGAGTCGGTTCTGGCGAGATCGGACGCATACGCATCTGCATACCCGGAGCCGAGATCTTTAAGGATCTGCGCCAGAGTCGCATCAAAGTGTGCACCGCTTCCGTCTCCGTAACCGAACAGCGTGTTCTCGCCCTGAGAAGCATCCAGCTGATCAAAGGCCGCGAGACCCTTGGAGGCGTTCTTCAAGGCCTTTGTGAATGCCTCCACGCTTGTGATCTTTGCTGTATTTGCCGCGGCATCATAGCTTACCCAGGTGCCGTCGGCATTCAGCGCATCTATATAATCCTGCGCCGTCTCATAGGTGCCGGACAGCGTGATTCCGGAGGATGTGGCATTCCGCTGAATCTTGTCATTCTGCTCACTGTTGTTCATGGAGTTCATCACGTTTCCGTCCCCGGCCCCGGGGGTTCCCATTCCGGCCTGGAAGCTGTTTGTATCTTCATCCGCGTTGTAAGGGAACGTCGTGTCCGAGAGGAAATTGTTCAGCGATTCCTCTACGATGCCCTTGATGTATTCATAGTAGCTTCCGGCCTGATAGATGCCGCTCTCTGATTCCTCCAGGGTCAGGACATTGCCGTCCTCATCCTTGAAGCCGGCCTTATTGATGTAGGAAGCGTAGGACTCTGCCAGCGCATCGGAAATCTGCTGCTCCTCCTCTGAAAGACCTGTTCTCGTGGCGCCGAGGTTCCACTCATACGCCTCATCTCCCCAGTCAAGATTCGTGATCGGGCACCAGTCCATGGAGCCAAGAACGGCATCGCTTACGCCTTCCACCGCACCGATCTCTTCGAGGTAAGGGGTGTACAGACTGCTGTCCCCGGAAGCGCCGAGAACCGCGGACTGCGCTCCGCCTCCCGACATTCCGAAGACGAAGATCCGGTCTGTATTTCCGGCAAGGAGATCCTCATTGTACCGGACATAGCGGATTCCGGCCTTGAAGTCCACGACACCGCTCGGAGCGCCTGCATCGCGTCCCCGCGCGCCGATGTGCACATAGACAAAGCCGGCGTCCGTGTAATCGCTCACGTCTGTATACGCCGTGAGCTCCTCCTGCGCCGCATACCCCGGCGTGTTGACAGGAACCACGATCGGGGCTGTCTCAGCGGTGTATCCGTTGACCTCCGCCTCGCGATTGATTGCACAGGTATAAGTTCCGTCGCCGTTGTCGGTTCCGCTCATGAAGCTTCCGGGAACAAAAATGGCAAGACTGTCATACGATTCATCCGGAGAATTCTCCGCATACTGAAGGTTCAGCTGATACCAGACATCGTCCTCCTTATTGTACTGCCATTTGGACATGTCGATCTTCGGCAGATTCGTGACCGCCCCGGAGCCTCCTGATTCCGCCGTCTCCGCCGCGCCGGAAGATTCCGAGGCTGCCGTGCCGGCCTCCGTCGTCACGGCAGTACTCCCGGAGGTTCCCGACGCA
>CACXCJ010000087.1 GCA_902766175.1 uncultured Lachnospiraceae bacterium
CCGGACGACTTCGGCTCAAAATTCTGCTCGGTGTCGACAAAGACCTCCAGAATCACGGGGCCGTCCTCCGCGAGTGCCTTCTCGACCGCCGGGACAATCTCCGAGTTGTGGTGAGCGCTGATGTACGGATAGCCGAATGCCGCCGCGAGCTTCTCGAAGCTCGGGAACGTGACATCCCCGCTGTCCGGCCCGATGCCGACGAGCGCCTGGTCCCTGAAGAAGTTCCGCTCGGTCTGCCGGATGCTGTGATATCCGTCGTTATTAATCAGGAAGATCCGGATCGGCATCCTGTGGCTTATGATGGTCTGCAGCTCCTGCAGGTTCATCATGATGCTGCCGTCGCCAGTCACGAGCACGATGCTCCTCCGGTGCTTCGGATCGTCCTCGTTCGCCATGCATGCTCCGATCGCCGCCGGGAGATCGTATCCCATCGAGGCGATCGCCGAATTCGAGATGAAGCGCTGGCCTTTTTTGATCTCGTATGCATGTCCGCCGACGACGCACGCGGAGCCGTTCCCGACCACCGTGATGGTGTCCTCCGGCACGCGCGCCGAGAGTGCGCCGATGAACGCGTACACATTTGCCGGCTCTGTGTCCGGGACATTCCAGTGCTTCTCCTGAACCACCGGGTAGCGCTTTCTCCAGTACCTGCAGGTCTCCATCCAGCTCATGCCGCGGAGGCCCTTTCCGCCGCGCCAGACCGGCGTCTCCATGGAGTTGAGCACACGGTCCATGACGGTGAGCAAATCCTTCGCGTCCGCGTGAACCGGCATAGACACGTGGATTGTGGGCTTCTTAAGCTCCTCCGCATCGATATCGTTCACAATCGTGTACGCTTCCCGCGCCCAGCCCTTGCAGTTGAAGCCGACCTGCCGGACGCTCAGGCGGGAGCCGACGGAGAACACAAGATCGGAGTTCTGGACGGCAAAGTTTCCGGGGCGGTCGCCGAAATTTCCGGGGCGTCCCGCGTACAGCGGATCGGTATCCGGCAGGCAGTCCTCACTGTCCCATCCGACGACCACCGGGATGCCGAGCTTGTGCGCGACCCTGAGGAACACCTCATGCGCATCCGCGAGGCGGATGCCGTTTCCTGCGTTAAAGACCGGCCGCTCCGCCCTTCGGATGCGCTCGATGATGACGCGCGCAGTCTCCTCCGTGACCGGCTTCGGCAGCAGGGCGCGGTACTCGCCGCGGCCGGCATTGTCCGCGTCGATCTTGGCATCTGACGGCGCGGCCCAGCCGTCGCCGCCCGCCTCGTAGTCTGCCGGGTCAAACCCGATCAGGTCCTCCTCCTCCACATACCCGCCCTGAACATCCATCGGGATGTCAAGCCAGGTGGGGCCGGGGCGGCCGGCCTCGGCGAGGTAGAGCGCCTTTTCCATGCAGTAACGGATCCGCATGGGGTTGATCACCATCTCGCAGTATTTCGTCATAGACTGCACCGCAGTGCAGATATCAAATTCCTGGTCGCCCATGGAACGGATGTGCGTGCCGGAAGAGCGGGCGGTCCAGTCATAGCGGATCTGACCGGAGAGCACAAACATGGGAATGGAGTCAAGCCAGCCGCCCACGACGCCGGTCAGTGCATTCGTCCCGCCAGGTCCGGTCGTCACGCAGACTGCGGCAATTCTGTGATTGATGCGCGCGTAGCACTCCGCCGCAATGGCGCTCGCCTGCTCGTGGTGATTGTAGGTAACCTTGAGTCCCGGCTCATGGCCCAGGGCGTTGTTCAGGTGCATGGCGCCGCCGCCCACGACACTGAACGCGCGGGTAATGCCGCTCTCGACGAGCTTTCTGGAAATGTAGTTGCTGATCTTGATCTTCATATAGGCTCCCCCAGCAGTCGGATCAGATACTCAGGATTTTATCTCAGTATAGCCCATCGGCCGGATTCCCGCAACTTTTGCGGAATGTTTACAGCGCGCTTCAGGTTTTCGTACGCTTTCTTACGTGTTTCTTACACTCTTCAAAACCACCTTTTCTGCAAATTGAAACTTGTTATAATACACTTGAACAAAGGATGGAACCGCGTTCTGCGTGCCGTTCCGGCGTTTTCAAAATTCTCAGTGCAAATGTAAAATCAATGCGAAAGGAGGGAAAGGCATGAAAATCCGTGGAGTTGTAAAGCATGCCGCGGCGCTCGGGCTGGCATTTTCCCTGTCCCTTTCCCTTTCGGTGCCCGCTTTTGCGTCCCATAAGCTTCTCGACAAGAATGATTACGTTCTTCAGGAAACGGAGGATGGCAGCACAGAGTGTCTGAGCCCCGAAGGTAAGCCGATGACAGGCTGGGTCGCGGATGAGGAGAATAACCTCTACTACTTCGACAGCGGAAAGATGGATTTCGGCTGGGATAAGATCAAGGGTGACTGGTACTATTTCGATCCTGATACCGGCATTCTCGCGACGAACACAACCGTTCTGAACTACGACGTCGACGAGGACGGAAAAATGGTGAAGATCCACGCCTGGTGATTCTCTGCAGGCATTCCTGACAGGAGAACCCTATATGTGAAAGAGGAAGATGCCCTTCGCACCTTCCTCTTTTTTAATATCTCTTTTTCTATCTCTGCGGCAGCTGCTGTCTCTGCCCGCTTTCTCTCATCTGCTTCCTCTCATTTTTTCCAGACCCCGTCCCGGTCGATGTAGAACGTGTCGATGATCGTGTCCCGCGCCATTTCCCCGGTCACCGGATCGAAATAGGACATGTGATCTCCGACCTTCGTCCAGCCATGCGCCAGATGCCCGTCCGCATCGACATAATAGGTCTTTCCATCGGCATTCACAAGCTGGTCCGCCGCCATGCTGCCGTAAAAGGCGCTGGAAGTGTCCTCGTTCAGAAAATACCAGCTCCCGCCGATGTTCTGCCGGCCCGTGAGCATCGCGCCGCTATCGCTCAGGAAGTACCACTTTCCGTTCGAGAGGATCCAGCCGGTGCGCATCCTCCCGGCGTCATCGAACGCATACCAGAGGTCGCCGATCCTGGCCCAGCCGCTCTTCATGAGCGTTCCGTCGGGGTACATGTAGAACCAGCTGCCACTCTGCCGGTACCATCCCGCGCGGCCCGCCTCAGGGCCGGATCCGGCGTTCACCGCGTCCGCCTCGGCGGACGCAGCCGCAGAGCCTGTGTAATCCCAGACAGCACCAGCTCCGTCCGAGACCTCACTCTCCTCGATCGTCAGGTCATCGGAATCCTCCCAGTCAGAATTCCTGCCGTACTTCTTCTCAGAATCCGTGTGCGGAACGGTGCGCACCTGAAAGCGGTAGGTCCCCGCCTTCGTCATGTAGGGGTAGAAATCGTAGCTGCGCTCAGAGAGATCCGTCACGCGCTTTATGATGGAATTTCCGCGCCGGAGAAGCACCTCGTAGTATCCGCTTCCGCCGCTGTCGGGCTTCGACCACTCCGCCCGCCCGAGCTGTGAGTCGCTCCACTCCGCGTCCTCCGGTTCACTGTAAGTGCCCCGGATACCTTTCATCGTGATTGTGACCGTGAGTTCGTCGGACGAGCGGCTCAATCCGCTGACCTCCGCATTGCTCCCGCTCACGTGCACATTGCTTTTCTTCAGTCCGCTCTTGAATCGGTAGTCATTGTCCGTGATTTCGATGACGACCCGGATCTTGATCGACTGCCCGACCTTCAGGTCATTCTTTGTGCCGCTTGTGATTTTCGCGGACTCGACATTGTACCGCGCGTTATCCGTCCACACGCCGATCTCGCCGCTGCCGGGCTCCCCGATCACGACATCATCCCTGGCGAGGGAATCTCCGGATTCCAGCCTGCTCTTCACATGGATGGTAACGCTTGAGATGTTCGTCTTTGACGAGGCGTAGGAAACCGCCGAGCCTGCGCCAAAGCACAAAAAGAGCAGCAGAAAGAGCGCCTGCGCAAGTGTCCGTCTTACTCTCTTCAAGCTTCCCACCGCCTTTCTTCGAAAACGACTGTCTCCGGGATACAGCTCCTCTTGCATCAATTATAATGCACGCTGCGCATCCGGACAACTTACGGTTTAAAAAAGGAAGCGGAGAATGCTCTCCGCTTCCGTCAGACTGTCCTGTCTTACTGCTCCGCTTCCTTCGCTCAGACAAGCTCAAGAAGAACTTCCATCGCAGCGTCGCCCTTTCTCGGGCCGATCTTTACAATACGGGTATATCCGCCGTTGCGGCCGGCATACTTCGGTCCGTACTCGTCAAAGAGCTTCGCGGCGAGATCAACCTTGGTTCTCTTCTTTTTCTTCTTCGGATCGACCTGGGTCACGCCGTAGAGCTGTGCGAGGATGTGCCTGCGCGCGTTCATTCTGGACGGCTTGTCCTTCTTGATTTCCTTGTCGATCTCGTCGTACACGACAACCTTCTTGCCGTCGCGTTCTTCCTTGATCCGCTTGCCGTTCGCGTCCTTCTTCGCGACCTTTGCCTTTACCGTGACGGTCTCGAAGTTGTCCTTCTCGCGAACTGCCAGAGCGATCAGCGGCTCAGCGAACTTCTTCACTTCCTTGGCTCTCGCCTCGGTGGTGATGATCTTTCCGTTCGCGATCAGTGCGGTGACCTGGCTTCTGAGAAGCGCAGTCCTGACATTGGTTGCACGTCCGAGTTTTCTGTACTTTGCCATTTGAAATAATCCTCCGTATGGGAGCGCAGATCCGCGCGCTTATGGTCTTACCGGAACTGCACATGGAAATTTTCGGGCTGCTTAAGGCGCAGGGAATCCTGTCCCGCTGCTGCCCGGTACTCTCTGGTTTTTCAGATGCGGCGATCAGACCTCGTCGCTCTGCTTCAACTGGAGATTCAGCTCCTTCAGCTTCTCAAGGACCTCGTCCAGGGACTTCTTGCCCAGATTTCTCACCTTCATCATATCCTCGGGGCTCTTGTTGATCAGCTCCTCGACGGTATTGATGCCGGCTCTCTTCAGGCAGTTATAGGAGCGGACGGAGAGCTCGAGCTCGTCGATGCTCATCTCGAGCACCTTCTCCTTCTCGTCGTTCTTCTTCTCGGAGATCACCTCGACCTTGCTCGCACTCTCAGAGAGATTGACGAAAAGGCTCAGGTGCTCCGACAGGACCTTCGCCGCGAGGCTCACTGCCTCGTCAGGTCCGAGCGTTCCGTTCGTGAAGACGTCCAGCGTCAGCTTGTCGTAATCGGTCTGCTGGCCTACGCGCGTGTTCTCAACGTTCATGTTCACGCGCTCAACCGGCGTATAGATGGAATCCACCGCGATCACGCCGATCGGAAGATCGCCGGCAGCCTTGTTCTTCTCTGCGCTGACGTATCCGCGTCCGTTCGTGATGGTGAGCTCCATGGAAAACTTCGTGCTGCCTCCGGAGATCGTGCAGATCTTCTGGTCCTTGTTCAGGATCTCAATGTCGGAGTCGCACTGAATATCTGCTGCGGTGACAACGCCCTCACCCTCAAAGTCGATGTATGCGGTCTTCGGCTCATCGGTGCTCGAGGAATTCCGGATGCAGAGGCTCTTGATATTCATGATGATCTCCGTCACGTCTTCCTTCACGTGGGGGATCGAGGAGAACTCGTGCAGCACACCGTCGATCTTTACCTGGCTCACAGCAGTGCCGGGCAGAGAGGACAGCATGATTCTTCTTAGGGAATTCCCGAGGGTCAGGCCGTAACCTCTCTCGAGCGGTTCGCAGACGAAGCGGCCAAACTTTTTATCATCGGAGATCTCAGCAATCTCAATGTTTGGTTTCTCAAAATCGAACAAGAATGATACCTCCATTTGATTGGCCAGGGGTCAGTATGGTAATCACAGAGACACGAACAGAGCCAACCGGACCGGCTGGCCCTGAAGCGTTTCACTGGATTACTTGGAATAAAGCTCGACGATCTGCAGTTCGTCGACCGGTACGTCGATCTCCTCGCGTGCCGGAAGTGCCTTCACGCTGCCCTTCAGGGCTTCCTTGTCGGACTCAAGCCAGGCCGGAACAATGCGGCCGCTGGTCATCTCAAGGACTTCCTTGTAGCGCTCGGAACCCTTCGCCTTCTCCTTGATCTCAATCGTGTCGCCGACACTGACCTGATAGGACGGGATGTTGACGATCTTCCCGTTCACAAGAACATGGCGGTGATCAACGATCTGACGAGCCTCTCTGCGGGTTCTCGCCCAGCCGAGGCGGAAGATGACGTTGTCCAGTCTGCACTCCAGAAGGATCATCAGGTTGGTACCGACCTGTCCCTTCATGCGGGACGCCTTCTCGAAATAGTTCCGGAAGGGCTTCTCCAGAACGCCGTAGATGAACTTGGCCTTCTGCTTCTCGCGGAGCTGGCTGCCATACTCGCTCATCTTCCGGTTGGTTCTCTTTAATTCTCTGTTAGACTTCTTATCAATGCCGAGGAATCCAGGCTCGAGGCCGAGAGATCTGCATCTTTTAAGAACAGGAACTCTGTTGACTGCCACTTTTTTCTACCTCCTGATTATACTCTTCTGCGCTTCGGCGGACGGCAACCGTTATGCGGCACCGGGGTCACATCCTTGATGCTGGTTACTTCGATTCCGCATGCTGCAAGTGCACGGATTGCAGCTTCACGGCCGGAGCCCGGTCCCTTGACCATCACATCGACAGATTTCAAACCATGGACGATAGCTGCTTTTGCGGCGGTTTCCGCAGCCATGGAGGCTGCGTACGGAGTAGATTTCTTTGAACCTCTGAATCCCAGACCACCCGCACTTGCCCA
>CACXCJ010000088.1 GCA_902766175.1 uncultured Lachnospiraceae bacterium
ATCCCGATCGCGAGAAAGTTCGCGGAGGTCGGGTACAGGATCTTCTCCACGAGCGGCACGGCGAAGGTGCTGAACGAGCACGGAATCCCCGCGCTCGAGGTGCGGAAGGTCGAGCAGGAGCACCCGAACATCCTCGATCTCCTTCTCGGACACAAGATAGATCTCGTCATTGACACGCCGCAGGAAGGCGCGGATCACGAGAAGGACGGCTTCATCATCCGGAGGAACGCGGTGGAGACCGGCGTCAATGTCCTGACCGCAATCGACACCGCGGGTGCGCTTGCGGAGTCGCTCTCCTGGAAGCCCGAGGACCTTAAGCTGATCGACATCGCGAAGCTGTGAGCCATGCGGAACATCATCATCGGAGACATTCACGGATGCCGGGAGGCATTTGAGCGGCTGCTTTACGAAATCGGGTTTGACAGGCGGGAGAATGCCCTCATTCTTCTGGGCGATCTCCTGGACCTCGGGCCGGATCCCTGCGGTACCTACGCCGCGGTGCGGAGTCTGAAGGAAGAGATGCAGGACCGCATGGTGATTCTCAGGGGAGACCATGAGCAGATGATGCTGGACGCCCTGCTTCCGACCCGCGGCCAGATCGCGAACGGCCTCATCTGGCGGGAGAACGGAGGCAGGGAGACGACGGCCTCCTTCCGGGAGAGAAAGCTCTCGCCGGGAAAGGCTGCTGCCTGGATCCGGGACAACACGAGAACCTGGTACGACGAGGGGCAGTTTCTCTGTGCCCACGGCGATGTCCGGGACGAGATCATCTGGAACAACGCCGCGCTGGACCTGATCTGGGGCAATGAGGGCGTCCGCATGAACGACTACAGGGGGAGGCTCGCGCTCGTCGGGCACACGCAGGTGGAAGTGCCGACCTATTTCGACGGGAGCGGGGGAGAGCCCTCCTTTCACCCGCAGTGCGGCACCTGGTATGAGCTTCCGGCGCGCGGCATGATCGCGCTGGACACGGGCGCGGGGAGTGGCGGAGCGCTCACCGCGATGATCACGGAAAACGGGTGGATGCGTTTTGAGCGGATACCAGACAAGGGGGAAGAAATCTGAATGGATAAGCTGAAGCCGTTCCGCGCCGTCCTGTTCGACATGGACGGCGTGATCCTCGACACCGAACATGTCCATATCGCCGCCTGGCACGCTGCGTTCGAGCATTACGGGATGCCGGTGGACGATGCATTTCTGGTAAAGATGCGGGGAGCCAACCGGCAGCACCAGGAGGAGGTCTATCTCAAAAGGTACGGAACCACGCCGGCGTACGGGATGGTGCGGGCCTTCCGTTCCGCCTACGCGCGGGAGTATTTTGACCGTCACGGCGTCGTGGCAAAGAAGGGGTACCGGGAAATCACGCAGTGGCTCAAGGAGCGCCACATTCCGCGGGCGCTCTGCACCGCGTCGCCGATCGAGGCGGTGCAGCGGGAGTTTCCGCTCGCGGGCCTCACACTCGATTTCGACGGCATCGTCACCGGAAATGAGCCGAAGCACGGGAAACCCGCGCCGGACACCTTCCTTATGGGAGCGGAGAGAATCGGCGAGAGGCCGGAGGACTGCATCGTGATCGAGGACAGTCCGAACGGCGTCGAGGCGGGCGCGGCGGCAGGCTGCCAGGTGATCATGATTCCGGACACGGTCCCCGCGGACGCACACCTCCGCTCGCTCACGGCGGCGGTCTGCGAGAGCCTTCTGGATGTGATTCCGCTTCTTGAGGAGGCGCGCCGGGGGCAGGTGTGACAAAAGACGCAGGGGTGCAAAGGACGCAGAAGGCCCGAGGGGGCGAAAGGCGCGGGAAGATGCGCTTTCCTGGGGCAGCACGCAGCTCCCGCTGCTGCGGGCAATTTAAAATACAGTACCGGTCCGGGGAACGGACCGGGGAAGAGGGGTAAGAGAATGAACTGTTACGAGGAACTGAAGGCGCGCGGCCTCATCGCGCAGGTGACGGACGAAGAGGAGGTGCGGAATCTGGTGAACGCCGGAAAAGCGACCTTCTACATCGGCTTCGATCCGACAGCGGACAGCCTTCACGTGGGGCACTTCATGGCGCTCTGCCTGATGAAGCGTCTCCAGATGGGCGGCAACAGGCCGATCGCCCTGGTCGGCGGCGGCACCGGAATGATCGGCGATCCGTCCGGCCGCTCGGATATGCGGAAAATGATGGACGTCGAGACGATCGACAGAAACTGCGAGCGCTTCAAGGTGCAGATGTCCCGCTTCATCGAGTTCGGAGAGGGGAAGGCGCGGATGGTGAACAACGCCGACTGGCTCCGGAACCTGAACTTCATGGAGTTCATGCGCGACATCGGGCCATGTTTCTCGGTGAATGAGATGCTCCGCGCGCGCTGCTACGTGAACCGCCTGGAGAAGGGCCTCTCCTTTCTGGAGTTCAGCTACATGCTGATGCAGTCCTACGACTTCTACATGCTCTACAAGAACTACGGCTGCCAGATGCAGTTCGGCGGTGACGACCAGTGGAGCAACATGCTCGGCGGCACGGAGCTGATCCGGAAGAAGCTGAACAAGGACGCGTACGCAATGACAATCACGCTCCTCCTGAAGCACGACGGCACCAAGATGGGCAAGACCGCCGGCGGGGCGGTCTGGCTGGATCCGGACAAGACCTCGCCCTACGACTTCTACCAGTACTGGAGAAACGTGGACGATGCCGACGTCCTGAAGTTCCTCCGCATGATGACCTTCCTTCCGCTGGAACAGATCGATGAGATGGACAAGTGGGAGGGCGCGAAGTTAAACGAGGCGAAGGAGATTCTCGCGTACGAGCTCACAAAGCAGGTCCACGGAGAGGAAGAGGCGGAGAAGGCGAAGGAAGGGGCGAAGTCGCTCTTTGCGGGCGGAGGCGCGAGTGAAAACATTCCGGCGTTCGAGCTCGAAGACGCAGACTTCACGGACGGCTCGATTGACCTTCTCTCGCTTCTCGTGAAGACCGGTCTCTGCAAGTCCAGGTCCGACGCGAGAAGAAATGTCCAGCAGGGCGGCGTGAGCGTGGACGGTGTCCAGCAGAAGGACATCGGAGCCTCCTTTGCGGCGGCAGATTTTTCGGGGGACGGAAAGCTCCTGAAGCGCGGCAAGAAGAATTTCATCAAGGTGACAAGGAAGTAAAGAGACTCTGCCGGGGCGGGGATTTTCCCCGCCCCGTGTTTATGCGCCGGGACACCGGAACCCCATTCAGGGAGAAAAAAGGAGGAAAGTGCATGCAGAATTTTGTCTACTGTGCGCCGACCGAGATTGTCTTCGGGAGAGGCGGGGAGGACCGCGTCTCTGAGTTTGTGAGAAAGTACGGCGGCACGCGGGTGCTCGTGATCTACGGCGGCAGCTCGGCGGAAAGAAGCGGCCTCCTGGACCGGGTGATCAAAAACCTGAGAGACAGCGGAATTGAGGCGCGCTCGAGCGGCGGGGTCGTGCCGAACCCGCTCCTCTCCACGGCGCGGAGAAAGGTGCGGGAGGCGGTGGACTTCCGCGCGGATTTTGTTCTCGCAGTCGGCGGCGGGAGCGTGATCGACACGGCGAAGGCGGTGGCACACGGCGCCGCGGAGCCGGAGAGGGACCTCTGGGACTACTGGACGGGGACCAGGGTGGAAAAAAGCCTTCCCTTCGGCTGCATCCTCACGATTTCCGCCGCGGGGTCCGAGACGAGCGATTCCTGCGTGCTCACGAATGATGAGACGGAGCCGCACACAAAGCGCGGCATGTCCTGCGAGCGGAACCGCTGCCGCTTTGCGATTCTTGACCCGGCTCTTACCATGACGCTCCCGAAGAGGCAGATCGGCGCCGGCGTGGCGGATATCTTCATGCACACCTCCGAGCGCTACTTTGCCCCTGTCCTGGGAAACCACCTGACGGATGAGATCGCGGAGGGACTGTTCCGCGACATCACCCTCTACGGCCCGAAGGGATACAGGAATCCGCAGGACTATGAGGCCATGAGCGAAATCATGTGGTGCGGCAGCATTTCCCACATGGGTCTCACGGGACTCGGCAGCAGGGGAGACACGCCGCGGGACGGCGACTGGGCCTGCCACCAGATGGGAATGGCGCTCTCGGCGCTGCGAAACTGCACGCACGGCGCGTCGCTCACAGCGGTCTGGGGGAGCTGGGCCTCCTACGTGTGCCACGAGAATATGGCGCGTTTTGCGCAGTTTGCCAGAAGGGTCTGGAGCGTTCCGGACCAGAATGATGCAGCGGCGGCGGAAAAGGGAATCGAGAGGACGGAGGAGTTCTTCCGGAGCGTCGGCATGCCGCTCACGCTCACGGAGCTTCTCGGAAAGGAGCCCACAGAGAGGGAGATCCGTGAGTTCACGGACGAGTGCACGTTTCAGAGGACGCGCACCATCGGAGGCTTCAAGGAGCTCTCCTACAGCGATATCCTGAGAATCTACGACATGGCGAGGTGAGACAGGAAATCGAATTTTTTCCTCATGAAACATGAAAAGCGCCGGACCAGTGAGAGAGAAACGATGATCGATTTCAGCAGAAAAAAGCTTTATCTTCTCGATATGGACGGGACGCTCTATCTCGGGAACCGTCTCTTTGACGGCACTAGGGAATTTCTGAGTGCAATCCGGAAATCCGGCGGGCGCTATCTTTTCCTGACGAACAATTCCTCCCGGAGCGTCGGGGCCTACATGGAGCGTCTTCAGGGGATGGGCATCCAGTCCGCGCCGGAGGATTTTCTCACCTCTGTCGATGCGCTGTCCGCGTATCTCCGGGAGAAACAGCTCGGCGGCCGGCTGATATATGCCGAGGGGACAGAGACCTTCCGGGAGCAGCTGAGGGACGCGGGATTTCGGATCACGGACCGGTGCTCGGACGAGGTCACCCTCCTCGTCAGCGGGTTTGACACGGAGCTCACGTTCCGGAAACTGGAGGATGCCTGCAGGCTCCTCACGAGCGGGGTCGAATGGATCGCGACGAACCCGGACTGGGTCTGCCCGACGGAGTGGGGGAGCGTTCCGGACTGCGGATCCGTCTCGGAGATGCTGACGCGCGCCACCGGGCGGAGGCCGGTATTCATAGGCAAACCGGAGCCTTACATGGTCTTTCTCGCGATGAAGCGGTGCGGTGCAGAGAGGGATGAGACCGTGGTGATCGGAGACCGCATCTACACGGATGTCGCCTGCGGGGTGAATGCCGGTGTGGAGAGCGCGTTCGTCCTGTCCGGGGAAGGCGTCCCGGCGGACATCGAAAAGTACGGCTTCCGCCCGTCCGGGATCTACCGGGATGTGCGGGAAATCCTGAACCTCATGGGAGGCGCCTGAATGCTTTCAGCGTGCTTTTTCAACGGAGCTGCCCATGCATCGGATTCTGCCGGAGAGGCTTCGCGTATGCCTGCTGAGCGCAGCGTTTCCATGGAGCCGTGCGAGGGACTTGAAAACTATACAGTGAGGCGAAGACATGAAATTTCAGATGATCCACGAAAACTACAATGTACAGGATCTGGACCGCTCTCTCAGGTTTTACGAGAAGGCACTCGGACTGAGGGAGAAACGGAGAACCAGCGCCCCGGACGGCTCCTTCACGATCTGCTACGTCGGAAATGACAGAGCGGATTTTGAACTGGAGCTCACGTGGCTCAGAGATCACACGGGGAAGCCGTATGACCTCGGAGAGGATGAGTTTCATCTCGCGTTCCGGACGGATGACTTTGCGGCCGCACACAGACTGCATAAGGAGATGAACTGCATCTGCTTCGAGAATCCGGAGATGGGCATCTATTTCATCGAGGACCCGGACGGATACTGGCTCGAGATCCTGCCGCCGAAAGAATGAGGATTCCTTGATTCTGAGGCCTCCGCGTGATAGAATCCATGAAGTATTTCGCAAAGATTGAAAGGAGCGGACACATGAAACCGTATGCGGAAATGACCAGGGACGAGCTTCTCGCCCTGCAGGCGGAGTTAAAGAAGAAGTACCGGGAGATGCAGGCGCTGAATCTGAATCTCAACATGAGCAGAGGAAAGCCCTGCGCGGAGCAGCTTGACCTCTCGATGGGGCTGATGGATGTCCTGAACAGTGATACGGAGCTCAGGGCGGAGGATGGCGTCGACTGCCGCAATTACGGCGATCTCACGGGAATTCCCGAGGCGCGCCGTCTTATGTCGGAGATCATGGAGGTCCCGGCGGACAACATCATTGTCTACGGCAATTCAAGCCTGAACATCATGTACGACACGGTGTCCCGCTCCTACACGCACGGCGTGATGGGGAATACCCCCTGGTGCAGGCTGGATCATGTGAAGTTCCTCTGCGTGGTTCCGGGCTATGACCGGCACTTCGCGATCACCCAGTATTTCGGAATTGAGAATGTTCCTGTGCCCATGCTTCCGACCGGCCCCGACATGGATCTCGTGGAGAAGCTCGTCTCGGAGGACGAGTCGATCAAGGGAATCTGGTGTGTCCCGAAGTACTCGAATCCGACAGGAAACAGCTACTCCGATGAGACTGTGCGGCGCTTCGCGAGACTGAAGCCGGCGGCGAAGGACTTCCGCATCTACTGGGACAACGCGTACTGCGTGCACCATCTCTATGAGGACGATCACGACACGCTGATCGAGATTCTGGATGAGTGCCGGAGAGCGGGGAACCCGGATCTCGTGTACAAGTTCGCATCGACCTCCAAGATCACCTTCCCGGGCTCCGGAATTGCGGCGATGGCGGCCTCCCTCAACAACCTTGATGAGATCAGGAAACAGATGAATTTCCAGACGATCGGCCACGACAAGCTGAACCAGATGCGCCACGTCCGCTACTTCAAGGACATCCACGGCGTCGAGGAGCACATGAAGAAGCAGGCGGATATCATCCGCCCGAAGTTCGAGCTGGTGGAGCAGATCCTCGAGGAGGAACTCAGCGGTCTCGGAATCGGAAGCTGGACCAACCCGAAGGGCGGCTACTTCATTTCCTTCGACGCGATGGAAGGCTGCGCGAAGGAGATTGTCGCGCGCTGCGCGAAGGCAGGTGTCGCGATGACGCCGGCGGGCGCGACCTGGCCGGGCGGCCGGGATCCGAAGGACTCGAACATCAGAATTGCGCCGACGTTCCCGCCGATCGAGGAACTGCGAACCGCTGCGGAGCTCTTCGCCCTGTGCGTGAAGTACGTGAGCGCGGACAAGCTGCTCGGAAATCTTGACTGAACCTTTCGGAAAGAGAAAGCGCGGGAGAGGGAGACTTCCCTTTTCCCGCGCTGTTTCTGTATAATTCCCGGATGGAAAGCATGCGAATCTGCATTTCCGGACAGAAAGCATGCGAGTCCGTATTTCCGGACGGAAAATTTTGAGGCCGCAGAGAAAAGCCGCGGGCAGGCGCCGCACGGCAGATTACTTGCGCTCGCAGTTCCGCACGGCCGTCCCGTTGTCCGGCAGGCCCCCGATCTCATTGTCCTCCTTCAAGAGCTCCGCGAGGGAGATGTTGTCGATCACGCGGTTCACCGCGTTCTCAATTTTCTGGAAGACATTCCGGGATACGCAGCGGCCCGCCATCTGGCAGGGCTCGCTCCCATTTTCCAGGCAGACCACCGGGGCCATGCTGCCCTCCGTCGCGCGGAGAATTTCCCCGACAGAGTACTGCTCCGGGCGCCGGGTGAGAAGGTATCCGCCCTGGGCGCCGCGTATACTCTTTACAAACCCCGCCTTTGCGAGCGGAGAGACGATCTGTTCCAGATATTTTTCGGAGAGATGCTGGGAGGCGGCGACATCGCAGAGCTTGGTGACCTTCTCAGGCTCCCTGGCAAATTCCAGCATCATCCGCAGGGCGTAGCGCCCGCGCGTCGAAATTTTCATGTCATCCTCGTTTTCTGTGGTTCTGTAACTGTTCAGAGCCGTTCTCAAAAATGCACCGTATTTTCAAGGTGCGGAAATAAAATCCGCTCTCTGCTCAGACAGCCCGGGAAAATGCGCCGCATTTTTCCGGAAAATCTGCCCGGCTCCGGGAAACTGAAAATCCTAGTAAAATACTCGACATTCAGAATAGCAGGATTCCGGCTGTTTGGCAAGGTCAAACTATGGTATACTGATATTCAAAGTGTCAAAAGCCACAGTTTACGTCGTGCCTGTACAGAACTGTGCACGTGCCTGTCAATTCAAAATTTCCGCTGTTACTGCAGGCGGAGGCCGGAAAGCGGGGGAGTTTAAGAATGATTAAGATCTGTCCTGTCTGCGAACATGAGCTGATCGGAAGCTTCTGCCCGGTGTGCAGGGCTGTGGTGAAGAACCCGTGGTTTCTCTCCGACGGGGTGTATCTCAACAGGTCGCACTACGCAACGGAGGTGAACTGCGAGTTTCATGACGGCGACCGGAAGACGACGTTCCTGAACCGGCGGCATCCGAGCGGGGAGAAGGAGTGTTCCTATCATTTTCCGTTCGACGGAGCCGGTTTTGAGAATCCGCTTTTCAGGAAGAAAGCGGAGAGGAAGAACACCGCCGGGACAGTCCCGGCAGGAAAGAGGAGGCGAAAATGGCTCTGACACTGATTGTCCTGATTGTTCTGATTGTGCTTGCCCTGAACTGCATCCGGATCGTGCCGCAGGCACAGGCCGTCGTCATCGAGCGGCTGGGGCGCTACTACGCGACCTGGGACGCCGGGGTGCATTTCATGGTTCCGTTCATTGACCGCGTCGCAAAGCGCGTGAACTTAAAGGAGCAGGTCGCGGATTTCCCGCCGCAGCCGGTGATCACCAAGGACAACGTCACGATGCGGATCGATTCCGTCGTCTTCTTCGTGATCACGGCGCCGCGTCTCTACGCCTACGGGGTCGAGAATCCGATCGCCGCGATCGAGAACCTGACCGCGACGACGCTCCGGAACATCATTGGTTCCATGGACCTTGACACGACGCTCACCTCCCGCGAGACGATCAACACGCAGATGCGCGCACAGCTTGATGTCGCGACGGATCCCTGGGGGATCAAGGTGAACCGCGTCGAGCTGAAGAATATTCTCCCGCCGGACGCGATCCGCGAGGCGATGGAAAAGCAGATGAAGGCGGAGAGAGAGAAGCGCGAGGTGATTACGCTTGCACAGGGCAAGAAGGAGTCCGCAGTTCTGACCGCACAGGGAAACAAGGAGGCGGCGATCCTGAACGCGGAGGGCGAGAAGCAGACCGCGATTCTCCGCGCGGAGGCGGACAAGGAGCGGCGCATCCGGGAAGGCGAGGGGCAGGCGGCCGCGATCCGCGCCGTGAAGCAGGCGGAGGCGGACGGCATCCGCCTGATTAAGGAAGCACAGGCGGACGATGCGGTTATCCGCCTGAGAAGCCTCGAGACATTTGCAAAGGTTGCGGACGGAAAATCCACGAAGATCATTATTCCTTCCGGGATCCAGGATATGGCCGGACTTCTGTCCGCGCTGAAGGAGAGCGTCTCAGATCCGAAGGAAGGCACTTCGGATCCGGGTGCCGGCGCTGAGAATGCAGAAGGGCAGGGGAAAAATCTCTCCGGAAGCTGAATGTGGAGCGGCCTGCGGGCAGAAAGGAGGCGGACGGACGCGGGAGTTTCTGCGTCTGTCCCGATTTTATGAAGGATGGTTTTATCAAGGTTTCGGCGGTGACCCCCAAGATCCGGGTCGCGGACCCCGTGTTTAACGGCGGCGCTGTTCTGGACGCAATCCGCGCGGAGCAGAAGAAGCACACAAAGCTCTGTGTGTTCCCCGAGCTCTGCCTCACCTCCTATACGTGCAACGATCTCTTTCTGCAGAGAGAGCTTCTGGTGCGCGCAAGGGAGGAACTGAAGCTCATCGTGGACGAGAGCCGCGGCTCGGACATGCTCGTCTTTCTGGGCATTCCGTGGGAGCATCTGGGAAAGCTGTACAACACCGCGGCAGCCATACAGGACGGGCGGCTTCTGGGCCTGATCCCGAAGACGTATCTCCCGAATTACAGTGAGTTCTACGAGGACCGCTATTTCACGCCCGGGCCTGAGGTGCCGGTGTGGACGGATTTCTTCGGGGAGAAGGTGCTGCTCGGCACGAACCTGCTTTTTGCCTGCGAGAATGTCCCGGACCTCATTGTGGGAGGCGAGATCTGCGAGGATCTCTGGGTCCCGAATCCGCCGTCGATCCGCCACGCCATGGCTGGCGCGACGGTGATCGTGAACTGCTCGGCATCCAATGAGCTGGTCGGAAAGAACAGCTACCGGGAGGAGCTGATCCGCGGACAGTCCGCGCGCCTGGTCTGCGCGTATGTCTACGCGAACGCGGGAGAAGGAGAATCGACGCAGGATCTTGTGTTCGGCGGACATGACATGATCGCTGAGAACGGGACGATTCTGGCGGAGTCGGCGCGCTTCTGCCCCGAGACCATCACGACCGAGATTGATGTGCAGCGCCTCACGGGAGAGCGGCGAAAGCTCACAACGTTTGCTGCGGCAGAGAGCGCGGACTACGAGGTCGTGAGATTCCGGCTCGAGGAGGAGGAGACCTCCCTGACCCGATACATTGATCCCGCGCCCTTTGTCCCGTCGGACGAGAGCGAGAAGACGAGGCGGTGCGAGGAGATCCTGAATATCCAGGCGCTCGGCCTGAAAAAGCGGCTGGAGCACGTGAACGGAAGCTGTGTGGTGCTCGGAATCTCGGGCGGTCTCGATTCGACGCTCGCGCTGCTGGTCTGCGCCCGCACCTTTGACCTTCTGTCCCTGCCGCGCACCGGGATCCGCGCCGTCACCATGCCTGGCTTCGGCACGACGGACCGCACGTACACGAATGCGTGTGAGCTCACTAGAAGAATCGGCGCGACGCTGGAGGAAGTCCCCATTGCTGCAGCGGTCACGCAGCACTTCAAGGATATCCACCAGGACCCGGAGAAGCACGATGTGACGTATGAGAACTGTCAGGCGCGGGAGCGCACGCAGATCCTCATGGACATCGCAAACAGGGAGAACGGCCTCGTCGTCGGCACGGGAGATCTCTCGGAGCTCGCGCTCGGCTGGGCGACCTACAACGGGGATCACATGTCGATGTACGGGGTGAATGTCTCGGTTCCGAAGACGCTGGTCCGTCATCTGGTGCGCTGGTACGCAGATCACTGCGGGGAGGAGAAATTAAAGGAAATCCTGACGGACGTCCTGGACACGCCGGTGAGCCCGGAGCTGCTGCCGCCCGAGGAGGGAAAGATCAGCCAGAAGACGGAGGATCTCGTCGGACCCTACGAGCTGCATGATTTCTTCCTCTACTACGCCATCCGCTGGGGATTCTGCCCGAAAAAGGTGTACCGCCTTGCAAAAACCGCCTTTGCCGGAAGATATGCGGACGAGGTGATCCTGAAGTGTCTGAAGAAGTTCTACTGGAGGTTCTTCTCGCAGCAGTTCAAGCGCTCCTGCCTGCCGGATGGACCGAAGGTCGGATCCGTTGCGGTTTCGCCGCGCGGAGACCTCAGGATGCCGTCGGATGCGGCAAGCCGCATCTGGATAGAGGAACTGGAACAGCTATGATCACATCGACCGCGAACAGAAGAGTGCGGGAGATCCAGAATCTCCTGCAGAAGGCGGCGCGCAGAAGGGAGCTGGGGCTCTTTGTGGTGGAGGGCGTCCGGATGTTTTCGGAGGCGCCGGAGAAAAGAATCCGGGAGGTTTTCTATACGGAGGCTTTTCTCTTGAGAAGCAGTGCTGAGATCCGGGAGAAGATCCTGCGGCTCCCGCACGAGGAGGTGAGCGCGGAGGTCTTTTCCGCGCTCAGCGCGACGAAGACCCCTCAGGGCATACTCGCCGTCCTCGAGAGGGAGACGCACAGCCTCCCGGAGCTTCTCGCGCAGAGAAACGGGGCGTTCCTGGTGCTGGAGACCATCCAGGACCCTGGAAATCTCGGAACCATGCTCCGCGCGGGAGAGGGCGCGGGCCTCACGGGGATCCTCGCGGACAGGAACACAGCGGATCTCTTTAACCCGAAGGTCGTGCGCTCCACTATGGGGAGCATTTTCCGGGTCCCCTTCGTGGAGACGGAGGACCTTCCCGGGAGCGTGCGGGCCATGAAGGAAGCCGGAATCCGTGTCTTTGCCGCGGATCTTGACGGCAGGGAGGACTATGACCGGGCTTCCTACCTGAGTCCGAGCGCATTCCTGATCGGCAATGAGGCGCGCGGGCTCTCGGACGAGCTGCTGCGCCTTGCAGACGAGCGCGTCCGGATTCCGATGCTCGGAAGGACAGAGTCCCTGAACGCGGCTGTGGCATCCGCGGTGCTCCTGTATGAGCTCGCGCGGCAGCGGAGAAGAGCCGGAGAAGGGTGACTGCGCAGGAGGGACCGGTGGTGCTGCGCCGGGCGGTGCGGCGCGTGCCGGGGGGAAAATCCTGCGTTTCGTCGGTCGGAAGGAATTTCAGCATTTATTTAAGGAAATCCAGTATTTTATGGGGCGGGCAGGTGACCCTGCGCCGCGAAATCAGACGGAGGTTATGCGATGAGCGTCAGTTTGAAAGGCAGAAATTTCATCACCCTGAAGGATTACAGCGCGGAGGAGATCACGTATCTCCTTGATCTCGCCGAGAGAAAGAAAAAGCTGAAGAAGCAGGGGATTCTGGGACATTCCCTGAAGGGGAAGAATGTCGCACTTCTCTTCGAGAAGCCCTCCACCCGCACGCGGTGCTCCTTCGTCGTGGGCTGTGTCGACGAGGGAGGCTATCCGGAGTACCTGGGCCGGGACGATATCCAGCTCGGCCACAAGGAGACGGTGGCGGATACGGCGCGGGTTCTGGGCCGCATCTTTGACGGTATCGAGTTCCGCGGCTTCAAGCACTCCACGGTGGAGGAGCTCGCAAAGTATGCGGGCGTTCCGGTCTGGAACGGCCTCACGGACGAGTATCATCCGACGCAGATTCTTGCGGACCTCCTCACCATGCGGGAGCACTTCGGACACCTCGCGGGCCTGCATTTCGTCTTCATCGGCGACGGAAGAAACAACATGGCGAATTCCCTGATGATCGGCATGTCGAAGATGGGGGTGAACTGCACGATCATTGCGCCGGAGTCCCTGCATCCGAAGAAGGAGCTGGTGGAGCTCTGCGAGGGATATGCGGCCGCTGCGGGCTGCACGCTGAAGATTTCGAGTGATCCCGCAGACGTGAAGAGCGCGGATGTGATCTATACGGATGTCTGGGCCTCCATGGGAGAGGAGGCGAAGACCGCCGAGCGGATTGCGCTTCTCCGCCCGTATCAGGTGAACTCTGCCCTCATGAAGGCAACCGGGAAGGATACCACCATTTTCATGCACTGCCTGCCGGCGGTCCGGGGAAATGAGGTCACCGCGGAGGTGATCGAATCCCCCGCGTCGGTTGTCTTTGACGAGGCGGAGAACCGCATGCACACCATCAAGGCTGTGATGGTGGCGACACTCGGAAACGAAGATGACTGAGAGACGCAGGAACCCGAGGCGCATGAGTGTCCTTCTGGACCTTCTGCACCTCGCCGTGGGGATCGCCGTTGTGGTTCTTTCGGTCATCGCTTTTCTTAACCCGGAAGAGCACCTCGTGTTCTTCCCGCTGATTTTCTTCCTCGCGGCGTTTCTCACGCTCCTGAACGCCTTTCTCGGCTTCCGGGGGGCCGGAAGGGATCAGAGGAAAAAGATCGCGAGTGTTCTCGCGGCCGCGGCCGGAATTCTTCTGGCGGCGGTGGGCGCCGTGAGTGCGGTTGTGCTGCTGTGAGGCATATGCCCGGCGCTTCAAGGCTGTGACGTCTCAAGGGCTCGTCGCTTCAAGGCGGCGTCCTTGTGCAGGGAGGTGTCTTTTGTGCTGAAGGATGATATTCTAAGTGCGCTGAAGGAGAGCGGAACGTACTGCTCCGGGCAGGTGCTCTGCGAGCGCTTCGGGGTCACGCGGAGCGCGGTCTGGAAGGCGATCGCGAAGCTCCGGGAGGAGGGCTGTGTGATCGACGCGAGGCCGAACCGCGGCTACCTTCTCCGGGAGGAGGGGGATCTGATGGACGGCCGCGCGCTCTCGGAGGCGCTGAAGGAAAATTCGTTCCTGAAGGAGATTCTGTTCTTCCGCACCATCGACTCCACAAATCTCGAGGTGAAGCGCCGGGCGGAAAAGGGAGAGGAGGGGCCGCTCCTGATTGTCGCGGATGAGCAGACGGCCGGACGCGGCCGCCGCGGGCGCGCCTGGAGCTCTCCCCCGGGGACGGACATCTTTATGTCGATGCTTCTCCGCCCGAAGGTGCACCCGGAGAATGCAGCCATGATTACCCTCGTCACGGCGCTCGCTGTCGCGGGGGGAATCCAGGCGGCGACGGGCCTGCGCGTCCAGATCAAGTGGCCGAATGATGTTGTGATCGGCGGGAAGAAAACCTGCGGCATCCTGACGGAGATGAGCACGGACCTCGACGAAATCAGCTACGTGGTTCCCGGCATCGGCATCAATGTGAACAGCAGGGTGTTTCCGGAGGAAATCGCCGCCACGGCGACATCTCTCTGCCTGGAGTGCGGGAGGACCGTGCACCGGGTTCCGGTGATCGCAGAGTTCGTGAGATGCTTCGAGAGGTACTACGGCGCCTTCACAGAGACGGAGGACCTGAGCTCCCTGCGGGAGGTCTATGAGTCCATGCTGGTGAACAGGGACCGGGAGGTGCTTGTGCTGGATCCGAAGGGCAGCTGGCGCGGAACTGCGGAGGGAATCACGGACAAGGGAGAGCTCAGGGTGCGGCGGACGGACGGGACGGCTGTCTGCGTGAGGAGCGGAGAAGTGAGCGTCCGGGGGATTTATGGATATGTGTAGAGAATCTTCCTTGCACAGTCTTTTTGGAAGAGATATAATATAAACACTTATATGGGATGTTATTTAGCGGCACTTTCTCGATGAAGTGTCGCTAAATGTGCTAATGCAGCGGAAATGACCGACGCTGTCCCGGATTGAATTTGAATGGAGTGCCCGATTACGAAGAACGAAAATGACAAACTGAAAGTGAGCATGGAACTGGAAGCGGCGGATTCCTCGGAGAAGTCTGAGGCGGCACCGGCAGTGAGTGCTGTGCAAAAGAAGAAGGCGGATGCGGGAAAGCCGTCTGCGGCGAAAAAGGCGCGGACCGCGCGGAAGGCCCCGGGGACTGAGAGGCCCGGAGCGGCAGGGAAGAGCACCGGAGAGAAGAAGACAAAGGCGGAGAGAGACGCGGAGGCGGCGGACAGAGAGATCAGCGAGAACAAGGAGCTGCAGGAGGCAGACCTCCTGAACGGACTGAAGCAGCTGGCGGCAGAGGCGAAGAGCAAGGATTCGAAGCTGGACGTCGATGAGATCAACGACTATTTCTCGGATTACAACCTGAGCCCCGAGGCGATCGAGCAGATTTATATGTATCTCGAAGCCAACAGCATCGAGGTTCTGAACGATCAGCGGGAGGAAGAACCGCCGGAGGATCTGGCGGAGGACGGCACCGGAAAAGGCGGCAAGGGCGCCAAGGACGATCTGCTCGCGGACGACGAGGACCTGCCGATGGACATGGACTCTGACGGCTCGGACGAGGGAGCGGAGGAGGACATCAACCTTGACGCGGTGGACCTTCTCGACGGCGTCGGGACAGAGGACCCCGTCCGCATGTACCTGAAGGAGATCGGAACGGTGCCGCTTCTCACGGCGGAAGAGGAAATGGAGCTCGCGAAGCGGAAGCAGGCCGGGGATGAGCAGGCAAAGGAAAAACTCATCGAGGCGAATCTCCGTCTCGTGGTCAGCATCGCCAAGCGCTATACCGGCCGCGGCATGAGCTTTCTGGACCTGGTGCAGGAGGGCAATCTGGGCCTGATCAA
>CACXCJ010000089.1 GCA_902766175.1 uncultured Lachnospiraceae bacterium
GCAGGACATGAGCGAGATCACGCCGCAGTCGCTCATCAACATCAAGCCGGTCACGGCGGCGGTGAAGGAGTTCTTCGGCTCCTCCCAGCTGTCCCAGTTCATGGACCAGAACAACCCGCTTTCCGAGCTCACGCACAAGAGAAGGCTTTCCGCCCTCGGCCCCGGCGGCCTCTCGAGAGACCGCGCCGGATTCGAGGTCCGCGATGTCCACTACACGCACTACGGCAGAATGTGCCCGATCGAGACGCCTGAGGGCCCGAACATCGGACTGATCAACTCCCTCGCGAGCTACGCGCGCGTGAACGAGTACGGATTCATCGAGGCGCCTTACCGCGTGATCGACAAGAGCGATCCGCAGAACCCGCGCGTCACGAATTCCGTGGTGTATCTCTCCGCGGACGAGGAGGACAACTTCACGGTCGCGCAGGCAAATGAGCCGCTCGACGAGGAGGGGCACTTCATCCACGCGAACGTCTCCGGAAGATACCGGGAGCAGACCTCCGCGTTCCAGAAACAGCGGATCGACCTCATGGATGTCTCCCCGAAGATGGTCTTCTCCGTCGCGACGAGCATGGTTCCGTTCCTGCAGAACGATGACGCGAACCGCGCGCTGATGGGCTCCAACATGCAGCGTCAGGCGGTCCCGCTGATGATCACGGACACCCCGGTGGTCAGCACCGGCATTGAGGGGAAGGCGGCTGTCGACTCCGGCGTCTGCCAGGTCGCGCGCCACGCGGGAACCGTCGTGATGAGCGCGGGCAATGAAATCACGATCCGCCGCGATGACAACGGGGAGATCGATGATTACCACCTGACGAAGTTCCAGAGAAGCAACCAGTCGAACTCGTACAACCAGAAGCCGATCGTCGACGCGGGAGATCACGTCGAGGCGGGAGAGGTGATCGCGGACGGTCCGTCCACGCACAACGGAGAGATCGGCCTCGGCAAGAACCCGCTGATCGGCTTCATGTGCTGGGAGGGATACAACTACGAGGACGCGGTCCTGCTCTCCGAGCGCCTTGTGAAGGACGATGTCTTCACCTCGATCCACATCGAGGAGTACGAGTGCGCGTCCAGAGACACGAAGCTCGGCCCGGAGGAGATCACGCGGGATGTCCCGGGCGTCGGAGAGGACGCTCTGAAGGACCTCGATGACAGAGGCATCATCCGCATCGGCGCGGAGGTCCGCGCGGGCGATATTCTCGTCGGCAAGGTCACGCCGAAGGGCGAGACCGAGCTCACCGCAGAGGAGCGCCTGCTCCGCGCGATCTTCGGCGAGAAGGCGCGCGAGGTGCGCGACACCTCTCTCAAGGTGCCGCACGGCGCGTACGGAACCGTCGTGGATGCGCGCGTCTTCACGAGAGAAAACGGCGACGAGCTGCCGCCGGGCGTGAACCAGAACGTGAGAGTCTACATCGCCCAGAAGAGAAAGATCTCGGTCGGCGACAAGATGGCAGGACGCCACGGCAACAAGGGCGTCGTGTCCCGCATTCTCCCGGTGGAGGACATGCCGTTCCTGCCGAACGGCCGCCCGCTCGACATCGTCCTGAACCCGCTGGGCGTCCCGTCCCGAATGAACATCGGACAGGTGAAGGAGATTCACTTCTCCCTCGCGGCGAAGGTCCTCGGCTTCAATGTCTCGTCCCCGGTCTTTGACGGCGCGTCCGAGCAGGACATCACCGACATGCTCGAGATGGCGAACGACTACGTGAACGGCACCTGGGAGGATTTCAAGAAGAAGTACAGCGATGTGCTGCGCCCGGAGATCATCGACTACCTGGGAGCGCACCTCGACCACAGGGCGGAGTGGAAGGGCGTCCCGATCTCGAGGGACGGCAAGGTCCAGCTCCGCGACGGCCGCACAGGCGAGCTGTTCGAGGGAAAGACCACAATCGGCTTCATGCACTACCTGAAGCTCCATCACCTGGTGGACGACAAGATCCACGCGCGCTCCACCGGCCCCTACTCCCTGGTCTCCCAGCAGCCGCTCGGCGGCAAGGCGCAGTTCGGCGGACAGCGCTTCGGAGAGATGGAGGTCTGGGCACTCGAGGCGTACGGCGCGGCGTACACGCTGCAGGAGATCCTGACGGTGAAGTCGGATGATGTCGTGGGCCGCGTGAAGACCTATGAGGCCATCATCAAGGGCGAGAACATTCCGCAGGCAGGCGTGCCGGAGAGCTTCAAGGTCCTCCTTAAGGAGCTGCAGTCCCTTGCGCTGGATGTCCATGTGCTGAAGGACAACGGCGAGGAAGTGGAACTCAAGGAGAATGTCGACGAGGACAGCCCGACGATGCGCTCCATCCTGGAGGGCGACCGCCGCTACAGAGGCGACGAGGACTACTCCTCCGCCGGATACACGCAGCAGGAGTTCCGGAACGGCGAACTGGTCAACGCAGAGGGAGATGCTCCCGCGGCCGCGATGCCGGAGGACGATGCCGAGGGCGGCGACAGCTATGCACCGGAGCAGGGCGGAACACCGGACGATGAATAACTGACTGCAGCAAGTGCTGACGCGAGCTTAAAAAGGAGGCTTTGCACAGATGCCTGAAACGAAAACAAGCTATGAGCCGGTGACGTTCGACGCCATTAAGATCGGCCTTGCATCCCCGGAGAGAATTCTCGAGTGGTCCCACGGCGAGGTGAAGAAGCCGGAGACCATCAACTACAGAACCCTCAAGCCGGAGAAGGATGGTCTGTTCTGCGAGCGCATCTTCGGCCCGACGAAGGACTGGGAGTGCCACTGCGGAAAGTACAAGAAGATCCGTTACAAGGGCGTGATCTGCGACCGCTGCGGCGTCGAGGTCACGAAATCCTCTGTGCGCCGCGAGCGCATGGGCCACATCGTCCTTTCCGCGCCGGTGTCCCACATCTGGTATTTCAAGGGAATTCCGAGCCGCATGGGACTGATCCTCGACCTCTCCCCGCGGATTCTGGAGCGGGTCCTGTATTTCGCTTCCTATATTGTCCTCGACCCCGGCCAGACGAAACTCTCCTACAAGCAGATTCTCTCGGAGAAGGAGTACCGGGAGGCGCAGGAGACCTACGGCTGGGATTCCTTCCGCGCAGGAATGGGCGCTGAGTCCATCCTCGAGCTCCTGAAGGCGATCGATCTCGACAAGGAATCCGCCGAGATGACAAAGGAGCTTGAGACCGCATCCGGCCAGAAGCGGGCCAAGCTGATCAAGCGTCTCGAGTGCGTCGAGGCGTTCCGGAAGTCCGGAAACCGCCCGGAGTGGATGATCCTCACGATCGTGCCGGTCATCCCGCCGGATATCCGCCCCATGGTCCAGCTGGACGGCGGCCGCTTCGCGACGAGCGACTTAAACGACCTGTACAGAAGAATCATCAACCGGAACAACCGCCTCGCGCGCCTGCTCGAGCTCGGCGCCCCGAACATCATCGTCCGGAATGAGAAGCGCATGCTCCAGGAGGCGGTGGATGCCCTGATCGATAACGGCAGAAGAGGCCGGCCGGTCACAGGTCCCGGAAACCGCGCCCTGAAGTCCCTCTCCGACATGCTGAAAGGAAAGCAGGGACGGTTCCGTCAGAACCTGCTGGGCAAGCGAGTTGACTACTCCGGCCGTTCTGTTATCGTCGTGGGCCCCGAACTGAAGATATACCAGTGCGGTCTTCCGAAGGAGATGGCCATCGAGCTTTTCAAGCCCTTCGTTATGAAGGAACTGGTGGCAAATGGTACCGCACACAACATAAAGAGTGCCAAGAAGATGGTTGAAAAGCTTCAGCCTGAGGTTTGGGACGTACTAGAGGAGGTTATCAA
>CACXCJ010000090.1 GCA_902766175.1 uncultured Lachnospiraceae bacterium
CCTCGAGCGGTTTACCCGGTCACAGTACTCCTTTGAAAATGCAACCTTTGCGTGCCCGCGCGCGATCTCAATCAGCTCCCGGACCGAGAGACGCCCGCCGAGCGTGATGATATTTCCGGATGTTTCCATAGTAGTTCCTCCCCCTGAAAGAAACGCGTGCAGGGACAGAGGCTGCCCTGCACAGCGCTTTGAAAGCTCGGTGTCTCGACCGATGCCGTGACGAAATGTTCAGTCCACGGTCTCGTCGATATCGTAGTCCACGATGACGGCCTTGTCGACGATCGACTTCTCGGGATGATCGATCGTGTCATACTGGTCGTAGTGAGTCAGCATCTTGAAGCCGGCGAAGAGGATGAGGTAGTTCACGATCAGAAGCGGGAAGGCCGAGGTGATTGCCAGCTGCTTCGTCGCGTCGATGCCGCTCACCGCGCCGACCGTGTTTGCGGTCGCAAGGTTCACAAATGCGACGAGAGACAGTGTGATGCCCCAGAAGATCTTGACCTTTGCCGGCGGCTCGACTGTCGCGGTGTTCTTCGCGTTGACGGACAGGGAAGAAATCGTGGTGGTCATGGAGTCGCAGAGCGTGACAATGGAGATGAAGATCGTGAAGATGAAGACGACCTGCAGGACGGTGGTCAGCGGGAAATTCTTGAAGAAACCGAAGACGGCCGCCTCCGTTCCGCTGTCGTTCATGATCTGCCAGGTCTGTCCGCCGGTCTTGTTCTCATAGAAGATTGCTGCTCCGCCGAAAATGCCGAACCACAGGCAGTCAAATGCGCCCGGAAGAATGAAATTGAAGAGCGTGAACTCGCGGAGGCTTCTGCCGCGCGCAATCTTCGCGAGGAAGATGCCCATCAGCGGCGCGTAAGCGATCATCCAGCTCCAGTAGTTGACGGTCCACCAGGTCGGCCACATATCGCCGTCGTTCCAGTATCCGGTGTAGGTGACCTGCTCCATGAAGTGGTCAAAGTGGAAGCCCAGGGACTCGCACACGAGATTCAGGATGTAGACCGTCGGCCCGACGAGAAGGACGAATGCCATGAGCCCCAGGTAGAGCTTTGCGTTCGCGTCGGAGAAGAAGCGGACACCGCGGGAAATGCCGGTGTAGCTCGAGAGAATGAAGGTGATGACGGTTGCGGTCAGAATGACGATCCACATCATCTTTCCGGGATCGATGGAGCTGATGATGCCGATGCCCGCGCCGATCTGCAGTGCGCCCTCGCAGAGAGAGGAGCTCACACCGCCCGCAAGGCCGAAGATTGCGACGATGTCAATGACGGTTCCGATCCTGCCCATGACCTTTTTTCCGAAGATCGGGTACAGGCAGGAGCAGATCCGGTACGGGAGCTTCAGGTTGTAGACTGCGATTCCGATGACGATGCCGGGCACCGCGTAGTACGCGTACTCGCAGAGGCCCCAGTGAAGGTAGGTCGTGCTGAGAGCGAGCTTCGCCGCCATGGGAGATTCCGGAAGGATGTCAGGGAACAGCGGAATACCGGACATGTAGTGCGTGATCGGCTCGGCGATGGACCAGAACACGATGCCGGTTGCGATGCCGCCGCACAGCGTGATGACAAACCAGCTCCAGCGGCTCATGATCGGTTTTGCGTCCCTGCCGCCGATTTTGATGTCGCCGACCTTCTTGTTGAACATGACCCAGAAGCAGAAGACGAGGAGAAGAATCGTGAGAATCTGATACGCCCAGGCGAAGTTCTGGCAGGCAAAATTGACGATTGCGGTCTCGCCGTCGGCAAATGCCTGCGGAGCGATGAGTCCCAGAAGAATGACTGCGATGTAGATCGCGCCCATTGTCAGGAACACCGGCTTTCGAATGGTGATCTTCGACTTCTTTTCCATTAAAACATTTACCCCCTTTTTCTTGAAGCGATCTTTGTTTGTTCCATATCAGAATCGGAAGCTCCCGGCTCCCGAAGGATATGCGTGTGAATGCGGCGCCCGGCTGGTTCAGAGCTCCAGCGTTCCGAGACTCTCCTCGGCGGTCCGGATGAGCTCCCGGTTCTTCACCATGCGCTCCAGGACCTCGATTCCGGGATAGAGATAGCGGTCCTCGTCGACGAAGGGCACCTCTCTCCGGACGTAGTCGATGATTTTCTGGTCAAAGGGCGACGGCTTCAGCGGCTTTCGGAAGTCCACCGCCTGGCAGACCGTGAAGCAGTAGAGCGCGGTGAGGTTCAGGAGATGCTCCATGCTCTCGCACGCCTTCTTCGACGCGCTGTAGGCCATCGAGACCGGGTCCTCCTGGTCCGCGCAGGTGGAGATGTTGTCGGCGGTCGCCGGAAGGGCGAGGGCCTTGACCTCGTGATTTAATCCCGCAGCCGTGTACTGGACAATCATGAAGCCGTTGTTCAGGCCTGGTTTTGCGACGAGGAAATCCGGGAGCCCGCCGCTCAGGTGGTGATTCACCATGCGGTTGATGCCGCTCTCCAGCTGCTTTGCCGCGATCGCTGCCGCCATGCAGAGAATATCCGCGTGGGAGCCGACGTAGTTCCCCTCGAAATTTCCGCACATAAGCGCCGTGCCGTCATCGTCCGTCTCCGCAAAGATCTCCGGGTTGTCGCTCACGGCGTGCATCTCGTCGAGAATGACCTCCTCCGCCTCGAGGAAGAGCTTGTGAACCGAGCCGAGAAGCTGGGGCGCCGCGCGGAGCATCGTGCAGTCCTGCACCTTTTCGTTCAGGGACTTCTCGGCAATCTCGCTGCCGCGCAGCATGGCGCGCAGATTTCTCGCCGCCTGAATTCCCTCTCTGTGATTCTTGACCCTCAGAATGCGCTCGTCCAGCGCCTTTACGGTTCCCTTCAGCGCCTCAAAGCAGAGCGCCGTGACGATGTCCAGTGTCTTCACGCAGGTCTCTGCGTCGTAGAGAGCAATCACCGCGAGCGCCGTCACGCTGATGGTGCCGTTCAGGAGGGAGAGTCCCTCCTTGCACTTGAGGACCACCGGGGAGAACCCCTTCTTTTTCAGAACGTCTGCGGCGGGAATGCGGACGCCGTTCTCGAGGACGCTTCCCTCCCCGATCAGGGCCATCACGATGTGCGCCTCGACAGAGAGGTAGCCGACCGAGCCGCTTCCAGGCGCGAACGGGACAATTTTCTCGTTCAGGAACGCGCGGATTGCCTCAAGCGTCTCAACGCTCAGGCCGGTGTGGCCGCCTCTCGCATTGAGAATCATCTGCAGGAGAATCGCGCGGACCTTCTCCTCCTCGAGCGGCTTTCCGACAGCGACGGAGTGAGAGCGGACAATCCGCCTCTGAAGCTCCAGCGCCTCATCGGTCGGAATCGCGTACTGTACATTGTCGCCGAAGCCGGTTGTGACGCCGTAGACCGCGCGGTCCTCCGCGAGAAAACGGTCGATCAGCGCCCGGCCCTTCCGGACCGGTGCGAGAAATTCCTCGGAGAATTCGAGCTTTGCGCTGAAGCGCACCACCGCCATGTATTCCTCCAGCGTGATGCCGCGGCTTTCCAGCGTTACGGTGTGTGTGTCATTGTTTTTCACAGCAGTGCCTCCCGCAGAGATGCGTGCAAAAAGATTCAAATTTTAAGGCAGCACGATATATACAGCAAATAGTATGCCAATTTTAAAAATTTTCAAGGAAAATATTGAAATAATGAAGAAAATTTGAGAAAAAATTTAAATTTTAAATGGAGAAGGAAGCTCTGCGAGACGGCAGGAAATGCAAAATCATATGGCGGTGCAAAATTTCTTTGCTTTCCAGGATTGACAGAGAAAACGCCGGATGCTTAAATTCAGGATATCATGATCCTCTGCGTGCGGCTTCCGCAGAGAAGAAAGGAATTCATGGATCTCTTTGATGTCTGCTTGATTCTTGATACAGGGCGGAGGATTACCCGCGCGTGCTTCTCCTCCGGCGCGGGGAACCGGACGTTCTTTCCGGAGACCGGAGACTTTGTCGGAAAGCTTCTGAGCGATGTATTTCCGGAACTGAATCTCCCTGCGCAAGAGGTCTTGTCCCCGGAGAGCGGGAGCACGGTTCGGGCGGGGATCCGCATCGACTGGCTCTCGGTGAAGCTTCCGGACGGCTGGCTTCTCGCCGTGAAGCAGGAGGACATCACCTCCTATCTCCTGGCCCGCGCGCTGGATGAGGTGCAGGAGGGAATCCAGATCTATGACAGGGGCGGAAGTGCGGTCTTTTTTAACCGCTGCTCCAGAAAAATCAACGGAATCCGGAAGGACACGGAAATCCGGGGCAAGCATCTTCTGGATCTCTATGATCTCTCAAAGGAGTACAGCACGACGCTCACCTGCCTGTCCACCGGGGCGCCCGTCATCAACCGCGTGGACCGCTTCCGGAACGCGGAGGGAAAGGATCTTCTCACGGTCAACACGTCGTACCCGATTTTTAAGAACCGGGAGGTGGCGGGGGCGGTCGCCTTCGAGGCGAACAGGGAGATCGCGGACCGGCAGATCCGGGTTATGCAGGAGTCCCGGGATGCGCTGAAGAATTACAAGAGCGGCGCCGGACACCACTTCAACGGATACAGCTTTGATCAGATCGTCGGGCACAGCAGAATTCTTCAGGACACGCTGGCGCTCGCCAGGCGCGCGGCTCAGCACGACTGCAGCGTCCTGCTGGTCGGGGAAACCGGGACCGGCAAGGAAATGTACGCGCAGAGCATCCACAAGTTCAGCAGCCGGAAGGACGGGCAGTTCCTTGCAATTAACTGCGCGGCGATTCCCGAGAACCTGCTTGAGAGCATGCTGTTCGGCACTGTGAAGGGAAGCTTTACGGGGAGCGAGAATCACCCCGGGTATCTGGAACAGGCGGACGGCGGGACCATCTTCCTGGATGAACTGAATTCCATGAGCATGACACTTCAGTCAAAGCTCCTGCGCGTTCTGCAGGAGAAGACCTTCCGGCGGCTCGGGGGGACGGCAGAGCTTCAGACGGATGTGCGCTTCCTCGCTTCCTGTAACGAGAATCCGTTCCATGCGATCGCGGAGAAGCGGCTGAGGCAGGACCTCTTCTACCGGATCTCGACGATGATGGTGGAGCTTCCGCCGCTCCGTGAGCGGCCGGAGGATCTCGAGGACCTGATCGACTACTACCTCCGCGTCACGGCGTATCAGTATGTCCGCTCCTTCAACCAGGTGGATCCGGCTGTGATGGAGCTCTTCCGGCACTACTCCTGGCCCGGAAACATCAGGGAGCTGTTCCACGTCCTGGACCACGCGGAAAATGTCTCGGACGATGCAGTTCTCCGCCTGGAGTATCTGCCGGCGTATCTCTTAAAGGAAGCAAAGGGAGAGGAAGACGGCGGCGCGGGCGCGGCGGAGAGAGCGGATGCGGATGAAGCAGAGCCGGATGCGTCCGGAGAGAGCACCCCTGCCGCTCTCCCTGCGGGCGCGACGCTGGAAACGATGCTCGGCCGCTATGAGGAGAAGCTCATCCGGGAAGCGCTCCGGGAGAACGGGATGAATGTCACGAAGACAGCGGAGCGGCTGGGGCTCCGCCGCCAGAGCCTTCAGTACCGGATTCAGAAATACGGGATCGTATTCTGAAAAACTGCTGCCGGGAAAGCCTCGCGGCACCGGCGGGGGAAGCGCGGGACGGGTGCGCGGCCCGCCGGGGAGATGTCCCGGGCCGCCTCTTTCTCCGGGAAGCGCGTTGCAAGAGCGTATTTTCTGTGCTAAACTCAGCGTGATTTAAGCGCCGGAAATTCCGAAGAAACGCCGCGGAGGCCGGTGGCAGATCAGGCTGCGAAACTGTGCGGATTCGCATGGAAACCAAGAAGGGAGACCAAATATGATTTACTCTGCGGAAGTAAAGAACATGTGTCACGTCGGCCAGGGCGTGCACCACGGGGCTGCTCCGATTCCGGAGGAAGCAAAATGGGTGAAGGCGAAGGAGATCAAGGACATTTCCGGCTACACGCATGGCGTGGGCTGGTGTGCGCCGCAGCAGGGCGCGTGCAAGCTGTCCCTGAACGTGAAGAACGGGGTCATTCAGGAGGCCCTGGTGGAGACAATCGGATGTTCCGGCATGACGCACTCCGCCGCCATGGCAGCGGAGATTCTTCCGGGCCTCACCATTCTCGAGGCGCTGAATACGGACCTCGTGTGCGATGCCATCAACACCGCAATGCGGGAGCTCTTCCTGCAGATCGTCTACGGCCGCTCCCAGAGCGCGTTCTCCGAGGACGGGCTTCAGATCGGCGCAGGGCTTGAGGATCTCGGCAAGGGAACCCGCTCCATGATCGGAACCATGTACGGAACCCTGGAGAAGGGCCCGCGCTACCTCGAGATGACGGACGGCTACGTCACCGAGCTCGCGCTTGACGAGAACGATGAGGTGATCGGCTACAAGTTTGTGAATTTCGGCAAGATGATGGACTTCATCAAGGCGGGCGATGACGCCGGCGAAGCGCTGAAGAAGGCTTCCGGCTCCTACGGCCGCTGTGCAGATGCTGTGAGATTCATTGACCCGCGCAAAGAGTGATGAGGAGGACATATAAAAATGGCACTGTTTGAATCCTATGAGAGAAGAGAGAAGCAGATCCTCGCAAAGCTCGCAGAGTACGGGATCGGTTCCATTGAAGAGGCGGAGAAGATCACGAAGGACGCGGGACTGGATGTCTATCACATGGTAGAGAAGATTCAGCCGATCTGCTTTGAGAACGCGAAGTGGGCATACACGGTCGGCGCAGCGATCGCGATCAAAAAGAACTGCCGCAAGGCGAGCGATGCGGCTGCTGCCATCGGCGAGGGACTTCAGTCCTTCTGCATCCCGGGCTCCGTCGCGGACAGAAGAAAGGTCGGCCTCGGCCACGGAAATCTCGGCAAGATGCTCCTGGAGGAGGACACCGAGTGCTTCGCGTTCCTCGCGGGTCACGAGTCCTTCGCGGCTGCGGAGGGCGCAATCGGAATCGCAGAGAAGGCGAACAAGGTCCGCAGGAAGCCGCTCCGCGTCATCCTGAACGGCCTGGGAAAAGATGCGGCGCAGATCATCTCCCGCGTGAACGGGTTTACGTATGTCGAGACGGATTACGACTACTACACGGGAGAGCTGAAGATTGTCTTTGAGAAATGCTATTCCAAGGATCCGACGTCCCCGCGCGCGCTCGTGAAGTGCTACGGCGCAAACGATGTCCAGGAGGGTGTCGCGATCATGTGGCATGAGAACGTGGACGTCTCCATCACCGGAAACTCCACGAACCCGACCCGCTTCCAGCATCCGGTCGCAGGCACGTATAAGAAGGAGCGCCTGGAGGCGGGAAAGAAGTACTTCTCCGTGGCATCCGGCGGCGGAACGGGCCGCACGCTTCATCCGGACAACATGGCGGCAGGTCCCGCTTCCTATGGCATGACTGACACGATGGGCCGCATGCACTCCGATGCGCAGTTCGCGGGTTCCTCCTCCGTCCCGGCACATGTCGAGATGATGGGCCTGATCGGCGCGGGCAATAACCCCATGGTCGGAATGACGGTCAGCGTCGCGGTTTCCATCGAAGAGGCTGCGAAAGCAGGACGGTTCTGAAAACGCCAGGCAAGAAACGAATGCAGCGGGAGCGCCGTGTCTCAAAGGGCACGGCGCTCCTTTTCGACCGGTGCGCAGAGACGGAGGGACCAGAGTCCCTTTTTGACCGGCGCGCAGGAAAGGAGGGCACAGAGCAGAATGGAGAATTTCAGAAAGCTGAATCACTTCGACGAGAACGGGAGTGCCGTGATGGTGGATGTCTCGGGAAAAATCCCGACAAACCGCACGGCAGTGGCCGAGGGGACAATTTTCGTGGGTCCGGAGGTCCTGCGGGCCATCACGGAGGGATCCGTAAAAAAGGGAGATGTCCTTGGCGTGGCGCGCGTCGCGGGGATCATGGGTGTCAAGGAGACGCCGCACCTCATTCCGATGTGCCACCCGCTTCTGCTTCAGAAGTGCGCGGTGGATTTCCGCGTTGACGAGGAGCGCTCGGCGGTCACGGCGGTCTGCACCGTGAAGTGTCAGGGACAGACCGGCGTCGAAATGGAGGCGCTGACTGGCGTGAGCACCGCCCTTCTCACAATTTACGACATGTGCAAGGCGCTGGACCGGTCGATGGAGCTGGGAGAAATTCACCTCGTTGAGAAGTCCGGCGGGAAGAGCGGCCACTACGTGCGCGCAGCCGCGGAACAAAACTGAAGAGCGGCTGCGGAGGTGGACTGAACGGCGGGTGCTACGTGCGCGCGGCCGCGGAACAGGACTGAACGGCGGCGCCCATGCGGACCGGGAGACTCCTGAAAGTCTGAAACTTTCACGATTTCAGGATTTTCACGAGCGCCCTCGTAAACCGCGCGGTGAGCCCCCAGATCAGCGGATCGGTTCCGAAGTAAAAGGGGATGCGGTAGGTGGTCTTTGCCCACTGATAATTTTTTCCGTTTGGAAGCAGTTCCTGCGGGACATCACTTCCGGGCAGATTCATCTGGACTCCGGTCCGGAATTCCGGCTCGTGGTGCAGAAACCAGCTGATCGGAACGGTGAAGACGCGGTCCACCTCATCCTTCGAGCAGGTGCCGGTGTATCCGCGGAGAATGCCGGCAAATGCGGTGACCTTTCCGCCGGAAGGGGTCGCGCTCTCCGCGAAGGAGTCGATGATCGTGACCTGCTCCGGGGACACGAGAAGCTCCTCGCAGGTTTCCCGGAGCGCGGCGTCCCGCGGCGTCTCACCGGGCTCGAGCGACCCGCCGGGAAAGCAGACATCCCCGGGCTGGTGCTTCAGGGACCAGGAGCGCACCTCGAACAGAAGCTCCGGCCCGGTCTCAGTCAAGAGAATCGGTGCCAGGACTGCTGCCTCATGCGTGGGTTCCTTCTTTTTCCGCGCGCGGTCCGCGGCGATTTTTTCTCTCAAAAATGCAGGAAAATCGTCATTCAATTTATTCATGTCATTCAGTTTGCTCATGTCCTGAGTATAACATATCTCACGCGTTCAGGATAATTTGGCTTCCTGTGCTAAAGTGACAGAAGAATCGGTGAAACTACCCGCGGAGCATGTGGCGCAGGGACCTCGTTCAGAGGGCAAGGGGATGAGCGGGGTGTGGACATAGACGAAGGGAGCGCATGGCGCAGGGACCCCGTTCGGAAGGAGAAAAGGGATGGACTGGAGAAACAGAGAAAAAAGAAGAGCTGCCGCTTCTCTTGCTCTGGCAGTTCTGGTTCTGGCGGGAGCCGGGAATTTCGGCGCGGTCAGAAGCTTTGCGGCATCCGCCGGGTCAGCTTCCGCTGCGGCAGTTCCGGCGGAAGCCGTGACATACACGGCGCTCACGAATGCCTACCGCCTGCGGGAACCGTTCTTAATGAACAGCACGGACGAAAACGGCCGGAGCCGCACCGAGGCAGTCGACCGGGGAGACTGCTTTGAGCTCACGAATGTGCTGCTGTTCGCCTATGTGAAATACGATGAGGACGAGGTGAAGTCCGCCGGGGTCGGAGACACACTGAAGGTGAACGGGAAGGTCTATGAGGTCGCAGAGATCTCGGAAGACGGCATCTACACGCTCGAGCGGAAGGACGGGACCGGATACAGCGCCCGGGAATATCTCCGTCCGGTGAACACAGGAAAAAATAAAAAGGGCTATTACATCGCCTATCGCGGAGAGGATCCTTCGGATGAGAGCTTCGACAGCGCGGATCTCTACTACACGGGGAGCGTCTTTATCCGGAAGGACTGCCCGGTTCTTGCGGTTTCTCTCGCGGAGGACGGCACGCTCCCGGCGGTGAGTGCCGAAACCTATCTCACAGGCGACCGCGCCTCGTTCGGCGCAGACGGCGCCTTCCGCTACGGGCGGAGCGGGGCGGAGCAGGAGGTGACCCTGAACGGCCGCTTTACCCTGGATGAGGCGGGATATATCGTGAATTACACGGAGAAGTACTGAGGCCCGGAGATCAAGGGCCGGGATAGCTTCACCGGTGCCGTTTCATCACCGCCCAGAGCGTGGATCTGCCGATGCCGAGCCGGACGGCGGTGCGGCTCTGATTTCCTCCCTCCTCCTCGAGAACCATTCGGATCACGTCGTATTCGATTTCCGAGAGCGGCTGGCGGAGATTTACCGAGGCGCATCCGGGCTTCAGTGAGGAGGCCTCGGACGGGCCTTCTTCCTTCAGAACAGCTGCGGCAGCGGCCTGCGTGATGTACGGGGTTCTTGCGCCGAGCACGAGCGTGCGGATCACGCGCTCAAACTGGACCAGGTTTTCGTTCCAGTCGAAGGAGTGGAGAAGCTCCGATGCCTCCGGCGTGAGGCCGATCACCTGTTTCCCGAGCATGGAATTCATGCGGTTGATGCAGAGAATCTCGAGGTTATAGATATCCTCCCGGCAGCTCCGGAGCGCCGGAAGGCGGAGAAGGATGGTCGAGAAATGGGACTTCAGATAGGTGCTCAGGTAGTCGTCCTCCTTCACATTCCTTCCCCTGACGCAGGAGGCGAAGATGCGGCAGCGCCGCGTGCAGTTCGTCTGGTCAAGGAATTCGCAGATTTTCTGCGCGGTATTCGCTGAGAGAAGCTCGACATTCTGCAGATAGAATGTGTAGCCGTTTTCGAAGAGCGGGGACTGCTCGCTTGAAATGAGATAATTCCACTCTTTGTCGGTGATGACCCGGCAGTCAAGCGTCACAAAGCCGCGGTCAGATGCATTGCTCAGGAGATAGAGCATCCGGGCGGCGGAGTCGTGTCCCGTGCCGGTTTCCCCGAGAATAAGGACCGGCAGAGAGGAGGCGGCGTAGGTCCGTATCGTGTCCTTTACGGATGCGGAGATCAGCGTGTCGATCGGATCGCCGGCGGAGAGATCCTCCCGGCTTTTCAGCGTGATGCCCTTTCCGGACGGAAAGAACGGAGCGGTGTTCTTTTTCAGGCAGCAGGTGATGAACGCCTCGCTTCCATAATAAAGGCGGCGCATGTTGAGAAGCCATGTGCTGTGATTCCAGTCAAATTGAACAGTCTCGAAGTCGGACTGAAGGTGGAGAACCGAGGAGCGCACCTGTTCGATCAGAGCTGTGTAGTCCGCGCTTCCCTCGGCGCTGCCGGAGCCTTCTTCTGTACCTGTGAAGAACGAGGCACTCTGAATTGCCGCTGTGCCGGATTCCGTGAATACGGCATAGGCGTCCCACTCCTGCTGCAGCATGGATCGGAGAAGATAATTCTCGGCGCGCGTGGAGCGCCGCTCGGTGACCAGCTGGACGGCCTCATCGACCGCATCCCGGAGACTTTTCTCCCCGGAGGTGATGAGAAGCGCGGTCAGACCGAGGCTGGAAGCGTTTCGATACGTGATGTAGTCACCGAGAAAGAGATCGTACCCCTGGCTTTTCAGCTGAAGCAGCTCTTTTTTTACATCTGAGTATTCCGTGAGCTCAAGAATCGTGGTGTCGTATCCCATGACGCTGGTGAGCTGGGCGGCACTTTCCGTCACATTGGAAAAGCCTACGATTGCGATGCGGCCTGTGTAGTGCTCGGCGTTTTTCAGGCTGCAGAGCATGTCGTAGAGCGAGACACGGATCTCGACGACAGAGAGGTCCGTGCTTGAGCGGATCTTCCGCGCAGTACCGCCGCGGGAGATCACAACATCAAAGGAATCCCGCGGATATCTGTCCAGCGCCTGTCTCCAGTTTGTGATGTTGCCCATGACGGTCCTGATTTCGATGTCATTTCTCGAAGAAGCGATCTGAAGAAACATCTGTTCCATTCCCGGATCCGGCGTAATTGCCAGTATTCTTACCTTATCCATATGCTTTTTCCTGTGAGATCCATGAGCTTTTCTCTCCCCTGCCTGGAGGCGGACGGGGACCTGTTACTTTCGAGCGGCTTAACCTCCGCCCGCGTGCCCCTGCCTGGAGGCAGGCGGGGAACTTGTCTTCCGACGCTTTGCTTTGTTCTTCTTTATTATATCTTGTTTTCAAATAAAACAAATCTAAAATTATCTGCAAAAATGTTTTATATTAAAACAGTAAATCGCAAAATACGATCTGAAACAGCACGATAATTCAAAGAACTAGTATTGAATCAGAACAAATCCTCTGCGATAATCTGGACAAAGGATTGAAAGAGCAGGGGATCAGAGAAGCATCAGAAACAAGTTCAGAATCAGGCTGGGAAAGAACCACAAAGGAGGAGATTGAGCTATGGCACAGATGAGAGCAATTGTTGCGTACCCGAACGGGGACATGAAGCTGGAGATGCAGCCGGTTCCGGTTCTCGGGGAGTCCCGCTACGCACCGCACGATGTGATCTGCGAGGTGCAGTACTGCGGAATCTGTGGAAGTGATATTCACCGCTGGAGAGAGGACAAGACTGGTGTCAGCACGGCACCGAGAAGATGCACCGCGGGCCATGAGATTGTGAGCAAGGTTGTCGCAGTGGGGCCGGAGGTGACGCGCGTCAGGGTCGGCGACCGCGTGGTCCACGAGATTGTGACGAACTATTGCGGACACTGCCCGGCATGCCTCTCCGGCCGCTTCAACATCTGCAATAATCTCCCGTCCATGGAGGGGCGCGCGCACTACACGACTGGCGGAGGCTTTGCGAAGTACACGGTGTGGCCGGAGTATCAGCTGCATGTCCTTCCGGAGTCGGTCAAGACGAATAAGGCAGTTCTCATGGAGCCGACGGCGGGATCCGTGCACAGCGTCATTTCCCGCATGGGCGTGCGGGCAGGCGAGAGCGTCGCGATCCTCGGACCGGGCGCGCGCGGCATTCTGATGATGCAGGTCTGCAGGGCGATCGGCGCGGGCCCGATCATCATGAGCGGTGTCACAAGAGATGAGGAGTTCCGCCTCCCGATGGCAAAGAAGCTCGGCGCAGATTATATCGTGAATGTCGAGAAGGAGGATCTCCAGAAGGCGGTGAATGAGATCACCGGCGGGATCGGCGTCGACGTTGTCCTGGAGAATTCAGGCCAGGTGGAGCCGATCGGGCAGTCCCTCGATATTGTCCGGAAGGGCGGCCGGGTGCTCTGGGCCGGCGGCGGAATCCGCGGAGGCATCATCGCTCCGGTGGACACACACAAGATCATCACCAAGGAAATTGACGTGAAGGGCGAGATCTCGCAGATTCCCTACGACTGGGAGACCGCGATCAAGCTGGTGGCATCCGGCCGCGTGAACCTGGATCCGCTTGTCACGGATTACTACACGCTGGATCACTGGGAGGATGCGTTCGACTACGCACATGACAGCCACAACTGCCTTCGCGTCGCGATCGACCTGACCGGCGAGAAAATTGACGGCGAAGTAAGCTTCTGAGACAGCCGAAAAAATGAAACTTTCCAAAAATAAAGAGAGCTTGAACTGCCTGCGCGGGATTTTCCTGCGCAGGCAGTTTTAAAATTCTGCAGAAGCGTGTTGAGAGATGCAGAATTTCTCGGAAATAGTTTTAATTTGGCACAGAATGTTAAATGCACGTCAATATGTTTTAAAACAGAACGACAATACACGCAAAATGATTGAAATCAGAACTATACAAGCCGCTGGTTGAATTGATTTGATACAGAACCTGAGGTAAAACAATAGCACAGGGAATCATCAGCACGGGAAAAGAAGGGCGTAGAGATGCTGCGAAGAAGCTTGAGAATCAATCCGAAGGACAATGTGGTGTGCCTGCTCGAGGATGCTGAGAGAGGCGATACGGTGAGGAGCCCGGAGGGAGAGGAGATCACGCTCCTGGAGCCGATTGAGTTCGGTCATAAGGTCTGCATCCGGGACCTGAAGAAGGGCGACAGGGTAATCAAGTACGGCGAGGAAATCGGCTACATGCTTTCGGACGCGAGAAAGGGAACCTGGATTCACAATCACAACATGGGCTGTGACCGGGGAATGAAGTAAGGAAGGGGATCGGAGAAGATGGAGCACACGTTCATGGGGTATGTGCGTCCCGATGGGAGCGTCGGGACCAGAAATTATCTGGTAATTCTTCCCTCTGTTTTCTGTGCGAACACGACAGCGCAGAAGATCGCAGCGCAGATTCCGGGGGCAGTCGCGATGCCGCACGCAGTCGGCTGCTCACAGGTCGGACTGGATCTTGAGATCACAGCGCGGACGCTCAAGGCGATGGGGTGCCATCCGAACGCCGGTGCGGTGATCGTCGTCGGCCTCGGCTGCGAGCGCTTCAATCCGCAGGAGCTCTACGACGCGGTTCGCGCGACCGGAAAGCCGGTGGCAAAGTTCGTGATTCAGGAGGAGGGCGGTGTCACAAACACCGTCCGGAGAGCCGTCGAGACCGGAAAGAAATTTGCTGCTCTGCTCGCCGGGGAGAAGCGGGTGCCCTGCCCGATTTCAAAACTCATGATCGGCACAAAGTGCGGGGGGACGGACGCGACGAGCGGTCTCGCCGCAAATCCTGCGGTCGGCGATATGGTGGACCGCGTGATCGCGGAGGGCGGCAGCGCGATTTTGAGCGAGCTGAATGAGCTGATCGGGACCGAGGATGTACTTGCAAAGCGCGCGGTCAATGCGGAGGTGGCGCAGAAAATCTATGATGCGGTCTACGAGATCGAGGACGTGCTCCGGGGCGGCCTGGATTTCAGCCTGCCGGCGAACCGGAATTACCTCATAAGCCGCGGAAATTTTGACGGCGGTGTGAGCAGTGTTGTCGAAAAGGCGCTCGGCGGCATCCACAAATCCGGCTCCGCGCCCTTCCAGGATGTGCTTCAGTACGCTGTCCCGCCGGAAAAGGGGCAGCACGGGCTGTTCCTGATGGACTATGAGAGCCACGACGGCGAGGTCGTGACGGGCGAGATTGGATGCGGAAGCCAGCTCATCGCGTTTACGACGGGCCGCGGCCACGCGACCGGACATCCGCTTGCGCCGGTCCTGAAGATCACTGGAAACTACAAGACCTATGCTGCCATGACAGAGTGCTTCGACTTTGACGCAAGTCCCGTGATCAGCGGAACCGCATCCATCGAGGAGCTCGGGGGACAGCTCCTTGATCTCGTGATCCGCACCGCTGGAGGGGAGCTGACTGCGGCGGAGAAGCTCGGCGGCACGGAACTCTTCTGCGTCGGAAGGCGGCACGGCTATCACAAAAAGGATCCTGCCGAGTTGAGGCGTCATGAGGTGCTGATCGGGGAGCGGACTTGCTGCAGCTGAAGACGCACCCTGCTCCGCGGCGGGAGATGCCCGGGGAGAAGCTCCCGGGGTGCCGGGCGCAGACAGAGCTTCCGGACATTTGATTTTCAAAAACGGAACAGTATTTGCCTATGAATTGAGGCAAATGTTGTTTTCAAAGACTTAAACTCTGAAAACTGATTTGCATTAAAACAATTCATTATAAATAACGTGTAGAATCGATACACATTTTAAATATAACTGCATTGAATTAAATCATCAAAACATTTAAAAATAAGATAGTTGATGAGCCGTGATTCTGAATCAAAAACACGGAGAAAGAACTCTTGATTTTGTACAAGACGGGAGAAAACGGAAATATTCGGGAGGAGAAATAATGAAAATTGACCTTTTGACAAAGGCTTTCCCGGGGAAATCAAGTGCCGGGGCTCTGGGACTCAGCACGTGCGTACTGATCAGGACCGGGGAACACACGATGATGTTCGATACCGGAGCACACGGTGTGATCAAAGCTTTATATTGAATGATTTTTACAGAAGCAAGCTGCAGAAATCCATTTCCGAACGAATCAAAGGTCCGGAGAAAGAACAGGGGGAGAAATGAGAAGGTTTGGGAGGTATCGGAAGATATGGACTGCTGTGTTCTTTTTCGCAATTGACCTGATCTATGTGGTTCAGATTCCGTTCATTAAGATTTCCAATTTTGCGGTGATTGACTCTGCATTCTTTCCGAAGCTGCTCGCGGCGTGCCTGACTATTCTTTCAGTGGTAGAGTTGATTTCGGGGATTAGGGACGTAAGGAAGACGGGAGAGGAAGATGTTGCACAGACAGATGAGTCAGCAGAGCCGAAGACGGACATGGTGAGCACTGTCGGAACACTTGGAATTTCCATTCTCTACGTCATAATGATGGAGCCGCTGGGGTTTGTCATCTCATCCGTCATTTATGTTTTTGTGGAGGAGATTCTTCTCTGTCCAAAGGAAGCAGTCAACTATGTGAAGTTCGCCGTCATTGCGGTTGCATCTGCCCTGGCTGTGTATTTCGCATTCCGGCATGGTCTGAATCTCATGCTGCCGGCAGGCATTCTGAGTTTCTGAGTACAGGGGAAGGAGAACAGTCATTATGATCAATATGTTTGTGCTGGGGATTCCGAGCCTTGTTACTCCCATGATTATGCTTCTGATCTTCATAGGGGTTGTGATCGGCATCATCTTTGGATCGATTCCTGGGTTGAGTGCGACCATGGCAATCGCTCTTTTTCTTCCAGTGACTTACGGGCTCGATCCGATGGGAGCGCTTTCACTTCTGGTGAGCCTTTATATCGGCGGTGTCAGCGGCGGACTGATTTCTGCAATCCTGCTGCACATTCCGGGAACGCCTTCATCGGTCGCCACCTGTTTTGACGGATATCCGATGACGCAGCACGGTCAGGCAATGAAGGCACTGGGAGTCGGAATTTTCTTTTCCTTCCTGGGAACGCTGGTCAGTGTTC
>CACXCJ010000091.1 GCA_902766175.1 uncultured Lachnospiraceae bacterium
AAGTTCATCTATGACCACAAAATCAAGTCCTACACGATCGACGGTGTCAAGATCGGTATCGAAGTCGGTATGGGCCCGACCCGTATCAATACCATCCTTCAGTCCGCATTCTTCAAGCTGACCGGCATCATCCCGGAGCAGAAGGCAATCGACCTCATGAAGGATGCTGCGCAGAAGACCTACGGCCGCAAGGGCGAGGATGTCGTCAAGAAGAACTGGGCTGCAATCGATGCCGGCGCGAACGGCGTTCACGAGGTGAAGGTTCCGGAGAGCTGGAAGGACGCGAAGGATGAGGGCCTTGACTTCACGCATGCGTCCGAGGGACCGGAGGCGACTGTCAAGTTCGTCAACGGTGTCCAGGCTTATGTCAATGCCCAGGAGGGCAACAGTCTGCCGGTTTCCGCATTCATGGATTACGCAGACGGCACGACGCCGTCCGGCACCTCCGCATTTGAGAAGAGAGGCATCGCGGTCAATGTTCCGGTTTGGAATGCTGACACCTGCATCGAGTGCTGCCAGTGCTCCTATGTCTGCCCGCACGCTGCGATCCGTCCGGTCGCGATGACCGAGGAAGAGGCCGCAAAGGCACCGGAGGGCGCAAAGCTCCTCGATCTCCGCGGCATGACCGGCTACAAGTTCCAGATCAACGTCTCCGTGCTTGACTGCACCGGATGCGGAAGCTGCGCGAATGTGTGCCCGGGCAACATCAAGAACAAGACGCTGGTGATGAGCCCGCTCGCGGAGAACTACGACCGCCAGAAGTACTTCGACTACGCGGTCACGCTTCCGGAGAAGCAGGAAGTCATCGACAAGTTCAAGGTGACCACGGTAAAGGGATCCCAGTTCAAGAAGCCGTATCTGGAGTTCTCCGGCGCATGCGCAGGCTGCGGCGAGACCCCGTACGCGAAGCTGATCACCCAGCTGTTCGGCGATCACATGTACATCGCGAACGCAACCGGCTGCTCCTCCATCTGGGGCAACAGCTCGCCGTCCACCCCGTACACGGTCAACGCGAAGGGCCAGGGCCCGGCATGGGACAACTCCCTGTTCGAGGACAACGCAGAGTTCGGCTATGGCATGCTGCTTGCAAACAGAGCGATCCGCGACGGCCTGAAGACAAAGGTCGAGGCGATTGCAGATTCCACCTCCAGCGCGGAGCTGAAGGATGCAGCGAAGCTCTGGATCGACACCTTCGCAGTCGGCGCGACGAACGGCGCAGCTACGGAGCAGCTGGTCGATGCGCTTGAGAAGGAAGGCAGCGCTGAGGCAAAGGAGATTCTCGAGCAGAAGGATTTCCTGAACAAGAAGAGCCAGTGGGTATTCGGCGGCGACGGCTGGGCATATGATATCGGATTCGGCGGCGTGGATCACGTGCTCGCATCCGGCAGAGATATCAACATCATGGTCTTCGACACCGAGGTCTATTCCAACACCGGCGGACAGTCCTCCAAGGCCACCAAGACCGGCGCTGTCGCGCAGTTCGCGGCAGGCGGCAAGGAGACCAAGAAGAAGGACCTCGCCGGAATCGCAATGACCTACGGCTATGTCTATGTCGCATCCATCAACATGGGCGGCGATATGGCACAGGCGGTCAAGGCAATCAGCGAGGCAGAGGCTTATCCGGGTCCGTCCCTCATCATCGCCTATGCACCGTGCATCAACCACGGCATCAAGAAGGGCATGGCGAAGGCTATGACCGAGGAGAAGCTCGCACTCGAGTCCGGCTACTGGAACAACTTCCGCTTCAATCCGGCTGCGGAGAAGAAGTTCTCGCTTGATTCCAAGGCACCGAAGGAAGACGAGTATCGTCCGTTCCTGATGGGCGAGGTTCGTTACAACTCTCTGATGCTGAAGAATCCGGAGAAGGCGGAGAAGCTCTTCACGCAGAACGAGAACGAGGCGATGGAGCACTACGCTTACCTGCAGAGACTTGTCGATCTGTACGACGGAACGAAGAAGCAGTAAGCAGAAAAGAAAACAAAGAGAAACGGAACAGCTTGTCAGAGCTGAGATCTGAATCTTACAGGAGTCCCCGGAACTGTGGTTTGCCGCAGTCCCGGGGGCTCCTCTATGTGAGGCGCGCGAAATGAAGCCCTCCCGCCAGGAAGCTGCGTCCTGCCGGCACGCCGGAAGGACAGGCCGGTCCGGAGATCTCCCCAATTGATTTTGCAGAAGAAGAATTTTCTGGTATGCTGGAATCAGGCAGATGCTTTTAAAACAGGAGGATTTTCGGAAGCCAGGGGATTTTCAGAAGCCAGAAGATTTTCGGAAATCAGGTGTTTTTCGGAAAGGAGGAGGTGCTATGAATCTGATAGACGGGCGAGGCAGGGGCACTGCGGCAGCGCTGCTTCATCGTGGCAGACTGGCAGGGGCATTTTTAATGGTGACTGCCGCGCTTCTCCTCAGCGCGTGCGGAAGCAGGTCTCTTTCCAGTGGTGCCTCTCAGGCCTCCCGGGGCTCCTTTCTGGCCTCGGACGGTCTCGGCCGCCCGGAGACCTCGCAGTATGAGGGAGGACCGCTTTCAGCCGCTGCAGCGGAGACGGCTGCGGCGTCGGAGAGCTCGAATCCGGAGGGGCAGGCAGGCGCCGGAAACGGCATAGACAGCGCTGCGGAGCAGGACAGTCCGTCGGACGATGCGGACAGCAGCGGGGAGACACCCTACAGCAGGAAGCTGATTATCACCCGGAATTTTGAGGTCGAGACAAAGGATTTTGACGGTCTTCTCACTGCGATTGCGTCCGGGGCGTCTTCGCTCGGCGGCTATATAGAGAATTCCAGCATAGAAAGCGGAGGCACTTCTTCGCCGTTTCTTTCTTCGGAGAATGCGGAGGAGCTCTACTACGGGGAGCGGGAGTACAGCTCCATCAGGGAGAGAGGCCGGACTGCGTATTACGTGGTGCGGATTCCCGCAGAAAAGCTGGATTCCTTCACGGAGGCGGTAAAATCGGCCTGCAACGTGGTGAGTGAATCCATGTCGACCAATGACATCACCCTCCAGTATGTGGACACAGATTCGCGGCGCGCCGCTCTCGAGAAGGAGCAGGAGAGGCTTCTCGAGATGATGGAGCAGGCGGAATCGGTCGATGAAATGATTCAGGTCGAAAATGCGCTCACAGATGTGAGAACAGAGCTCCAGCAGATAAAGTCAAAACTCAAGGTGTACGACAATCAGGTGGCGTACAGCACGGTAAACATAAGCATCACGGAGACGGCGGAGTACACGGAGCAGACGAAGGGACTGTCCTTCGGGGAGCGGATCGCAAAGGGATTTCAGGCCGGCAGCCGGAAATTCGTCAGAAGCTTCCAGAATCTCGCGATTGCAGCCGCATCGAACTGTCTGATGGCAATTTACTGGATCGTGATTCTGCTCCTGATTCTGGTTCTGCTCCGGATTCTCGTGGCGGTCATCCGGTTTATTTTCAGGCGCAGAGACAGAAGCGGAAACAGGCCGGATGGAGTGCCCGCGGAACAGAGGAAAAAGAGAGAAAAACATCTGAAGAAGTGCCATCTCTTCTTCAAAGGCGGAAAAAAGGCCGGGAAGAATCCGGATACAGAGGCAGACCTGAAAGAGAAGGAGGAACAAGTGCGGCCGGCTGCGCCGGAGGAGACGAAGAGCGGGAAGATGGGAGAGAAGGGAAATAATGATCTCTGAGGGCAAAAATGTCATCGAATGTATGACTTCCTTCCGCACAAAAATACCTCAGAAATGGCTCCTTAAGCCATTCCTGAGGCAGCTGCGTCCTGCCGGCAGCGGGACTCGAACCCGCACGCCCTTTCAGACAACAGATTTTGAGTCTGTCTCGTCTGCCATTCCGACATGCCGGCGCTGGAGATGAGTATATCAGAAAAACAGGAACCGTTCAAGCGGAGAGCGACGGCTTCGGGGGGGCTGCCTGACACTTCTGCCGGTTTTAAGATGTCTCTTCCCGGCTGGCCCCTCCGCTTTCGATTGTCCGAATTTTTTGCGCCGGGCCCGGGGATCTGCTGAAGTGTTCACAGAAGTTTCATGAATGCTCTGTAAAATAAAAAGATCAGTTTCAGGACAGTCCCGTGGGCCGGCCTGAGGAAGAGTAAAAGCAGATCTGGAGCGGATCGAAAGCGGATTTGAAGCAGGTCTGGCGCTGAACAAAAGAGGATCTGAAGCGGTCCGGGCGGATTCTGACATGAAATGAACAGGCAAGGTGTGTGCAGAAAGGCGTGGAAGTCGTGAACAGGAACATTTTGAACCGATGGAAATTGACAGCTGCTGCGGCCGGACTGCTCTCGCTTCTGCTCGCAGTTCCGGCATTTGCCGCTGCGTGGAAACAGGAGCAGAGCGGCTGGTGGTATGCGAGGGAGGACGGCAGCTATCCGGTCAGCACCTGGGAGTGGATCGACGGAAACGGAGACGGAATCGAGGAGTGCTATTATTTTGATGAGAATGGCTGGCTCCTGACAGCCGCCGTGACGCCTGACGGCTTCGAGGTGAACGGGGACGGTGCCTGGGTGCGGGATGGAAAGGTGCAGACCCGGAAGAAGACGCGCACGGGGACGTACGCCGGAACCCTGTACTTCAATTCCGATCCGACGGTGGTGCGTGTCGCGGAGCGCTCGGACGGAAGTCTTCTGGTGCGCTATTCCGGCGCGAAGAAGGATATTTCCTCCGGTGAGGCGCAGATTCTCTACTACAGGAACCCGAAGTACGACGGCGCGTTCGGTGCGGGCACGATCTGTTACGAACAGACCGGATCGGAGGACCGCGCGCGGATTTATTTTGACGCTCTTGACCGGATTGTGATTCCCTGGTACGAAATGGGAAATTTCAGCAGCGCGCCGCAGTATCTTGTCCGTCAGTGACAGAACCTTTAGATAAACATAAGTATCTATTCATGAAATATTCATAACTTGAAAATGGAATTATCACATTTCACTGGTACATTTTCTGCAAGTGTGCAGATGATCTGACGGACTGATACAGCAGATCGGACACAACATACACCGGAAGCTGCAGAAATCCAGAGGGAGGTATTTGATATGCACTTGCAGAAAAAACTCAGAAATTCCATGGCGCTGGGGCTTGTCGTGATGTGCGCGGCCTTTCTTTTTTCCTGTGGAAAGAAGACGGAGACGGTGAAGGAGACAAATGCCGCAGCAGCTCCTTCCGATACCAGCTCCGCTGAGACCTCCGGAGTGACAGACACTTCCGGGACAAGCGCGGCGGAAGAAAAGGAAAGCTCCGGCACAGGCGCGGCCGGAAAGTCCGGATCGGAGA
>CACXCJ010000092.1 GCA_902766175.1 uncultured Lachnospiraceae bacterium
CGTGGTCAGCGCAATGCACTTGCCCTTCACCATGTGTCCGCCGAAGACCTTTCCGTCCTTGTCGCACATCGTGCCGTGATAGTGGAGTTCGGTCTCCCCCTTGTCCGTCTGGGTGATGATGCCGATGCCGTTCAGGAACTCGATCGGGTCCTCTGCCGGAATATCCGCGCCATAGCCGGAGCCGACCTTTGCCTTCATCGGGACCATGTACTTGTATGCCGCAGCGCGGAAGGAGCCGAAGCTGTGGACGTAGCCGTACTTAATGCCGTTCGCCTTGCAGATCTCCTCGATGGAAGTGAGAAGGTCGCCGCCCGGGAACACTCTCGCTGCAATCGTCTTGCCAGTAGCACCAACCGCGTAACTTGCTCTTGCCTTAGCCATTTTAAAAATCCTCCTTGCATAGTAAGATGAGTTTTGTTTAGCAGACCAGATGTTTTTTATCTTCATGTCTGTTTTTTTAACATCTGCCTTTATTTTAATGAGATGCAGTTTTCTTTCAACGTTTTATGTGTCTATTTATTAGACATTTTACAATTTTCTTCGATTTTTTCTGCTTTTTGTATCCATAGTGATTGATTTTTTCCCTTCTTTATTGTTAAATTATTGACGTTTGTATCAATTCTGCACCTCGGATTGTAGAATTTATGTCCTTTCCCGTCCTTTGAGCCCAGAGCTTCGCGTTCAAAATTTTGACACTTGCGTCCGATTGTGCTTTTCTTTGACAGATCCTATGGTAAAATAGAATCATACCTGATGTACTTTGTTCTTCCATTCCTACCCGTTTTCAGGAGATACTATGAATACGCCCTACCGTCTGCTTGTTGTCGCCCCCTACGAGGGCTTCCGGAACATTTTCGAAACCGTGATCCGCGGCCGGAGCGACCTGTCCGTGGATCTTTATTCCGCCTCTCTCGAGGAGATTCCCGACCTCATCCCGACCATCGACACCTCTGTGTATGAGGCAGTCATCTGCCGCGGCCGCTCCGGACGGGCCGTCCAGGAGCTGGTCAATATCCCGGTCATCAACGTGAACTTCTCCCCGTTTGATATTCTCCGCGGCCTGGAGCTCGCCTCCATGACAAAGCACAAGCACATGGCTTTCGTGAGTTTCTTCGAGATGCACGACACGGTAAAGCTTCTATGTGAAATTCTGAAAATGCCGGATGACATCCTGATTCCCGCTCCTCCGGAAAATTCCGCGGGAATGCGGAAGCTTGTCGAAAAGCTGAGAAAAGACGGCGTGGACTTCTTCATCGGAGACGGGGCATGCGTCCGCTGCGCGCGGGATCTCGGCGCGGAGTCCCTCCTGATTACCTCCGGCCCCGAAAGCATCCGGGACGCAATCCAGAACGCGGCCGCGATCTGTGAGATTCAGAGAAAATATGCGGATTCCAATTCCTTTTTCAGGAACCTGCTGCAGAAAACCGCCGATCAGCTCGCCGTGTACCGGCCGGACAAAAGCCTCGTCTTCACGAATCTCCCGGCGACATCCACCGCGCTCTTCCGGTCCATGGAAAGCCATGTGAACCGGATTCTCCAGCACGGCAGAATCAAGTGGATCTACCGCGGAGAGAAGGATTCCTGGAAGTTTTTCGGGGAGTCCATCCCCTACAAGGAAAACCAGTATGCCCTGATTCATATCGCGCAGTCCGTGGGCGTCCTGGTAAAGGACCGCCCGTACTTCACTTCCCTGGAAAAAAAGGACGCGGAATCTGATCTCATGCTGGTCTCCAACAACGCGTCTCTCCGGAGTCTCTGGGATCAGGCGCAGAAGACCGCTCCGCTCATGCTGCCGCTCACAATCTCCGGTTCCTACTGCACCGGCAAGATCACCTTCGCGCACGCCCTGTACGCCGTGAGTCCGTTCAGCACCAACAGTCTTCTGGAAATCGACTGCCAGATTCTGGACGAGCGCGCCATGACCCGGCTTCTCTCGGATGAGGACTCTCCGCTCTTCGAGAAGGGCTGCATGATTCTTCTGAAGAACCTGGAATCCCTCCCGACCTTTTTCCAGAAGGAGCTCGCAAATGCGCTGACCGCCTATGACCTGACGAGGAATTCAAAGTTCGTCGCAACCGTGAACGGAAACATCAACCAGCTGGTTCTCTCCAATCATCTTCTGCAGGATCTCGCGTCCCTCCTGAACGGATACACCGTGCACCTGCCGTCCCTTCAGGAGACGCCGGATCAGATCATGAATATTGCGCGCTCATACCTGAACGAGCTGAATCAGGAGCTGCCGGTCCAGATTGCAGGATTTGAGCCCGAAGCGCTCCATCTGCTTCAGAATTTCAACTGGGAATTCGGGATCACGCAGTTCAAGATGGTGCTGAAGCAGGTCGCCCTCTCCACAACCGGCCTCTTTATCTCGGCGGACTCCGTGCGGAAGGCCCTCGGGGAGCTGAATCAGGTGAAGGCGGTCCAGCAGGGCTACGCCGCGATCGATCTCTCCGGCACACTGGACGAAATCACCCGGAAGGTCATCGAGAGAGTTCTGGAGGAGGAGGGAATGAACCAGAGCAAGGCCGCAAAGCGGCTCGGCATAAGCCGCGGCACGGTCTGGAAGCGGCTCCGGGAGGAGAGCACAGAAAAATGAGCTGAAACGAGGGCTGCCGCATCCTATTGATTTATGGCACATATCCCATGCGCTGAGAGATCAGTCGCGCTGTATCCTTTACCTCGTCAACGATCGCCATCAGCTTCTCATCCGTAATCTCCTCCACGCTCCCGCTGACACTCACGCAGGCGACAGGAGAACCCGCATGATCAAAAACCGGAGCGCCCACACATCGCCGGTCGGGCAGGTACTCACCGTTGTCCATCGCCCATCCCTGCCGGCGGATCTGCTTCAGATGCTCCTTGTACAGGGCCGGATCCGTGATGGTGTGCTCCGTGTATTTTTTCAGGCGGTGCCTGGAGAGCACATAGTCCACCATGTCTCCTGATTCACATGCGAGGAGACATTTGCCGATGGAAGAAGTGAACGCATCTACCTTTATCCCCTCATTCCCGTTCTTCATGGGAAGATTCTGATTCAGAAGTTCCAGATAAACCACCTTGGTGTCCACGAGTTTCCCCAGATGTACCGTCAGATGAAGATCCGCGTACAGATCGCTGAGAAAAGGCTGTGCGGCCGTCTGCAGCTCCAGCGCATTCAGATGATAGCTGGCGAGCTCAAGCACCTTCGGCCCGAGGATATATTTCGCGTTCTGTGTTTTTTCCGCATATCCGCGCAGACACATCATCTGCACCAGCCGAAAGGCTGTCGTCTTGCTGAGCCCCGCTCTCGCGGAAAGCTCCGTGATGCTGATTTCCTGATCCGACTGGCCCAGGAGTTCCAGAAGGTCAAAAATCCGATCCACACTTCTTACATTCTCTGCCAAAATGAAGCCTCCAGTCCGCGTTAACGAACACGCAAGAAATCCACACCCGGGTCCGTAAAGCCTCCGGTATGTCTGAAGCCAGAATAAAAAGTGACGATATCTCGGTGACCGCCGCGATAAAACTATGCTTTCTCACGGATCCATTTACCTGCATTATACACTCGTTCCGTCAGGTGAAACAACAGTTTTGCCTCGCGAAACGGTGATGTTGTGCAATTTATCTGCTCCATTAAAATAAAATCAACGACAATGAATCGAACAGGCAGCATGCAGACAGGCTCTTCCCTCACACTTTTCCGGGATATTTCTGTTGGATGCGGCCGGTCGTACGGAAACCAACACTTTAACAGAAAGGAGCAGAATTATGTTGAAGGCAATCGTAGCAGCAAGTACCAGCGCAGACGCCGCAGCGGCGGCAGAGGAAATTGCGGGGAAAATAAAACAGCCCGATCTGAAAGCGGTATTTGCCTACTGCAGCTGCGACTATGACGTGGCGGAGCTGATCGGAAGCCTTGGAAAGAAACTTGGCGTGCCTGTATTCGGCAACACCAGTTTCACGGGAGTCATCACACCGGAAGGATATGCCGGCGGCGGCAAGCCCTTTATCGGAGCAATGGCACTGTGTGATCCGGATCTGACTATCGGCACAGCCGCTCTGCCGAAAGAAGGCGATTCCATCGCCAGAGGAAAAGAACTGGCCATCGCAGCGAAAAAGGCGGCGGGCAGAGACGATGCCCCGGATTACTTCTACATGGCTGCTTCTCCTGCGGAGGAGGAATTTTACGCAGAGGGCATTGCTGAAGAGATCGGAAGAGTTCCCTTCTTCGGCGGCTCCGCAGCGGACAATACCATCGAAGGCAACTGGCTGCTCTACGCGGATGATCAGTGTTTTGCAGACGGCTGCGTCACTGCGTTCTTCTACGGCGGACCAAAGATGACAAATCTTTTTACCGGTGCCTATCGTGAAACCGACGATTTCGGCGTCATCACAAAAATCCAGGGGAACCGGACCATCTGCGAAATTGACGGCGTGCCGGCTCTGAAGAAGTATCAGGAATGGAGAGGTCTCCCCGATAGCGACGTGCTCGGCGGAAATCTCCTCGGCACCTCTGTTGTCTCTCCTCTCGGCGTAAAGGACCGTCTCGGCAAGCTGGTGGCCATCCGTCACCCCATGTTCGGTAACGCAGATTATTCCATAAATGTGGGCAATAATCTTGCCGAGAAGACTACGGTCATCCGCATGGAAGCAAGCGTGGATGAACTGATCGCCTCTGCAGGTGCAGCGCTCAAGGCTCTGACAGACAAAACGCCGGGCAGAATCACCGCCTTCCATCTGGTACACTGCGGCGGCCGCCGCGCAGCGATCGGGGACAGAATCGGAGAGGTCGCCGACGGTCTGAAGGAAGCGGCAGGAGATATTCCGTTCCTTGCTGAATTCACCTTCGGTGAGTACGGTGTGGAAAGAGATGATGTCAACGCCTGCGGCGGACTGATGCTGAGCTTCACCGCCTTCTATGAATAAGCAGCCGGATTCGCTCCGCCGTCTTTGATATACAGACGGACTGCTGTTCCGTTTCAACGCTCTCCACAGATAACCTGACAAACAATACCCGATTCACTCAGAAAGAGAGGAAATGCTCATGAAAATGCTGATCAATGGCATGGCAGCAGATGCTGCCGACGGAGCTGTCCTGACTGTGACCAACCCCGCGACAGGGGCAGTCATAGACACCGTACCCAAGGCAGCCCCGGAAGATGTGAAAAAGGCTGTTCAGGCCGCAAAGGCAGCTCAGCCGGTATGGGCAGCCATCCCGATTTACCAGAAGGTGGAGATCCTGATGAAATTTCTCACCCTGGTGGAGCGTGATAAAGAGGATCTCGCGCAGACGCTGTCTCAGGAGACAGGCAAGCCGATCTTCGAGGCGAGAGGCGAAATCGCCAATATCCCCATCGCCTTCCGAGCTTTTTCAGAGAGAGCAAAGCATTACTACGGAGAAACCATCCCCGGAGAGATGGAGCCCGGACAGGACAAACATCTCCTGATCGTGAAGAAGGAGCCCCTGGGCGTCGTCGCGGCTGTCATCCCCTTCAACTTCCCGTGCGACCTGTTTGACCAGAAGGTGGCGCCGGCACTGCTGATGGGAAATTCCTGCATCGTGAAGCCCTCCTCCGACAACCCGCTGACCCTCGTAAAACTCAGTTTTCTGCTGAATGAGGCCGGTGTCACGCCGGGTGCGATCGAAATCGTCACCGGTCCCGGCTCCAGCGTCGGCAACGCTCTGACCTCAGACCCGGACGTGAATCTGGTCACGCTTACCGGTTCCACGGAAGTTGGCATAGGCACAGCCGAAGTCTGCGCAAGGAATCTCACCCATGTTGCTCTGGAGCTCGGCGGCAATGACGCCTTTATTGTTCTGGAAGACGCAGATGTGGATCTCGCCGCTGAAGAACTGATCTGGGGACGTATGTACAACACCGGACAGGTATGCTGCGCCTCCAAGCGCTTCCTCGTACACCGCTCCAGAGTAGAGGAATTCACGCAGAAGGCCATAGAAAAAATCAATGCCATCCCGAAGGGCATGCCTTCCGACGAGAATGCCCGTTTCGGCTGCCTGATCAGCGAAAAGGCTGCCATTCATGTTGAGCAGCAGGTGCAGCTCACCGTGGAGCAGGGCGGAAAGATCCTTCTCGGCGGCAACCGCAGCGGCGCTTTCTATGATCCCACAGTCATCGGAGATGTTCCGGAGACGGCAGATGTCGCAAAAGATATGGAGATCTTCGGGCCGGTTGTGCCGATCATTCCCTTTGATACCGAAGAGCAGGCTGTTAAAATCGCCAACGCCTCAAGGTTCGGACTCTGCGGATGCGTATTCACCCGCGATATGAAGGCAGCGGCGCGTGTTTCCGGTGAACTCGAATGCGGCGGAGTCGTCATCAACGGCGCAAGCTTCTTCAGGAGCTTTGAAATGCCTTTCGGAGGCTATAAGTTCTCGGGAATCGGTACAGAGGGCGTCATGAGCACCTTTGACGAAATGACACACACCAAGACCGTCGTTCTCAAAAATATTTTCTGATTTCCCATCGTGCAAATCCGTTTCAGGCGAACATCCGCGGTCGGACTACGTGAGCTGAAACTCTGAACACCATCCTGCGCACATCGAGCGGCCCTGTGCGGAACCTGCCAGTCAGTTTCCGCACAGGGCCTTTCTGCGCTCACGTAACAGATGCAGACCTGTTTTCCAGGGGCTGTCTTCTTTCCGCTTTCTGCCTGTGGTATCCCCTTACTGCTCCGCTCTGTCTGCCGCGTTTTCCTCCGGGACCTCGACTGCGGCCGCGCGCTCTCGTCCGTAGATCTTTGCCAGCATGCTGCAGTGCCAGGTCAGGTTATCGCTGAATTCCCCGGGGACCATGCGCCATCTCCAGTTGCCCTGCGCGGAGCTCGGCGCGTTGATCCGCGCCTCCGGACCGGCGCCGAGGTAATCCCACATCGGGATGATGACCGTATCCGCGATACTCGCAAGAACGGTGCGGATGCAGTCCCAGTAGAGCTCATTCTCCGGCGTGTGCTCGCTCCCCTGGTAGCGGATCATGTGCAGACGGATCTCCCCGTTCTGGCTCCGGATCCAGGACATCAGCGGCTCATTGTCATGCGTCCCGGTGTATGCCACGCAGTTCCGGATGTAGTTGTGCGGAAGGTACAGGTTCCGGCTGTCGGAGTCGTACGCGAATTCCAGCACCTTCATGCCCGGGAAGCCGGTGTCCTCCACCAGCTTCAGGACTGACGGCGTGAGAAGTCCCAGGTCCTCCGCGATGACCGGAAGCTCCTCGTGCTCCTTCTCGAAGTGCTTCTTCACCGCGCGGAAGAAGTCCATGCCCGGGCCCTTCTCCCACGCGCCGTTTCTCGCGTTCTGGTCCCCGGCAGGAATGGCGTAATACTCATCAAACGCGCGGAAATGATCGATCCGCACGTAGTCGTAAATCGAGAACGCGTATTCGAGGCGCTTCATCCACCAGGCGTAGTCCGTCTTCTTCAGATAGTCCCAGTCATAGAGCGGATTGCCCCACATCTGGCCGTCCGGCGAAAAGTAATCCGGCGGGCATCCGGCGACCTTATCCGGCCTTCCGCCCGCATCCATCTGGAAGAGCTCCGGATGCGCCCAGGCTTCCGCGGAATCCGGCGCGACGTAGATCGGGAGATCGCCGATGATCTTCACGCCGTGTGCGGCGGCGTAGCTGTGCAGGCGGTTCCACTGGCGCAGGAAGACGATCTGCTTCCACTCCCCGAATTCCACCTCGTCCGCATGCTCCCCGCAGAAGCGCCCCAGGGCAGCCGGCTCCCGTCTCCTGAGCGGGTCCTCCCACTCCATCCAGCTCTTCCCGCCGTGTGCGTTCTTGATCGCGCGGTACAGGCAGTATTCCTTCGTCCCCTCGGGGAGCTCCGCGCGCGCCTTCTCGTACGCCGCGCGGGTCAGCCGGTGAGGGAAATCCGCCGCAGCGTCCGGAGAGGCTGCCGGAACCCCCGGGTTCCAGCCCGGCTCGTTCCGGATGGCCTCGCGGAAGCGGTCAAACGCAGTGCGGAGAAGCGAATCCCGGTTCTCCCACATCTTCCCGTAATCCACCAGCCGCGCATCCTGTCCCCAGCTGCGGGAATCCACCTCGCCCTGCGTGAGGTAGCCCTGGTGAATCAGCTCATCCAGATCAATAAAGTACGGGTTCCCCGCGAACGTGGAGAAGGACTGGTACGGGGAGTCGCCGAAGCCGGTCGGGCCCAGAGGCAGGATCTGCCAGTAGGTCTGCTCCGCCGCCTTCAGCATGTCAACAAATTCATACGCCTTGACTGAGAAACATCCGATTCCGTAGCTTCCCGGTAGACTGAAAACAGGAAGCAGGATTCCGCAGGCTCTTTTCATTCTGTCACGCCTTCTTTTCTGTATTTTTCACCGATGCTGTCTGCTTTACGGATCCGGTTCCCCCGGATGGCTTTTTCGTGGATGATTTTTTTGTGGAGGCTTTTTTCGCGGCCGTCTTTCCAGATAAAGCTTTTTTCCCGGGAGCTTTCTCTCCGGGAGCTTCTTCTCCGGAAGCGTTCCGCGCGGCGGCCTGCCTCCCCGCGGTGCCTGCCGCGGCCTTCCGGACCCGGGCCGCTGCCTTCGCCGCCGCATCCGTTCCCTTTTTTGCCGCACCCGCGGCGGTCTTCTTCACCCTGGATGCAGTCTTTACCGCAGCTTTCGCCGCACCTGCCGCGGTCTCCGCGCCCATCTTCGCCGCATCCGCCGCCTGGTCCTTCACTCTCGCGGCGCTCCGGACGGTGGTCCTCACCGACGGCCTCGGCCTCTCCTCGAGGGAAAACACCAGGATGCTCGAGGCGGGCAGGCAGATCGTGACTGCATCGTCCCGCTCGTCCACAGAGGAGCGCTTTGCTGTCAGCACGCGCGCATTCAGGCGGCCGCTTCCGCCGAACTTCTTTCGGTCGGAGCTGAAGATCTCGTGACACCTGCAATAGAACGGAACGCCGACGTCAAACTTCGGGTAGGAGGTTTTCGAGAAATTCAGCACCACCAGGAGTGTCTCCGCGGGATCCGCGGATCTTCTCAGAAAGGCGGCCACATTTTCCTGCCAGGAGTGGCAGTTGATCCACTCAAACCCCGCAGGATCGGAATCCTGCTGCCAGAGCGCGGGATGCTCGAGGCAGAGCTGATTCAGCGCCGCAGTGTACTCCTGCAGGACGCTGTGGAGCGGGTACTGAAGAAGTTCCCACTCGACCCCCTTCTTTTCCGTCCACTCATCCATCTGGCCGAATTCCTGGCCGCTGAAGAGAAGCTTCTTGCCCGGATGCGTCATAAAATATCCGAGTGCCGCGCGCAGATCCGCAAACTTCTCCTCGTAGGTCTCCCCGAGAATCCGGTGCACGAGTGAGGGCTCACGCTCCGAGACAGACGCGTGGGACAGCGGCAGAATGAAGTTCTCGCTGTACTGGTAGAGGAGCGAGTAGGTGAGTTCCCCGTAGCCCGCGCTTCTGCCGGCGGCATCCTTCCCCAGATACCCGAGGAAGCCCTTCGCCCACCCCGTGTTCCAGCGGTAGTCGAAGCCGAGGCCTTCCTCCTCCGCCGGCTTTGTGGTTCCGGGCCACTCGGCGGAGCCGTCCGAGATCAGAAGCACACCGGGGCAGAGCTGCCGCACGGTTTTTGTCAGTGTGCGGAGAAAATTCCCGCCCTCGAGATTTTCGCCGCCGCCATAGAGATTTCTCCGGCCGTCATCTCCCGCGTAATAGAGAATCGACGCGGTGTCAACGACGCGGATGCCGTCCGCGTGATATTCCTGTGCCCAGAACACGGCGTTCGCCAGCAGGAAATTTTCCACCTCCGGGCGTCCGAAATGAAAGACTGCGGTCTCGCTGAAGCTCCCGCCCGCCTCATAGAGCGGGGTCCCGTCGAAGGCCGCCAGCGCAAACGCATCCTTCGGGAAGCGCGCCGCCGGCCAGTCCAGAATCACGCCGATTCCCTCGCGGTGCAGAAAATCGACGAACCACTTGAAATCCTCCGGGGCGCCGAAGCGGGAGGTCGGCGCGTAGTACCCGGTCGCCTGATAGCCCAGGGATTCATCCAGCGGGTGCTCCATCACCGGCAGGAGTTCCACATGCGTGAAGTGAAGTTTCCTGACGTAGGCAGCGATCCGCGGGGCGAGCTCCCGGTAGCTCAAGTCCCGCATCCATCCGTTCAGATCCAGCTCGTAGATGAGGAGCGGAAGCGCGCCGCTCTTTCCCGCTGCCGCCGCACGCTTTTCAAGCCATTCCGCATCGTCCCAGGAGAAGTCCTCCGGATCCGCCACGACGGACGCCGTCTCGGGCCTGCGCTGCGCCTCGAATGCGTACGGATCCGCCTTCAGAAAGACATTCCGGTTTGCGGCCTTGATCTCATATTTATAGATATCCCCGATTTTCACGCCGGGGATAAAGAGCTCAAAGATCCCCGAATCTCCGAGCTTACGCATCTGGTGCCGCCGGCTGTCCCAGTGATTGAAATCTCCGACCACGGAGACGCGCATCGCATTCGGCGCCCAGACAGAGAAATTCACGCCGGAGACCCCGCGTCTCTCCTCCGGGTGCGCTCCCATCTTTTTGTAGATTGCGGTGTGGGTTCCCGCAGCAAATTTTCTGAGGTCCGCCTCCGTGTAATCCGACTCCGTGAAGGAATACGGATCGTCCAGCGTCTCCTCCCTTCCGTCCTCATACGTCACGTGAAGGCGGTAGGGGACGGGTTCCCAGCCGCGCATGAGGCAGGCAAAGAAGCCGTGTTCGTCCTCCATATCCATCCCGCACGCACTGCCGTCCGGAAGAAGCACCTCCACGCCGGAAGCCCCGGGAATCAGTGCCTGAATCCGCACGCCGCCCTCGATCGGATGCGGTCCCAGAATTGCATGCGGGTTCTGCGACTCCGAATAGACCAGTTCCTCCACATCGGTCCAGTTCATGAGGTCATATAGTTCCTTGTCCATTTCCTGTCCTCCCGCAGATCTCTTTCAAGCATCAAGGAAATTCTACCATCTTTGCCCTCTCATTTCCACACGCGCTTTCCCCTTGCGAAGGTGCCGCAAAAGTTCTACACTCTTTGCATACAGATCACTCGGAGGAGAAATGACGGATGATGGAAGAAAAGACTGCTGACATCCACAAGCCGGACAGCGGGTCCGGAAAGGATCATAACACAAAGAAGAAAGACAAGAAGGGCGGCGCAAGGCGTGAGCTTCTGGATGCGCTGGAGGTCATCGTCCTCGCGGCGCTGCTCGCGTTTTTCGTGAACACCTTTCTGATCGCAAATTCCCGGGTTCCCTCGGAATCCATGGAGACGACGATCATGACGGGCGACCGCGTGATCGGGTCGAGGTTAAGCTACAAGTTCTTCGGGGATCCTCAGCGGGGGGATGTCATCATCTTCCGGTGGCCGGACAACGAGAAGATCCTCTTCGTGAAGCGGATCATAGGCGTCCCGGGTGACACGGTCACCATCCGCGGCGGACACGTCTACCTGAACGGCTCCGACACTCCGCTGGAGGAGCCCTACATCAAGGAGCCCATGGTTCCGGAGCCGGAAATGACATTCACCGTCCCCGAGGGCGCCTACTTCTGCATGGGCGACAACCGGAACCAGTCGATGGACGCGAGATACTGGAAAAATACCTACGTCTACCGGAACAAGATCATCGCGAAGGTGCTCTTCCGCTACTGGAAGGGCTTCAAGTGGATCCGCTGAGCCTGCACAGGAAAGGCGCGCCGGCAGACACCGAAAAGGCGCGCCGGCAG
>CACXCJ010000093.1 GCA_902766175.1 uncultured Lachnospiraceae bacterium
AATCGATCTGGCTGCGAAGCTTCCGGAAGGCCGCGACGACATCCCGCCGGCCGATCAGGAAACTGATCCGCGCGCCGGTGAGGTCAAAGCTTTTGGAAAGCGAGAAGAACTCCACGCCGACCTCCGCCGCACCCTCGTGATTCAGGAAGGACCCGCCGTAGGCTCCGTCGAAAATAATGTCGCTGTAGGCGTTGTCGTGGACGATGAGGATCTCGTATTTCTTCGCGAACGCGATGATCTCCTCGTAGATCCCGGCTGACGCGACCGATCCCGTCGGGTTTGAGGGGAGCGAGACAATCATGTATTTCGCCCTGCGCGCCACCTCCTCCGGGATGCGGTCCACCCGGGGGAGAAATCCGGTCTCCGCGGTCATCGGATAGTAATAGGGCTCGGCCCCTGCCATCTGCGCCCCGGCGATGAAGACCGGATAGCACGGCGACGGCAGGATGCAGACATCCCCCTCGTCTGAGAGGACGAGCGGCAGGTGGCCCATGCCCTCCTCCGAGCCGTAGCAGCTGCACACCATATCCGGGCTGATGTCGATGCCGTAGCGCTTCCTGTAATAACTTACGACGGCATCGAGCATCTCCGGGGTGTCGCGGAGCGCGTACTTCCAGTTCGCCGGATCCTTTGCGGCTTCCACCAGTGCGTCTATGATGTACTGCGGCGTCCGGAAGTCCGGCGTCCCGACGGAGAGGTTGTAGATCTTCCTCCCCTCTTTTTCCAGAGCAATCTTCTTTTCGTTGAGGGCGGCAAAAATCTCGTTGCCGAATCTGTCCATTCTTCTGCTGAACTGCATCTCTCTACCTGCCTGTCCGAGACCAATGGTCTTCTTTTATGCAACCATTATAGCATCTTCCGCGCGCCGGGGCAGCCGGAAGCAGAAAAGCGCCCTGCGATTTCTGCTCCCGTTTCAGATTTCTTCAGACCGCGCGCTTCGGGTTATTTCCTCCTGAGACTGCGCAGCAGGAGAAGCGCTGCCGCGACCAGAAGGAGCAGCCCCGCCAGCACCGCTCCGATGCCGCTCTGCTCTCCCGTTTTCGGCAGCGGGAGAAGCGCGTGGCGCTCCCCCTGTCCTTCCGTCTCCGGAATTGCGGCAATGGCGGCACTCCCCGCCGCTCCGCCGGCTCCCGGTTCTGCTGTTCCGCCGGTTCCGTCTGCGCCGGGCGCGCTGCTCCCTTCAGACGCACCGGTTCCGCCTGACTGGCTGCTGCCGTCGGACGCGCTGCTTCCTCCGTTCCCGGAGCTGCCGCCGCCGGAATCACGGCTTCCTCCGTTCCCGGAGCTGCCGCCGCCGGAATCTCTGCCTCCATGATTCCTGTCTGCGGGCGTCACGGTCAGGCTGCCGCTCACCAGCACGACATTGGTAAAGTACGCGGTGACGTCCTCTCCCTCTGCATTCAGGATCCTGAAGCCGCTTCCCACGACATTTTCGCTCGTTCCGACTTCCGTCTGACTGCCCTCTGCGGATGCGCTCACCTGAAATCCCTCCGCAGTCACGCCGTCGGGCTTTGTGAGCGCTGTGCCGTCATAGGCCTTTTCCGCGGAGGCGGCTGTGAGCGTCACCGGATCATCATTTCTTGTAACTTCAAGCGTTCCCGGGATCTTCTCGACCTCATAGTTTGTTTTTCTCGTCGTCCCCCAGTCGATCGTACAGACGTTCTCCGAGGTTCCGGGAACCGTCCGGCTCCCGCGCACGGTGACGCGGATCCTGTCAGAGTTCACAAGCTTCACGCTGTGCGTGGCGCCGTCTGCCGGAGTCCTGCCGGGAGAGCTTCCCTCTGCTGGCAAAATCTCGCCGAAAACCGTGATCAGCTCGCCGTCCACCACACCGCTGACAGACGCCCGCGGGCAGAAGAGAGGCGTGCCATCGTACTTTTTTGAGGCGGAGCCCACAGTGATCCTGAGCTTTTGCGGAAGAATCGTGAGCGTGCCGTCCACCCTCGTGATGTTCGTGAAATTTCCGGTCACGTCCCTGCCATCCGCATCCCTTATGACAAATCCGTCCTTCACCTTGTTTGGCACACCGCCGTCTGTCACATCCGTGATGCTGCCCTCTGTCTCCGCTTCCACCGTGCAGCCGCCGGGCAGGCCTTCCGCCTCCACATTGCTTTCCGTAAGCGGGCTCCCGTCATAGACTTTTGTGGCGGATGCCGCCCTCAGGACGACTTCACTGTCCGTCTCTGTGACGGTCAGCTTTCCGAGAACCGGC
>CACXCJ010000094.1 GCA_902766175.1 uncultured Lachnospiraceae bacterium
CGAAAAAACAAATTTCGGGCTCCCGGAAGAACTTGCCCGTGAAGTGCAGGATCAGAGTTATTTCCCGGAAGGCCTTCTTTGTGAACTACGTCGTTATCAGGAATGGGGTGTCAAATATATTCTTCATCAGGAACGAGTTCTGCTCGGAGATGAGATGGGACTGGGAAAGACAATTCAGGCGATTGCATCTATGGTTTCCCTCCGCAATACGGGCGGAACGCATTTTCTTGTTGTATGTCCCGCCAGTGTTTTGGAAAACTGGTGTCGTGAAATCCGTAAGCAGAGCCGGCTTTCCGTCATAAAGATTCATGGAGCAGGCAGAAAGCAGGCAGTTCAGCAATGGGTGAAGGAGGGTGGGGTAGCGGTAACAACTTATGAAACAACCGGATACTTTGAACTGCAATCGGATTTTAATTTTTCCATGATGATCGTTGATGAGGCACATTATATCAAAAATCCCGGAGCAAAACGCTCTGAAAATACATGTAAGTTAATGCGCCAGGCAGAGCGGCTGCTCCTTATGACGGGAACAGCATTGGAAAATAATGTCAGAGAAATGGTTACACTGATTTCATACATCCGACCGGATATCGCGGCATCAGTCAGCAGTATGGAAGCGATTTCTTCTGCTCCGATATTCCGCAGGGCCATTGCACCTGTGTATTATCGCAGAAAAAGGGAAGATGTTTTGACTGAACTGCCGGAACTGGACGAAAATGAAGAATGGTGCATGCTTCGCCCGGAGGAACAGGAAATTTACGAATCTTCTGTCCTGCATAAACAATATAATGAAGCGAGGCGTGTTTCCTGGAATATTGATGATTTACGTCTTTCGTCAAAAGCTTCCCGTATGCTGGAACTAATTGAAGAAGCAGAGTCGGAAAAACGCAAGGTTATCATATTTTCTTTTTTCCTGGACACAATCGGAAAAATTACAAAATTGTTAGGCGATCGCTGCATGAGACCAATTACGGGATCAATTACGCCGCAGATGCGCCAGGGCATTCTGGATGAATTTGAAAGTAATCCAAAGAAAACAGTATTGTGTGCTCAAATTCAAGCCGGAGGAACAGGATTAAATATTCAGTCAGCAAGCGTTGTGATCATCTGTGAGCCACAGTTAAAACCATCAATCGAAAATCAGGCAATTTCCAGAGCTTATCGTATGGGACAGACGCGCAATGTGCTGGTATATCGTCTGCTATGTGTTAATACAGTCGATGAAAAAATCATGGAGATGCTTGGTGAAAAACAGGCTGTATTCGATGCATTTGCAGATAAATCTGAAGCAGCAAAGGAAAGCATTGAAATAGATAATAAGACTCTTGGAAATATCATTCAGGAAGAGATTGACAGGATCAATGCGGAAAAACAGAAACGTGTTTCTTGAATCTTGGCTAAAAGCCCGTGCTGCCCGCATTTTTGTCACGTTCCGGAGAACCGACGGCTTTTCAGTCGCTGCGGAAACCCTTGTCCAGATAGGTCAGGAATCCTCTGCCGCCGATGCGGAAGCTCTCGGGAATCACAAACGTGGTCAGGATTTCTTCATCATCCGGAGAAAGGTTTCCCGCCTCCGCGCAGAGAACGGCTGCGCAGGCAATAAAATTTTCCGGAAAATTAGCACTCACCTATTGACAGTGCTAACACCGAATGCTATGATGGTCACAGTTGGAACGTGATCTATAACTGATAGAACAAAAACAGACACACATCCGAAAAGAGGTGAGTTTATGAATATCAGCAAGTACACACAGAAGTCGCAGGAGGCGGTCCAGCTCGCGCAGAAGATCGCGGTGGAGAACGGAAACCAGCAGATCGATGAGGAGCACCTTCTGGCTGCGCTTCTTCAGGTCGAGGATTCGCTCATTGCGAATCTCATCACGAAGATGGGGATCCAGAAGGAGACCTTCGGCGACGAGGTGATGAACCGGATCGGGAGACTGCCGAAGGTGAGCGGCGGCTCCGGGCAGGAGTACATCACGAACGATCTGAACCGCGTCCTGAACGGCGCGGAGGATGAGGCCAAGGCCATGGGGGACGATTATGTCTCCGTGGAGCATCTCTTCCTCAGCATACTACGCTACCCGAATCAGGCGGTGAAGGAACTGTTCCGGAACTACGGCATTACCCGCGAGAAGTTCCTGCAGGCACTGTCCACGGTCCGCGGAAACCAGCGGGTCACCTCGGACAACCCGGAGGCGACGTACGATACGCTGAACAAGTACGGCTCCGATCTCGTCGAGAGGGCGCGGGAGCAGAAGCTTGATCCCGTGATCGGCCGCGACGAGGAGATCCGGAACGTGGTGCGGATTCTCTCGAGAAAGACGAAGAACAACCCGGTTTTAATCGGCGAGCCCGGTGTCGGCAAGACGGCGGTCGTCGAGGGACTGGCGCAGCGGATTGTGCGCGGGGATGTGCCGGAGGGCCTCAAGAATAAGAAGCTCTTCGCGCTCGACATGGGCGCGCTGGTCGCGGGCGCAAAGTACCGCGGTGAGTTTGAGGAGCGCCTGAAGGCGGTTCTCGAGGAAGTGAAGAAGAGTCAGGGCGAGATCATCCTCTTCATCGATGAGCTCCACACGATTGTCGGCGCGGGAAATGCGGAAGGAAGCATGGACGCCGGCAATATGCTGAAGCCGATGCTCGCGCGCGGCGAGCTGCACTGCATCGGTGCGACAACGCTCGATGAATACCGGAAGTACATCGAGAAGGATGCGGCGCTGGAGCGGAGGTTCCAGCCGGTGCTGGTGGAGGAGCCGTCCGTGGAGGACACGATCTCGATTCTCCGCGGCCTGAAGGAGAGGTACGAAAATTACCACCACGTGAAGATTCAGGACGGCGCGCTTGTGAGCGCGGCGGTGCTCTCTGACCGCTACATCACCGACCGCTTCCTGCCGGACAAGGCGATAGACCTCGTGGATGAGGCCTGCGCCATGATCAAGACCGAGATGGATTCCATGCCCGCGGAGCTGGATGAGCTGAACCGGCGCTGCATGCAGATGGAGATCGAGGTGCGGGCGCTGAAGAAGGAGACGGATACGCTCTCGATGGAGCGCCTGGCGGATCTTGAGAAGGAGCTCGCCGAGAAGAAGGCGGAGTTCGCGGCCGAAAAGGCAAAGTGGGAAAATGAGAAGGCGAGCGTCGGAAATCTTGCGGCGATCCGCCAGCAGATTGAGGACGTGAACCGGGAGATCCAGGACGCGCAGCAGAAATATGACCTGAACCGCGCGGCGGAGCTCCAGTACGGAAAGCTTCCTGAGCTGAAGAAGAAGCTGAAGGAAGAGGAGGAGAAATTAAAGAACAAGGATCTCTCGCTCGTGCACGAGAGTGTCACGGAGGATGAGATCGCGAAGATCGTGTCGCGCTGGACGAACATTCCGGTCGCGAAGCTGAATGAATCCGAGAAGTCGAAGACTCTGCACCTGGACGAGACGCTCCACAAGAGGGTCATAGGCCAGGATGAGGCAGTGCAGAAGGTCGCGGAGGCAATTCAGAGAAGCAAGGCCGGTATCAAGGATCCGTCAAAGCCCATCGGGTCGTTCCTGTTCCTGGGGCCGACCGGCGTCGGCAAGACGGAGCTCGCGAAGAGCCTCGCAGAGGCGCTGTTTGACGACGAGAAGAACATGGTCCGGATCGATCTGTCCGAGTACATGGAGAAGTTCTCCGTGTCGCGTCTCATCGGAGCGCCGCCGGGCTATGTCGGATACGACGAGGGCGGCCAGCTCACGGAGGCCGTGCGGAGAAAGCCGTACTCCGTGGTCCTGTTCGACGAGATCGAGAAGGCGCACCCGGATGTCTTCAACATCCTCCTGCAGGTGCTGGATGACGGCCGCATCACGGATTCTCTCGGGAAGACCGTCGACTTCAAGAACACGATCATCATCATGACGAGCAACATCGGCTCCCAGTACCTTCTGAGCGGAATCGATGAGAAGGGAAATATCCGCCCGGACGCGCAGGCGGCCGTGGAGGCGGAGCTGAAGGCACACTTCCGCCCGGAGTTCCTGAACCGGCTGGACGAAATCATCATGTTCAAGCCGCTCACGAAGGACAACATCGGCGGCATCGTGGACCTGCTCATGAAGGACACGAACAGGAGACTGAAGGATCAGGAGATCTCGATCGAGCTCACGCCGGCCGCGAAGCATTACGTGACCGAGAACGGCTACGACCCGGCCTTCGGCGCACGGCCGCTGAAGCGCTTCCTGCAGAAGCATGTGGAGACGCCGGCCGCAAAGCTGATTCTGAACCCGGACAGCGGAATTCACGAGGGTTCTGTGATCCGGATGGATGTGGATCCGGCCGGAGGCGGCCTGACGGCTTCGGTTCTCGAACCGGAGAAGTAAAAAAGAAAAGACGCACGGGGCGGTCACAGCTGCCCGTGCATGTGGAGGATCGGCGGTTTGCAGGTACCCGCCGGTCCTTATTTTTTTGCGCGGGGACGGCGGCATCGGCCGCATTTGACAGACACCGCCCGATACGCTATAAATGCATTCAGGCAGAGGCCGGCGCAGAGCTTCGGAGGGCGCGCCGGACATGACATGCAGGGCGGCAGTGCGCGCGGAGAGCGTTTTCTCTCCCCGGGTGCGCCGGATACGGAAATGGAGTGATCGGAATGGGAGAAAAACTCACAAAGGCGGATGTCGATAAAATCCAGCAGGAGATAGATCATCGGAAGCTGGACCTCAGGCCGGAGCTCATCGCGGCGGTAAAAGAGGCGAGGGCGCAGGGCGATCTCAGCGAAAACTTTGAGTACTACGCGGCAAAGCGGGAGAAGAACCGCAATGAGAGCCGGATCAGCTACCTAGAGCGCATGCTGAAATACGCGACCGTGATCGAGGACCACGCGGACAGAGACCAGGCGGGTCTCAACAAGGTGGTGGAGGTCCTGTTCCTCGACGAAAACGAGAAGGACAGCTTCAAGATCGTGACGCCGATCCGCGGGGACACGATGAAGAACCGGATTTCCATCGAATCGCCGTTCGGAAAGGCGCTGCTCGGCCACCGCGCCGGTGATACCGTCCACGTCGCGACGGAGCAGGGCGGCGGGTACGACCTGAAGATCCTGTCCATCCGGGAGGACAGCACGGACGATGACATTCGTTCCTTCTGACAATTTCTGAAGGGAGCGTGCATGGGGAAAAGAAAGAATGTGATTCTCATCGGAATGCCCGCGTGCGGGAAGAGTTCCATCGGCGTGGTGCTCGCGAAGCGGACGGGCCGGAGCTTCATCGACGGGGACCTCGTAATCCAGGAGCAGACCGGAAGGCTTCTGAAGGAGCTCATCGAGGAGTACGGGGATGACGGGTTCCGCGGGATCGAGGACCGCGTGTGCGCAGAAATCAAGGCGGAGAATGCGGTCATTGCGCCTGGCGGAAGCGTGGTTTACGGGGAGCGCGCCATGGCGCACTTAAGGGAGATCGGAACCATCGTCTATCTGAAGCTCCCGTACACGGTGATCCGGAGCCGCCTCGGAAGCCTGAAGGCCCGCGGTGTGACGATGAAAAAGGGGCAGACTCTCCGCGGGCTCTACGACGAGCGGATCCGTCTGTACGAGAGGTATGCGGATATCGTGATCGAGGAAAACGGTCTCAGCACGCGCCAGACCGTGGAGGCGGTCGTGCGGGCGCTCGGGGAAGAGGAGTCGGAATGAAAAAGGAGATCTGGGGCCCCGGAAACATGCTCTACCCCGTACCGGCGGTTCTGGTGAGCTGTGCGGACCGCGGCGGGAACCGGAATCTCTTCACGGCGGCGTGGACCGGAACGGTCTGCTCCGATCCCGCAATGCTCTATGTCTCCGTCCGGCCGGAGCGCTGGTCCTACCACATGATTGAGGAGACGGGCGAGTTCGTCGTGAATCTCACGACGGAGCGTCTCGCGTATGCGGCGGATCTGGCGGGCGTCACATCCGGGCGCAATACGGACAAATGGGCGCTTCTTCATCTCACGCCGGAGGAGTCGGAAAAGGTGCGGGCGCCGCGGATCGCGGAGTGTCCCGTGAATCTCGAGTGCCGCGTCGTAAGGACGATTCCGCTCGGGTCTCACACCATGTTCCTCGCGGAGGTTCTGGCGGTTCTTGTGGACGCCTCCCTTCTGGATGAGAGGGGAAAGCTGGATCTCGGGCGGGCACATCTCATCGCGTACTCCCACGGAGAGTACCGCTCCCTCGGACCGGTGCTCGGGACCTTCGGCTTTTCCGTGCGGAAAAAGAAGACGAAGGGAGAGAAGACGCGGGGCGGCAGGCGAAAATGAGCGCATGCGCTATGGCGCAGCAGATGCATGCGTGCTATAATGATTCGGCTCCAGGTGAGTTCGTGACCATCCTCACCATAATAAAAACTACGGAGGAAATTGAAAAATGAACAGATACACTGACAGAAACACAGTGTTTCTCGCACACGGCGCGCTCATTGCAGCAGTCTATGCGGTGCTCACGTACCTCACGGCGCCGATCAGCTTCGGCCCGGTCCAGTTTCGGATTTCGGAGGCTCTGTGCGTGCTTCCGGTGTTTACGCCGGCTGCGGTCCCCGGACTTTTCGCGGGGTGCTTCCTCGCGAATTTCCTTTCCGGGGCCGCTCCTATGGATGTGGTGTTCGGAAGCCTCGCGACGCTTATCGGCGCGTGCGGCACGTACCTGCTCCGGAAGCGCGGGGTGCTGGCAGTAGTGCCGCCGATTCTCGCGAATGCGCTCATCATCCCGTTCGTGCTTCGGTTTGCATATGGCGCGGAGGATCTCATCCCGTTCATGATGCTCACCGTCGGGATTGGAGAAGTGATCTCGGTCGGGATTCTCGGCAGCATACTTCGGGCGGTGATTGCGCGCTGCAGCCGCGTCCTCCCGTTTCAAAGGGAAGTGTAATCTGTCTTTTGTCTGTAATCAGCCACTCAAGGCGGAGGGATCTGCATGGATACGTATCAGATTGACTGGAGTCATCCGGGCCATATCTATTTCATCGGAATCGGCGGCGTGAGCATGAGCGGACTTGCCGAGATCCTCCTGACCCAGGGCTTCCGCGTGAGCGGAAGCGACGCGAAGGAGAACAGCTTCACGGATCTCCTCGAGAAGCACGGCGCAGAGATTCACTACGGGCAGAGGCGGGAGAACATCACGGAGGATATCGATGCGGCCTGCTACACGGCGGCGGTCCATCCGGACAATCCCGAGTATCAGGCCTGCGTGGAGAAAAAGATCCCGATGCTCTCCCGGGCAGAGCTCCTGGGTGAGCTCATGAGATGCTACAGGACCAGCATCGCGGTGAGCGGCACGCACGGAAAGACCACGACGACCTCCCTGATCGCACACATCCTGATGGAGGCGGATGCGGATCCAACGATTTCGGTCGGCGGCGTCCTCCCGTTAATCGGCGGAAACATCCGGATCGGCGGGAACGACACGTTTCTTCTCGAGGCGTGCGAGTACACGAACAGCTTTCTCTCCTTCCATCCGACGATGGAGGTGATTTTAAATATCGAGGCGGATCATCTCGATTTCTTCCATAATATCGAGAATATCCGAAAGTCGTTCCACCGCTTTGTGGGAAATCTGCCGGAGAACGGAACGCTGATCATCGATTCGAGAATCAGGGACTACCGGGAGATCACGGAGGGCTTTGCGGGAACCATCCGCACGGTCGGCGGGCCGGAGGCGGAATTTACTGCGGGAGAGATCTCCTATGACGAGCTCGCGAGACCGTCCTTCCAGGTGTACCGGAACGGGGAGAGGCTCGGTGCCCTGACGCTCAGGATCCCGGGAGAGCACAACGTGTACAACGCGCTCGCGGCGGCTGCCGCGGGGCTGTCTCTCGGAATCCCGTTTGAGAAGGTCACAAGGGGAATCGAGGCATTTTCCGGCGCGGAGCGGAGATTTGAGAAGAAGGGCGTGCTGAACGGCGTCACAATTCTCGATGACTACGCACATCACCCGCAGGAAATCGAGGCGACGCTCCGGACTGCCCTCAGGTGTCCGCACAAGAGGCTCTGGGTCGTGTTCCAGCCGCACACCTACACGAGAACCAAGGCGCTGATGCCGCAGTTTGCGGAGGCGCTCGGCCTCGCGGACCGGGTCGTGCTCGCGGACATCTTCGCAGCGCGGGAGAAGAATACGATCGGGGTGAGCTCGGGCGATGTCGCGGAGCTCATCAATGCGAAGACGCCCGGCAAGGCGGTCTATCTCCCGGCCTTTGACCGGATCGAGACCTATCTCCTGGAGCATCTTCTGCCCGGCGATCTCTGCATCACGATGGGGGCCGGGGATATCTACAAGGTCGGGGACGACCTTCTGGGAAAGTGAAAAAGACCGGACGGCTGCGGGAAGACGGAAAAAAGGATTCCCCGGCCGCCCGGCTTTTCCGGTTATCCACTGCCCGTGCACTTCTCATCCCTCCACAATGTGGATAAAGTTGTGGACAGGCGCACCGCTCCCGGCGTTCTAAATTCAGCCGGGCTGTGTTAAACTGTTGTGGAAGACAATCCGCGCAGTTCTGCGCGGCTCGTGATGCCAGAATATCGGTGAGGAGAATGAGGATAGATCTTTCAGGCGGCTGCATTCCGGCAGCCACTTTAGTTTCCAATGACTTTATTGACCGGCTGATGCCGTCCGCGAACGGGGAGTACGTGAAGGTGTTTCTCTACCTGCTCCGTCACGCCGGGGAGGAGATCACGGCGGCCGGGATTGCGGACGCCCTGGAGCTGACAGAGGGCGATGTGCGCCGCGCGCTCCTTCGCTGGGAGAGGGAGGGACTGCTCTCTCTCGGCGGGATGTCGGAGGAGGGAGAGACTGCGCCCGCCCCGGCGGATCGGGCTGTCGGAGCAGGCTCGGCCGCGCAGACGGCTGCATCCGCTTCTGCTGCCCCGCGTTCGGCCGCGCAGACTGCCGTGACTGCTTCTTCTTCCCGGGCTTCCGCGGCTGCGATTCCGGATGCGCAGACTGCCGCGTCCGCCGTGGCGTCTGCGGCCGGAACAGGGGGTCTGTCTGCGGGGGAAGACGAGGCGGAGAGCGGAACATCGCGCGCCGGGGGAGAGGAGACTTCTGGGGCCCCGGTTCCGGAGGAGCCTGTCAGGCCGCTGCCCGCAAAATCCGCCGTGGATTTCAAGAAGCTTAAGAACGACGCGGAGTTCACCACGCTTCTCTACATTGTCCAGCGCTACCTCTCGAAGATCTTCTCCCAGACGGACAGCGAGACGATCGCGTATCTGTACGATACGCTCGGGATGGCGCCGGAGCTTCTCACGTACCTCGCGGAGCTCTGCGCGGAGAAGGGAAAGACCTCTCTCCGCTACTACGAGAGCATCGCGCTGGACTGGTACCGCCGCGGCATCAGGACCGCAGAGCAGGCGAAGGAAGAGGGACAGCACTACAACTCCGAGGTCTACGCGGTGATGAAGGCGTTCGGCCTGAACGGGAGAAATCCCGGCACGGAGGAGCTGAAGTACATCCGGAAGTGGTTCGAGGAGGAGGCGTTCTCGAAGGACGTGGTACTGACGGCGTGCAGCCGGACGCTTCTGCGCATTCAGAAGCCGAGCTTTCCCTACACGGACCGGATTCTCACGGAGTGGCATGACGCCGGCGTGCGCACCGCGGCGGAGGCCCGGAAGTTTGAGAGCAGCCGCGCATCGGCGAAGGGACGCCCGGCGCAGCAGCAGGGCGGCGCCGGGCGCGGGACCAGGTTCACCAATTTTGAGCAGAGGGAGGATGACATCGATTCCTTTGCGCTTGAGCTCATGAAGAAGCAGATGAAGCAGGGGTGAGACAGCGTGCGGGGAGGAGGCGGTCCTCCCTGTTTCTGCCGGAATCCGTTCCGGCGGCAGCTCCCGGCGGAAATCCCGGGACAAGAGGTGCGGCAGCGGCGGAAAAGGAGGGTGCATCTTGGCGCTCAGCAATTCACAGTTTGATGCGGTTCTGCGGGAATATGAGCGGCTCCAGGCGGAGGACCGCCGGGAGCTCGCCGCGCGGAAGGAAAAGGTCTATGCCGCGGTCCCGAAGCTTAAGAAGCTTGAGAATCAGGCCGCGGTCTCCGCGCTGAGCCGCCTGAAGAGCGCGGTGAAGGACGGAGACAGCGGTGCCGTGAGCGGTTTTTCCGAGGAAGTCCGGGACATCGAGAGGAAGCGCCGGGAGCTTCTTCGGAGCGCCGGGTTTCCGGAGGATGCCCTGGAGATGCACTACCATTGCCCGTACTGCAGGGATACCGGGTTCGTGGACGGGCAGAAGTGCCGGTGCTTCAACGCGCGTGCGACAAAATTATTGTATGCGCAGTCAAATCTTGATAGGATAATGGCAAAGGAGAACTTCCGCACATTTTCGCTCGACTGGTACGATGACCAGCGCGTCATCACAGCGGTCGGGATGACAGAGCGCGCCTGGATGCAGGAGGTCCGGAAGCGCTGTGAGCGCTTCGCCGCGGAATTCCCGCAGAAGCACGGGAGCCTGCTCTTTCAGGGAAATACCGGCGTCGGAAAGACCTTTCTCTCGAACTGCATCGCGGGCGCCCTGATTGAGCGCGGGGAAGCGGTGATCTACCTCACAGCGCCGGAATTCTTCGACTGCATGGCGGAGGTCCGGATCGACAAGACAGAGGACCCGGAGAAGAGAGGCCTCTATGACTACATTTTCCGCGCAGATCTCCTCATCCTGGATGACCTTGGAACGGAGGTCACGAACACATTCTCGGCGTCGCAGCTTTTTTACGTGGTGAATTCGCGGCTGAACGCCGGAAAGGGAACCATCATCTCCACGAATCTCTCCATGCGGATGATGCGGGACCTCTATTCTGACAGAACAACTTCGCGGATTACCAGCGGATATGATATACTCATTCTCTACGGCGGCGACATCCGCGCGAAGAAACGGATGGAGGAAGCCGGTCACAGAGAGACCGGACCGGAGAAGAGCGATGCGGGAGACGGACAGGGTGAGGAAAGCCCGCGGACCGCGCATGAAGGAGGACAGCATGGCGAACGAAGACAAAGAGATTGAGACCATTCCGGTCGGACCGCTCGGACTGGTCCCGCTGAAGAGCTGCGAGGAGCTCGGGAAAAAGGTCGACGCGTACCTCGTGCAGTGGAGGAGCGCGCGGCAGAGCGAGCACAAGAACACGATCGCGTTCTCGGGCTACCAGAAGGACAGCTACATCATAAAGTCCCGCATCAGCCGCTTCGGAACGGGCGAGGGAAAGGGCGAGCTCCTGGAGTCCGTGCGCGGAGACGATCTCTTTCTTCTGGTGGATGTCTGCAACTACAGCCTCACCTACTCGCTGTGCGGGATGACGAATCACATGTCGCCGGACGATCACTTCTCGGATCTGAAGCGGATCATCATGGCGGCCGCCGGCAAGGCGCGCCGCATCAGCGTGATCATGCCGTTTCTCTATGAGAGCCGCCAGAACCGCCGGACCGCGCGGGAATCTCTGGACTGCTCTCTCGCGCTCCATGAGCTCGTGTCGATGGGAGTCGAGAATATCATCACCTTTGACGCGCACGACCCGCGGGTGCAGAACTCCATTCCGCTCCACGGCTTCGAGACGGTTCAGCCGATCTATCAGTTCCTGAAGGCACTGCTCGCGGCGGAGCCGGACCTCGTGGTGGACACGGATCACATGAGAATTATAAGCCCGGACGCCGCCGGAATGAGCCGCGCGATCTACTTCGCGAACATGCTGGGCCTCGATGTCGGCATGTTCTACAAGCGCCGGGATTACACGAGACTGGTAAACGGCAGGAACCCGGTCGTCGCCCATGAGTTCCTGGGAAATGACGTCACCGGGAAGACGGTGATCATTGTCGACGACATGATCTCGTCCGGAAACAGTGCGCTTGAGGTGGCGCGGGAGCTGAAGCGGAGGCATGCCGCGCGCGTCTTCATCTGCGCGACCTTCGGACTGTTCACGAACGGCCTCGCGGAGTTCGACCGGAACTACGAGGAGGGCAATATTGACCGCGTCTTCACGACGAACCTCACGTATCAGCCGCCGGAGCTCCTGGCGCGGCCGTATTACACGAGTGTCGACATGAGCAAGTACATCGCCCTGATCATTGATGATCTGAATCACGACGCGTCGATCAGCAGCCTGCTCACGCCGATCGACCGGGTCAGCAGGGCCCTGGAGCGGCACCAGGCTGAGCTCAGCAGGCGGAATGCGGAGCACTGACATATCCGGGGGAGAGGCAGGGCGCTGATCCAGGCGGCAGGAGACAGAAGGCGGGTCCTGCGGCGGGAGAAGCAGGGCGCTGCCCCCGGCACTGGAAAATCAGAATCCGGTCCGCGGTTTTCTGCGGACATCAGAGACAGCCGCCGCCAGGGGGCTGAATACAAAGAAGGGGAAACAGATAGAAATGGCGGATGATAAGAAGCTGGTGAAGGAAATTACCTCGATGGACGAGGACTTCGCCCAGTGGTACACGGACATTGTGAAGAAAGCGGAGCTCTGCGACTACACGAGCGTGAAGGGCTTCATGGTGATAAAACCCGCGGGATACGCGCTCTGGGAGGCGATTCAGAAGGACCTGGATCAGAGATTCAAGGCGACAGGCGTACAGAACTGCTACATGCCGCTCATGATTCCCGAGAGTCTTCTGCAGAAGGAGAAGGATCACGTCGAGGGCTTTGCGCCCGAGGTCGCCTGGGTGACAGAAGGCGGATACGAGAAGCTTCCGGAGCGCTGCTGCATACGCCCCACCTCTGAGACGCTGTTCTGCGACTACTACGCGAAGACCGTGAAGTCCTACCGCGATCTGCCGCAGCTTCTGAACCAGTGGTGCTCGGTGGTCCGGTGGGAAAAGACGACGCGGCCGTTTCTGCGCACGAGAGAGTTCCTCTGGCAGGAGGGGCACACCGTTCACGCGACCGCAGAGGAGGCCGAGGAGCGGACCATCCAGATGCTGAATGTCTACGCGGATTTTCTGGAGGAGGATCTGGCGATCCCGGTGATCCGCGGACAGAAGACGGAGAAGGAGAAGTTCGCCGGCGCGGCCGCGACCTACACGGTCGAGTCTCTCATGCACGACGGGAAGGCGCTGCAGAGCGGGACGAGTCACAACTTCGGCGACGGATTTGCGCGCGCGTTCGGCATGCAGTTCCAGGATAAGGACAACCAGCTGAAGTACATGTACCAGACCTCCTGGGGCATGACGACGAGGGTTATCGGTGCCCTCATCATGGTGCACGGGGATGACTCCGGCCTCAAGCTTCCGCCGCACATCGCGCCGACGCAGGTTGTCGTGGTTCCGATTCAGATGAATAAGGAAGGCGTTCTCGACAGGGCCGGAGAGATTGCGGACCGCCTCCGGAAGGCGGGCGTCCGGGTGAAGGTGGACGACACAGACCGCCGTCCGGGCTTCAAGTTTGCGGATTCCGAGATGCGGGGCATTCCGCTCCGGATTGAGATCGGCCCGAAGGACATCGAGGCCGGGCAGTGTGTCCTGGTCCGCAGGGACACCCACGAGAAGACCGCGGCTTCCCTTGCAGAGCTTGAGAAGGAGGTCCCGGAGCTTCTGGAGAGGATCCAGGGCGATATGTTCCGGCGCGCGGAGGCGCACCGGGATGCGCACACCTATGACGTGACGACCATGGACGAGTTCGCGGAAACCGTGAAAAACCGCCCGGGCTTCATCCGCGCGATGTGGTGCGGAAGCCGGGAGTGCGAGGAGAAGATCAAGGAGATGACAGGCGCCACCAGCCGCTGCATCCCGTTTAAGCAGGAGAAGATCGCGGACAGGTGCGTCTGCTGCGGGAAGCCTGCGTCAAAGATGGTCTACTGGGGTATTGCGTACTGATGAGGCGGAGCGGGGCGCGAAGGCGCGAGGCGCACAGCCGTCCCTGTTCTCTCCCGGTATTTGATTTCTGAAACTGAAGAGGCGTGACCGGATCCCCCGCCGAATGGCAGCATTCGCCGGGGGATTCCGAGCATTTTGAGGAAGAGGCGGAAAAGGAGGCAGGATGCAGATTCCGGAGCGCGTGCGGCGTATTCTGGCGGCCCTTGAGGGCGCCGGGTATGAGGCCTATGCAGTGGGAGGCTGCGTCCGTGATTCCGTGCTGGGCCGGGAGCCGCAGGACTGGGACATCACGACGAGTGCGGCGCCGCGCGAGGTGAAGGCGCTGTTCCGCCGCACCGTCGACACCGGGATCGCGCACGGTACGGTGACGGTCCTCTCGGGCGGGGACCACTTCGAGGTGACCACGTACCGTGTGGACGGAACATATTCCGACGGGCGGCATCCGGATTCCGTCCGCTTTACGCCGCTTCTCTCGGAGGACCTCAGGCGGCGCGACTTCACGATCAACGCGATGGCCTGCGCGGCGGACGGCACGATTGTAGACCTGTTCGGGGGACGGGAGGACCTGCAGAACCGCCTTATCCGGTGCGTCGGGGACCCGGATGAGCGCTTCACGGAGGACGCGCTCAGGATTCTCCGCGCGGTCCGCTTTTCGGCGCAGCTTGATTTTCAGATCGAGGAGAGAACCTGGAATGCGCTCCGCCGCCACGCGCCGAATCTGGTGCACGTGAGCCGCGAGCGCATTTTTGCGGAGCTGAACAAGACGATTCTCTCGGACCATCCGGAGAAGCTGATGCAGGTGTACGAGGCCGGCATCAGCCCGTATCTGGGGGGCCTCTTTCCGGGCGTGTCCGCGGACCACAGAGCGGCGCTTCTTGCGAGAGATCCAGCCGTCCGCTGGGCGGCGCTCTGCGCGGAGTTCACGGGGGAGCGGGTGAGCGCGCTTCTTCGAGGCCTGAAGAGTGACGGCAGGACGATCCGGAATGCGTCCCTCCTGGTTGAGGAGCTGAAGCGGGCGCTTCCCGGAAGCGCTTCGGACTGCCGGAAGAGGCTCTCGGAGATCGGACCGGAGCGCTTCCGCGACCTTCTCTCCCTGAAGAAGCTGGGCTACGGTGCCGAAGCGGAGGGGGGCAGAGCGGCAGCAGAGGCCGCGGCGGCATACGCAGAGAGGGCGGTGGAGAAAATCCTCGCATCGGGGGATTGTATCTCGAGGGATACGCTTGCCGTGAGCGGACGGGACCTCATTTCAGCCGGCATTCGCCCGGGACCGGAGATCGGGCACGCGATGGACGAGCTGTTCCGGTATGTCCTGGAGCATCCGGAGGAGAATCGGAAGGAGACGCTTCTGAATCTCTTGGGAGAGCGCGGGAAAGGAGTAGGAAAATGAAGCATTCCGGCGGAGAGAGACGGGGCAGAGGCAGTGCCTGGGCCAGAATCCTTCTCTGTGCCTTCTTTGCGGCTGCGGGGGCGGGACTTGCGCTCTCCGGGGCCGGAAATTCCGGGCAGGAGAGCGCGGCCGGCGCGGGACCGGAAGCAGAGATTTCCGGGAGGGCCGGGACGGCCTCCGACTCTGAAGCGGTGACCTCCGAGAGAGACCCCGTGGTCTGGTACACGGACAGCGCGCTGAAGGTCTACTGGCCGGACAGCGGAAAGACCGTGAAGATCGCGGACTTAAGAGACGGCGGCATGGACCGCCTGACGCGGACCTACTATCAGAGCACCTTTAATACGGCGGACGGCGTCAGTGTGACAGGGGACGGCTCGAAGGTCTTTTTCATGAGGAATCTGACGACGGACCTCCTGACCGGCATGTCGGGAGAGCTCTGCGTGGCAGAGACAAAGGGGCAGGCCGCCGGAAATGAGCAGCTCATTGCATCGGGGGTCCAGAAATATGAGATGCTTCCGGACGACCGGATCTTCTGGGTGGATCGAAACGGGAGTCTGTATCTTGAGAAGAAGGAGACCGGTCCCCTGAAGGCGGAGAAGGTTCTCTCCGGAGTGACGGAATACCGCCTCAGCAGCGGCGGGGAGACGATCTTTGCCGTCACGGACCGCGGAAGCGGCTGGAGAGTGAGCACAGAGGACGGAAGCCGGGAGAAAGAGGCTTCGGGCATCTCCTCCGTCGCCTTTGCCACCGGAGATCTCAGGGATCTCTACTACTACAGCGGAAGCGATTCCGGTCAGAAGACGCAGGATCTCTACTGCATTCACGACTTCGGGAATCCGAAGGTGGTCGATGTGGACGTCTCCGAGGCAGCGTTTGTCCCGAAGACCGGGCACGTGTATTATCTCAGGAAGGATGCTGCGGGCGGGGAGCTTAGGAACGCGCTGTGCTACTTTGACGGGGAGAAGAGCACAGAAGTCATGCAGGGCGTCGAGACGATCGATGCGAGCCGCCTCTCCCTCATGCAGCGGGACCGCCTGATCTTCTGGTGCGGTCTCAGCGGGAATTACAGGATATATCTCGCCGACGGAGGCAGGGCGCTGGACACCGGTTTTTCCCTGACGGACACCGGGCTCCTCGATTTCTGCCCGGACGCCACGGAGGATGCGCTCTATTACATCCGGCAGGAGGGAGCGTCCGCCGGGACCCTGGATCCCGGAAACGTCTTCCGGAAGCGCTTCTCGGAGGACGGATTCGGAGAGGAGGAGAAGGTTTTTGAGGGCGCGACTGCGCTCAGCGTTGTGCAGGGCGGCAGGGTGTACGCGGCCCTCTTTCAGGAAAATGAGGACACGCCCGCTTTTATCGCGGACGGTGCGAGAATTTCGGACCGCGTCGAAAAGTTCATCTGGGACGATTCCGGCCTGAGCCCGGAGATTCAGCTGTACCGGAATGTTTTCCGGGAGGAGTACTATGTCTCCGGAGAGCTGGACGACTGGTCCGGGGACGCGTCAGATCCGGTGCGCCCGATCGCGTACAATGTCCGGGAGTATCACGCGGGAAAGGACGGCTCCCTGACGATGCTCACGGATTACGATGAGGAGGAGGAAAGGGGAACGCTCCTCTACTGGGACGGCGTGCGGGAACCCGTGGTGCTCGATACCGAGGCGCAGGGCACCCGGAAGGGCGAGGGAGAAGAGGCGGATGCCGGAGGCCTTTACGGGGACGCATCCGTGAAGTGAGATGCTGCTTTCGCGGAAGAGATCTGCGGCGGCACCGCCCTCTTGGGAATGCGCCGCAAAAAAAAGAGCATCCGCTGCGAGACGGATGCTCTTCGCGGTATCGGGTACCGCACTGTGTATGTAGAAATGATCAGGAAGAGGGGGAACTCTTGATCACTGGCTGTCAGGGGGGCCGGACAGTCTCACGACTGTCCGGTATGAGTATGAAAAAGCTTTACGGTTCCAGTTTCGACTTCTGAAACTTGATCGCTTCTGTCATCCTTTCCGATGACACTTACATGATAAAAAAGAATTGTGACGAAATTTTGACCCGGCGCTAAAAAAAGAATGAAAAACCGAAACAATATCTGAAGAAAGAAGGGCTGCATTCATTAAGGGCGGCGGAGGGATTTCCCGAAAAAGCACTTTTCACAAATTGTGCTATCCGGTATAATGATTTTGAATTATGTCCGCAGATCAGCGGACAGAGCGCATTTTCTGGAGGATACGTATGTTTGGGATGAGTTCGAACGACATCGGTATTGACCTGGGTACGGCCAGTATCCTTGTCTACATTAAAGGAAAAGGTGTCGTGCTGAAGGAGCCGAGCGTCGTCGCGATAGACCGCGACTCCAACCGGATTCTTGCGATCGGCGAGGAGGCCCGCCTCATGATCGGCAGGACGCCGGGAAATATCATCGCGATCCGGCCTCTCCGCCACGGGGTCATCTCCGACTACACGGTCACGGAGAAGATGCTGAAATACTTCATCAACAAGGCCGTGGGGAAGAAGACGCTTCTCAGGCCCAGGATCGCTGTCTGCATTCCCTCCGGCGCCACGGAGGTCGAGCGGAAGGCAGTGGAGGACGCCACCTATCAGGCGGGCGCGAAGGAGGTTTCCATCATCGAGGAGCCGGTCGCCGCGGCGATCGGCGCAGGAATCGACATTTCCAAGGCCTGTGGAAACATGATCGTGGACATCGGCGGCGGCACCACGGACATCGCCGTCATTTCCCTCGGTGGCCCCGTGGTCTCCACCTCGATCAAGGTCGCGGGAGACGACTTCGATGAGGCTCTTGTCCGCTACATGAGAAAGAAGCACAACCTCCTGATCGGCGAGCGGACGGGCGAGGACATCAAGATCCAGATCGGCGCCGCGTACCGGCGCCCGGAGGTTCTCACGATGGAGGTCCGCGGAAGAAACCTCGTGACCGGCCTGCCGAAGACCATCGTCGTGACAAGCGATGAGACGCTCGAGGCGCTTCAGGAGCCGGCCCTGCAGATCGTCGACGCCGTGCACAATGTTCTGGAGCGCACTCCGCCGGAGCTCGCGGCGGATATCTACGACAGGGGCATCGTCTTCACGGGCGGCGGCTCCCTTCTCTACGGGCTCGATCAGCTGTGCCAGGAGAAGACGGGAATCAACACCATGATCGCGGAGGCACCGCTCACGGCAGTTGCGATCGGAACCGGAAAATTCATTGAATTCCAGCACGGGGAAGCAAACACCAAGAAGGAATACTGATTTTTCATGGCGGCAGTTGCGGGGTTCATCGAAAAAATCAAATACCGGAACGAGGACAGCGGCTATTCCGTGCTCTCGGTCTCTTCGCCGGATTCCGATGAGGAGTTCGTGCTGGTGGGGACCTTCCCCGTGATTGAGGAGGGCGAGTACATCCGTGCGGAGGGGACGATGAAGGTCCATCCGGTGTACGGCGAGCAGCTTTCCGTCGAAACCTATAAGATCACGGAACCGGAGGACAGTGTCAGCGTTCAGCGCTACCTGTCCTCCGGCGCTGTGAAGGGGATCGGGGAGGCCCTCGCGAAGCGGATCGTGAAGAAATTTCAGGGCGATACGCTCCGGATTATGGAGGAGGAGCCGGAGCGGCTCGCCGAGATCAAGGGGATCTCCGAGCGCATGGCGATGGAGATCGGCGCGCAGGTCCAGGAGAAGCGGGAGATGCGGGACGCCGTGCTCTTTCTCACGCGCTACGGGATCGGCATGAATCTCGCGGTCCGGATCTTCAGGCAGTTCGGGGACAAGATCTACACGATCATCCGGGACAACCCCTACCAGCTTGCGGATGATGTGACCGGCATCGGATTTAAGATCGCGGATGAGATCGCCTTCAAGGCCGGCATCCGCGCGGACTCCGGATTCCGGATCCGCTGCGGCATTCTCTACGAGCTGAGCGAGGCCGCGGGGCAGGGGCATCTGTACCTGCCGCAGAGCGAGCTCTTCTCGCGGACTGCGTCCCTTCTGGGAATTCCCGCGGACGGCATGGAGGAGGTTCTCCGGGATCTCGCGATGGACCGGAAGGTCGTCGTGAAGGCGCTGCCGCAGGGAGACAGCGCGGTCTACCCGTTCTCTCTCTACTACATGGAGCTCAACACCGCATCCATGCTGCGGGATCTGGACATCCGCTCCCAGGAGCCGGTGGAGCAGATCCTTGAGGCGGTGAATGAGGTCGAGCGCTCGGAGAACATTCAGTTCGACGAGCTTCAGCGGAAGGCGGTCGTGGAGGCGGCGCGCTCCGGCCTCCTCGTCATCACGGGAGGCCCCGGCACCGGGAAGACCACCACGATCAACGCCATCATCCGCTACTTCGAGAGACAGGAGGCGGAGATCCTGCTCGCAGCGCCGACCGGCCGCGCGGCCAAGCGGATGACAGAGGCCACGGGCCACGAGGCGAAGACGATTCACCGGCTTCTCGAAATCAGCGGGATGCCGCAGGAGGGAAATGGCCGGAAGGAGAGCGACTGGAGCGGCATGCACTTCGAGCGGAACGAGCTCATGCCGCTCGAGGCGGACTGCGTGATCATCGATGAGGTGAGCATGGTCGACATCCGCCTCATGTGCGCGCTCCTGAAGGCCGTGAGCATCGGCACACACCTCATCTTCGTGGGGGACTCGAATCAGCTCCCGAGCGTGGGCCCGGGCAATGTGCTCCGCGACATGATAAGCTCCGGCTGCATCAACGTGGTCCGCCTGAACCGCATCTACCGGCAGGCCGCGGAGAGCGACATCATCGTGAATGCGCACCGGATGATCGAGGGAGAGCCGATTGACCTCGCGAAGAGAAGCCGCGACTTTCTGTTTATCCGGCAGCAGGACCCGCAGGGCATCCTCCGGACCATGCTGACGCTGATCCGGGAGAAGCTCCCGGACTACGTCCGTGCGGCGACCGCTGAAATCCAGATCATGACGCCGATGCGGAAGGGCCCGCTCGGGGTGGAGACGCTGAACAGGAGCCTGCAGGAAATCCTGAATCCGGCCGGCCCCGGCAAGACGGAGCGGGAGCTCTCGGGAACGCTGTTCCGCACCGGCGACAAGGTGATGCAGATCAAGAATGACTATCACCGCGGCGTGTACAACGGAGACATCGGGATCCTTAAGGAGATCAACACGTTTGCGGAGACGCTCACGGTCGACTTTGACGATGCGGCGGGCATCGAGTACGCGTACGGCGACGCCGGAGAGCTGGACCTCGCGTACGCCATTACGATTCACAAGTCGCAGGGCAGCGAGTACCCGGCTGTCGTGATTCCGGTCTGGCAGGGACCGCGGATGCTTCTGACCCGGAACCTGATCTACACCGCGGTGACCCGTGCGAAAAAGTGCGTGGCCCTGGTCGGCGATCCGGCCTGCTTCTACCAGATGACGGCGAACACGAGGGAGCTTCACCGCTACACGGGACTCTCGGAGATGATCCGTGAGCTCTACAGCGGAATTGACGGAACCGCGGCTGGCGGAACCGCGGCTGGCGGAACCGCGGCTGGCGGAACCGCGGCTGGCGGGACCCCGGCTGGCGGGAACCGCGGCTGACGGAATCCCGGCATTTCTCCGTCTGATTCTTATCCTCTCATTAATCATTAAAAATTTTTTCATTGAAAGGCATGTCCTTGCATATTCAGGAGCGCTTTCCGGATATTCTGAAACCCGCAGCAGAGATTCTGCGGCCTGCGTCGAAAATTCTGAGACCCGCCGGGATGCTTCTCAAGCCAGCATCCAGCATCCTGACAGACGCCGTATTTCCGCGGCGCTGTCCGGTGTGCGGGGAGATTGTCCCCCTCGGCACGCCGGGCGGCATCTGTGCGGCCTGCCTCCCGAAGCTCGATCTTGTGAAGGGGGCAGTCTGCATGAAGTGCGGACGGGAGCTTTCCGACGCTTCGGAAAAATACTGCTCCGACTGCAGAAAGCGGCCGAAGAGCTTTGCATACGGATGTGCTCTATGCAATTATGACGACATTATGCAGCACGCGGTGACGCGGATCAAGTACGCGAACCGCCGGGAGTACATCGCTCCGCTCGCCGGGCTTTTCGCCGCGCGCTGCGCTGACGTGATCCGGGGAATGGATGCGGACTGCCTGGTGCCCGTCCCGATTCACCCGGAGCGCCGGAGAAGGCGCGGCTTCAACCAGGCGGAGCTGCTCGCGGAGGCGCTCGGCGGGCGGCTCGGCATTCCGGTCAGGACGGACATCCTGTTCCGCTCCAGGAGGACGGAGCCGCAGAAAGAGCTCTCGCCGGATGAGCGGATCCGGAATCTTCTCACGGCCTTCTCCGCGCCGGAGGGCGCTGCGGCGGGGCTCGACGTGATTCTGGTCGATGACATCTACACGACCGGAAGCACCATCGAGGCCTGTACCCGCGTTCTTCAGAGAGCGGGCGCGGGAAAGGTGTACTTTCTCGCGCTCTGCATCGTCCCGGAGGCGTAGTGCGGCGGACGCTGGCACAGATCCGTCAAAAATGCGTAAAATGTATATTCATACGGACAAATGAATTTTACCTTGTAATTCCTGCAGCTATACGATATGATTTAATTATGCGTTCGGGGGACAGACACGGTATAAAGATTGTCAGTGGTTTTTCGCTCAGGGGAGCTGGAAATTTTCTACAGTTGGTCAGCATCACGTCTGCCCCGGAGAACACAGAAGGAGGAAAAGCATGAAGAAAAAGTTTGCGGCGTTAACAGCGGTTTCACTCACTGCTGCCATGGTACTGGCGGCGTGCGGCGGCTCGTCCTCGTCCTCTTCGACCACGGCGGCTGCATCCGGCGCAGCGGGAAGCAGCGCGGCGGCGGAGACGACGGCGGCAGCGGCATCATCCGGGGACAAGGTTGACCTCACGCTGGCAACCGGCTCCACCAGTGCGAACTACTATGCAATCGGCGGCGTCCTGTCGACGGTCCTGAACCCGGTGCTCACCAAGTCGAAGATCACGGTCACTTCCACCGGCGCGTCGAAGGCAAATGTGCAGCTGCTCGAGGACGGTGACGCGAACCTCGCAATCCTGCAGAACGACGTTGCGTACTATGCGTCCACCGGCACGGATCTCTTCGAAGGCGAGGAGAAGTACGAGGACTGGGGCGCTCTCTGCACCATGTATGATGAAGTCGTACAGGTCTTCACGCTGGACAGCAGCATCAAGACCTTCACGGACCTGAAGGGCAAGACGGTGTCCGTCGGTGCCGCGGGATCCGGCGACAACTTCGCTGCGGAGCAGATCTTCAGCGAGTACGGGATGACCTTTGACGATGTCAACGCGGTCTATCAGTCCTACAGTGACTCGGCCGAGGGCATGAAGGACGGAAAGATCGACGCCGCATTCTGCGTCTCCGGCGCTCCGACCACCGCGCTGGTCGACCTCGCTGCGACGGCGAACAAGCCGATCAACATCATCACGCTCGAGGACGATCACATCGAGAACCTGATGAAGAACTATCCGTTCTACGCAAAGACCACCATTCCGGCAGGAACCTATGACGGACAGGCGGAGGATGCGACGACGGTCAGCATCCGGGCGATGCTGGTTGCTTCCAACTCTGTCTCCTCCGATGTCGTCGAGGAGCTCATGAACGCAATCTTCGACAACCTTGACAAGCTGAAGGAGGGCCACGCGAAGTTCGCAAACCTCTCCAAGGAGACGGCGCAGGACGGCGTGAGCATTCCGCTTCACGAGGGTGCAGAGAAGTTCTTCGCACAGTAAGGGAAAAAATCTGAGAGGCCTGAATGGCCGCGGGAAATGAAGAAAAAAGTTACGGCGGCCGCAATTGTCCTACTGGCTATTGCGGCCGCAATACTGCTTAGCACAATGGGAAGAGGCCGTCTGGTTCTTTCGGACGGCGATACGGGAAGCGTTTTTGCGGAGTACCGGATGCAGCCGGGGGAGGAGTTCTCCATCACATTCATCCACTCGGTGAACAAGAGTCCGGTCACGGACTGCTACCAGACGGACGGGGACGGCAGCATATGGCTCCGCAGGACGGTGTATTATGATTTTGGAGCAGGTGTTCCCTTTGATCTGAACGAAGGGGAGAGTCTCAGCTACGGCGAGGACGGGGCGATGGTGATCTCGGGGATAGACCGGAGGATCTCACCGTTTCTCATTTTTGTCGGAACTGTTTCAGATCACACACTGAAGGCCGGCGGACGCGAGGTGAGCCTCCGCGATTTGTGCGGCCGCAACACAAAGGTTCTGATTTCGTACGAACCTCCGCGTTTCTTCGTAAAAGGAAAAGGGGGAGAATAGCTTGGACGACACGAAAAAGAAAGAAAGCATGAGCTCAGCGGTTCCTGATTCTGCAGAGGACATGCAGAAGAACGTCGATGACATCATGAAAAAATACGACCGCGAGTCGAATGTGAGGATCTGGCAGGGGGTTCCCAAAAAGATCCTTCACTACGCGCTTGCGGCATTTGCGCTCTACCTCATGTGGGTCAACCTGTTCTCCACGGCAAGCGAGACGGTGCGGCGCCCCATGTTCCTGGGTCTTGTGATTCTCTTCGTATTTCTCTGCTTCCCGGCGAAGCGGGGCGTGCAGCGGGTGAATTACATCCCCTGGTATGACATCGTGCTCGCAGTTCTCGGCGCGGGAGCCTTCTTCTACTTCGTCATCAACGAGCGGGACCTGATGCTCCGCGCGACCCGCATCTCGCAGCTGGAGATCTGGCTCGGCATCATCGGCGCGCTGGTGCTCTTCGAGTGCTGCAGACGAGTGGTCGGACTGCCGATCCTCGTGGTCGCGACCTGCTTCATTCTCTACGCCTTCTCCACCGGCAGGAGTCTGAAGCTCATCGTCTACAACCTGTTCTACACGACGACGGGAATCATCGGCACGCCGATCGGCGTGTGCTCGACCTACATCGCCCTGTTCATCATCTTCGGCGCCTTTCTGGAGGCGACCGGCATCAGCAACTTCTTCATCGCCTGCGCGAACTCCCTCGCCGGATGGGCGACGGGCGGTCCCGCGAAGGTCGCGGTCATCTCCTCCGCACTGTGCGGAATGGTCTCCGGCTCGTCCGTCGGAAACACCGTCACAACCGGTTCCGTCACGATCCCGATGATGAAGAAGACCGGCTACCCGCCGGAATTTGCGGGCGCCGTTGAGGCGGCCTCCTCGACCGGCGGACAGATCATGCCGCCGATCATGGGCGCGGCGGCCTTCCTCATGGCGGAGATGGTCGGCGTCCCGTACTCCAACATCATCGTCCGGGCCATCCTGCCGGCAATTCTCTACTTCACCGGCATTTTCCTGCAGGTGCATCTCCGCGCGAAACGCCTGGACCTGAAGGGCATTCCGAGGGACCAGCTTCCGAAGTGGAAGGATCTCTGGCCGAAGCTCTACCTCCTGATTCCGCTGGTGGTTCTGGTCGTGATGATCATGAGGGGGCGGACGATGGCGTTCTCCGCGATCTTTGCGACGATCCTGTGCGTGATCGTGAGTATGATCAACAAGGACAACCGCATGACGCTCGACGGGTTCTTCACGGCACTTGAGACCGGCGCGCGGAACTGCCTTTCCATCGCCATCGCCTGCGGCGTCGCAGGCATCATCGCCGGTGTCGTCACGATGACAGGTCTCGGCCAGATCTTCATCAGCGCCATCGTCGGCGTCGCGAACGGACGCCTCATCATCGCGCTGTTCTTTACGATGATCACCTGCATCATCCTCGGCATGGGCGTGCCGACCACCGCGAACTACATCATCATGGCGACGACCTGTGCGCCGATTCTCGTGAGCGGCATGGGCATGAACCTGATCGCGGCGAACATGTTTGTGTTTTACTTCGGAATTGTCGCGGACATCACGCCGCCGGTCGCGCTCGCGGCCTACGCCGGCTCCGCGATCGCGCGCTCAAACCCGATGAAGACGGCGCTGCAGGCGACAAGGCTTGCAATCGCGGCGTTCCTGGTACCCTACATCTTCGCCCTGAATCCGGCGATGCTGTTCATTGATACGACGGCGATCCAGGTGATTCAGGTCATCATCACGAGCTTCATCGGAATGTTCGGCGTCGCAGTCGCGATGGAGGGATATCTTCTGCGGCCGATCAAGGCGCCGATGCGCATCCTCATGGCGGCCGGCGGCCTTATGATGCTGTATCCCGGGCTGTTCACGGATCTCGCAGGATTCGCGATCATCGCGGCGGGAGTTGTCTTCGAGAGGATAGAGGTTAAGAAGGCGGCAGCTGCCTGAGCGATCGAAACCAGGGGCGCGGATCCTGAATCCCGGATCCGGCGGTCCTGGCCCTGAGACAGGTGTTCTTTAGAAGAAGGAAGGGAAGGCCTGCCGCATCAGGTGAGTGTGCTCCATTCCTGGATCGGAAAAATCCGGCCGCCGGGCCGGATTTTTCTTTTCTGAAACCGGGGTGCGCGGGGGATTTTTCCGGGAAAATCCGTTGACAGACAGAGGCCCTGATGATATAGTTGACTGGCGTAAAAGCGTTGGGGTCTTTTTTTTTTGACCTTAAAACCGGAAACAATCGATGGGAGGTGGAGACCATGCGTACAAGAATCACCCTTGCGTGCACCGAGTGCAAGCAGCGCAACTACAATACGACGAAGGATAAGAAGACACATCCGGACCGTATGGAAATCAAGAAGTACTGCAGATTCTGCAAGAAGCACACGATTCACAAGGAGACCAAATAACACGAAAGGATTTCGCGATGGCAGAGTCTGAGAATGGAAACTCCAGATTTCAGGAGTTCTCCGACGGCGTGAAAGCCGAATTCCGCAAGATCGTCTGGCCCACACAGGAGCGCCTGACCAAGGAGACTATCGCCTGCGTGGCCATTTCACTTGTGCTCGGGCTGGTGATCGCTGTTCTCGACTGGATCTTCCAGCTTGGCATAACCCGCTTATTTCATTGAAATCAGGAGCGCGAATGGCAGAAGCAGTCTGGTACGTGGTCCATACCTACTCGGGCTACGAAAACAAGGTGAAGGTAGACCTCGAGAAGACGATTGAGAACCGTCAGATGCAGGACCAGATTCTGGAGGTCGTTGTTCCGACGGAGCCGGTTGTCGAGATGCGGGGCGAGACGGAGAAAACGGTTGACCGGAAGCTGTTTCCGGGCTATGTTCTGATCCGGATGATCATGAACGACGACACGTGGTACGTTGTCCGCAACACGCGCGGCGTCACGGGGTTCGTGGGGCCGGGAAGCAAGCCGGTTCCGCTCGATCCCGAGGAGATGGTGAAGCTCGGCTTCGGAGTGCCGGAGGGAACCGTTCTTCACGAGAAGAAGGTCCTGGTTGACTTCGCTGTCGGCGACACCGTGACCGTCATGAGCGGAGCCTGGAAAGACACGGTGGGAAAGATCATCGAGATCAACGAGAAGAAGCGCACGGTCTCGATGATGGTTCCGATGTTCAACCGCGAGGTCAAGGTGGATTTCGATTTCGGTCAGGTGAAAAAGATGTAAGCGTCTTCCCCGGAAGGCGGTTTACGTGGAAGGGCGAAAAGGCCCGTAACTACCACAAGGAGGTGCCACTATGGCAAAGAAGGTTACTGGATACATCAAGTTACAGATTCCGGCAGGCAAGGCAACCCCGGCTCCACCCGTAGGTCCTGCTCTTGGCCAGCACGGCGTGAACATTGTCGAGTTCACGAAACAGTTCAACGCGAGGACGGCAGACAAGGGAGATCTCATCATCCCGGTCGTCATCACCGTCTACGCGGACAGAAGCTTCAGCTTCATCACGAAGACTCCGCCGGCTGCTGTCCTTCTGAAGAAGGCATGCAAGCTGCAGAAGGCTTCCGGCACTCCGAACAAGGA
>CACXCJ010000095.1 GCA_902766175.1 uncultured Lachnospiraceae bacterium
AGGAAAGTCCGGGCTTCACAGGGCAGGATGCCGGATAACGTCCGGTGGAGGCGACTCCCAGGAAAGTGCAACAGAAATAAACCGCCGGCGAAAGCCGGTAAGGGTGCAAAGGCGGTGCAAGAGACCACCGCCCGCGCGGCAACGCGCGGGGCACATGCAAACCCCATCCGAAGCAAGGCCGAACAGGACAGAAGGCGGCCCGCCGGCCGCGCCCAGGCGCGGCACTGTCCGGGTAGGCTGCTTGATTCTGCCGGCGACGGCAGAACTAGATAGATGATCGTCAGATACATAACCCGGCTTACAGTCCGTCTCAAGGTGGAAGAAAACCGGCTCCGAAAATCTCGGAGCCGGTTCTATATGCAGGAGAGCCCGCAGGGAGCTGCCCGGCTCACGCCGGATGCGCCCCGCGCAGCCGAGCGAGGCGCGGCAGGTTCTCGCTGCTCGATTTTCGGAGGGTTGAACATGGAGCAGGAGATCGAATACTTTGATGTCTATGACAGCTCGAAGCAGAAGACCGGAAAAATTCTTCCGCGGAAGGGCTCTTTCCTCCATGCGGGGGAATACCAGCTGATCGTTCTCGCGCTGATCGAGCGGCCGGACCATAAATTTCTCATCACCCGGCGCTCCCTGGACAAAAAGTGGGCTGCCGGCGACTGGGAGGTGACCGGCGGCGGCGTCCGTGCGGGAGAGACCTCCCGTGACGGGATCCTCCGCGAGGTGCATGAGGAGACGGGGCTCGATCTCCGGAATGCGGAGGGCCGCCTGATCTACACCTACTCGAACGTGGATCTCAAGCGCGGCGACAACTATTTTGTGGACATCTATCACTTCCGCGCGGAGTTCACGGAGAAGGACATCTCGCTCCAGAGCTCAGAGGCGATCGGGTTTCAGATCGTCCCGTTTGCGGAGATCACGAGGCTCAGCGGGAGCGGGCATTTCCTGCACTACACCCGGATTCTGGAAGCCTTTGCCGCAGAGGGATACCGGGTCTGATCACCCGTGTGCGTCGGTCGGGGTATACAGCTCATCGCAGTATTTGCAGCGGTAGCTCCCCTTTTCCGGATCCGCGAGATAGAAAATGTGGGGAAGCTCCTGCTCGATGGAGGTGATGCAGCGCGGGTTCCTGCACTTCAGGACGTTCGTGATCACGGACGGCATCTTCAGCTTCCGCTTCTCCACGATCCTGCTGTCCCGGATGATGTTGACCGTGATGTTGTGGTCAATGTATCCGAGCACGTCGAGATCGATCTTGTCCAGAACATTTCCCTCTACCTTAATGATGTCCTTCCGGCCCATCTTCCGGCTGTGCGCGTTCTTTATGATCGCGATCTGGCAGTCAAGCTTGTCGAGCCCGAGCTGATAGTAGATGCTGAGGCTCTTTCCCGCCTTGATATGGTCAAGCACGATTCCTTCATTCAGTCCACTGATATTCAGCATGGCTTTTCCACCCCCAGAAGTGTCATGATCAGGGCCATACGGACATACACGCCGTACTGCGCCTGACGGAAATAAGCTGCGCGCGGATCCTTGTCCACCTCGACCGCAATCTCATTCACGCGGGGAAGCGGATGCAGGATGTACATGTCGGGACGCGCCTTTTTCAGCTTCTCCTCCGTGAGAATGTAGCTGTCCTTCAGGCGGATGTAGTCCTCCTCGTTGAAGAACCGCTCCTTCTGGACCCGCGTCATGTAGAGAATATCGAGTCCCGAGATGGAGTCCTCCAGGCTCTCGCTTTCCGTGAACGGAATGTTCCCTGCCTTCAGGACATCCTCCCGGATGTAGTCCGGAACCCGAAGCTCCGGCGGGGAGATGAGGGAGAAGCGCATTCCCGGATAGCGGACCAGCGCATGGATCAGGGAGTGAACCGTCCGGCCGAACTTCAGGTCCCCGCACAGCCCGACCGTCATGTCTCCGAGATGTCCCTTCAGTGCGCGGATCGTCATGAGATCTGTCAGCGTCTGCGTCGGGTGCTGATGTCCGCCGTCGCCGGCGTTGATCACGGGCACCGTGGCGTGCTGGCTCGCGACCATCGGTGCACCCTCCTTCGGGTGCCGGATCGCGATGATGTCCGCGTAGCAGGAGACGACGCGCGCCGTGTCCGCGACGCTTTCGCCCTTTGAGGCGGAACTGTTCTGCGCGGACTGAAAGCCCAGAACAGAGCCTCCGAGATTCAGCATCGCTGCCTCAAAGGAGAGTCTGGTGCGGGTGCTGGGCTCGTAAAACAGGGTCGCCAGCTTTTTTCCCGCGCACACATGCGCATACTTTTCCCTGTGCTTTTCGATATCCGAAGCGAGATCCAGAAGATCTTCGGTCTCCTGGACAGATAAATCCAGCGGTTTCAGTACATGACGAATCAATTCGTTTTCCTCCTGCGTGGAAGTCTGCGTCATCGGTTTCTCAGAATCAAACCAATCATAAACGAAGGAAATCGCAAAGTCCATGAAAATAAAAGCGAAAAAACAAGGTACATTTCCTGAATTGAATGAAATACGGCCTGGTGCTATGATGAAGCCGTGAGCTTTCCCGCCGGAAGCAGGATGCAGCAGAAGTACGCTTTCCGGCCCGAATATTCCGCGGAGGTGCCGATGAAACAGCTTTCACTCTATGAGGATCTGAAGGGAAACAGCTACCCGGGGCGTGGAATTGTCCTGGGGAGGAGCGGGGATGGATTGTCCGCCGTGATCGCCTACTTTATCATGGGCCGGAGCGAAAATTCCAGAAACCGCATCTTCTTGAAGGACGGAGACGGGATCAGGACGCAGGCGTTCGATCCTGAGAAGATGAAGGATCCGTCCCTCATTATCTACACGCCGGTCCGGGTCCTCGACAATACGACGATCGTGACGAACGGCGACCAGACCGATACGATCTTTGAGGGCCTGAAAAGGGGAATCCGCTTTGAGGACGCCTTAAAAAGCCGGGAGTTCGAGCCGGATGCCCCGAATTACACACCGAGGATCAGCGGCATTGTCCGGCGGAACGGGCATTCCTTCGACTATCAGCTGAGCATTTTAAAGAGCGACCTCGGAGATCCGGCGCAGTGCCTCCGCTTTACCTTTTCGTACGCGTCTCCGAAGGCGGGAGAGGGCCATTTCATTCACACCTACCGCAGGGATGGAAACCCGCTCCCGAGCTTTGCCGGGGAGCCGAAAACCGTTGTCCTTTCGGACGATCTCAACACGTTCACAGAGAAGCTCTGGGAGAGCCTGAATCCGGACAACAAGGTCTCCCTTTTCACCCGCTTCATCAACCTTGAGACCGGGGAAACGGATTCCCGGATCAGGAACCGGAACGAGTGAAGCGGAGAGCAGCAGGAGGAGACATGAAGGAATTTATTCTGAAATACGGATGCAATCCGAACCAGAAACCCGCAAGAATTCTGATGGAGAACGGGAAGAACCTCCCGGTCATAATCCGGAACGGGCGCCCGGGATACATCAACTTCCTGGATGCCCTGAACGGCTGGCAGCTTGTGAGCGAGCTGAAGAAGGCCTCCGGCCTTCCGTCCGCCGCCTCCTTCAAGCACGTCTCGCCGGCCGGCGCTTCCTGCGGCAGGCCGCTCACGGATGTCCTCCGGAAGATCTACTGGGTGGATGACGGAATTGAGCTTTCCCCCCTCGCGTGCGCCTATGCCAGAGCGAGAGGCGCAGACCGGATGTCAAGCTTTGGCGATTTCATCTCTCTCTCGGATCCGTGCGACGAAGCGACGGCTCTCCTCATCCA
>CACXCJ010000096.1 GCA_902766175.1 uncultured Lachnospiraceae bacterium
ATCGGTCTTCTGGAGAAGCAGATCCGGGAGTTTTGCCCGAAGATCGCCGGGGTCTATGACGAAGAAAAGGCGAAGGAGCTCGCAGCCAGGGTTTCCGACACGGGGACGAAGATCATCGGCGGCATGAAGGGAATCGTCGAAGCTGCGACAGCATCAAGGGCGGATATCGTCGTCACGGGAATTGTCGGCATGATCGGCATCGAGCCGACGGTCGCCGCGATTGATGCCGGGAAGACCATTGCGCTCGCGAACAAGGAGACGCTGGTCTGTGCCGGACATCTCATCATGCCCTTCGCAAAAAAGAAGGGCGTCAGAATCCTGCCGGTCGATTCGGAGCACTCGGCGATCTTCCAGTGTCTCCGCGGGAACCGGAAGAATCCGATCCGAAAAATCCTTCTCACCGCTTCCGGAGGTCCGTTCCGGAATTATTCCGCCGAGGAGCTGAGGCATGTCACGCTTAAGGACGCGCTGAAGCATCCGACCTGGAGCATGGGAAAGAAGGTCACCATCGACTCCTCGACGATGGTGAACAAGGGCCTCGAGGTGATCGAGGCACACTGGCTGTTCGGCGTCCCGGTGGACCGGATTCAGGTCGTGATCCAGCCGCAGAGCATCATCCACTCCGCAGTCGAATACGCGGACGGCGCCGTCATCGCCCAGCTCGGGACGCCGGACATGAAGCTGCCGATTTCCTACGCGCTGACCTGTCCGCGGCGGGTGCCGGTTCCGAACGGGAAGAGCCTCGACTTTACGTCGATGACGGGGATCGAGATCGCTGTGCCGGACACGGAGCGCTTCCCGGGACTGAAGCTCGCATTTCACGCGGGGGAGGTGGGGGGAAGCCTTCCCACCGTCTTCAACGCGGCAAATGAAATCGCGGTCCGCGCCTTCCTTGACGGAAAAATCCGCTGGATTGAGATCCCGGAGCTGATTTCCGATGCGATGGAAGCACATGAGGCCGCGGGAGTCCTCGATTTTCCTGACATCGAGGAGATTCATGCGGTTCAGCGGGAGACGGAGGAAAGGCTCCGCGCGGACCGGAACCTCTGACAGCGGAATACGGACCTATTTGTTTTCTGAGACTTGCAGGTACCGGATGGTACAGGGATACAGAGGAAAATGAGAATTGTTGCGGCACTGATTCTTTTCGGCTTCCTGGTCCTCTTTCACGAGCTCGGCCACTTCACCGCGGCCCGCGCATGCGGCGTGAGGGTGCTGGAATTTTCGGTCGGCATGGGGCCGAAGCTCTTCTCCTTCCGCCCGGGGGAAACGGTGTACTCGATCCGTCTTCTTCCGATCGGCGGCTTCTGCAGCATGCTGGGGGAGGATCAGGAGGGAACAGAAGCGCTCGAGGGGAGCTTCCAGTCAAAATCCGCCTGGCAGCGCTTCCTCGTGATTCTGATGGGGCCGCTCTTTAATTTTCTCCTCGCGTTTTTCCTCGCGCTTTTTGTGATCGGAAACGCGGGCGTGGACAGGCCCGTCCTGACCGGAGTGGAGGCGGGCTACCCGGCATCGGAGGCCGGAATCCGTGCGGGAGACACGATCCTCCGGGTGAACGGGAAACACATTGATTTCATGCGGGAGCTCACGGAGACGCTGTACACGCACCCCGGAGAACCGGTTTCCCTCACCGTGCGGCACGCAGCGGAGGGAGAGACAAGGACTGTGCTGCTCACGCCACGCTACGAGGAGTCCTCCGGCCGCTATCTGGTCGGGATTCAGTACAGCTCTTCGGGAACACCTGCGGGCGGGGCAGGAGCCCTGGTCTATTACGCGGCCCAGGAAGTCCGCTGGACGATCGAGAGCACAGTGTCCGGACTCCTCATGATGCTGCGGGGCGCCCTCTCTCCGGACGACCTGACCGGCCCGGTCGGGATTGTGAGTATCATCGGGGACACGGTGCAGGAGACAGAGCAGTACGGGATGCTTGTGCTTCTCCTGAATCTCACGGATCTCGCGCTCTTAATCAGCGCGAATCTCGGCGTCATGAACCTCCTCCCGCTTCCGGCGCTTGACGGCGGAAGGCTGGTGTTCTGTCTCATCGAAATCCTGTTCCGGCGTCCGGTGAACCGGAATGTGGAGGGGTACATTCACTTCGCGGGATTTGTTCTTTTGATGGTGCTGATGGTGTTTCTTGTGTTTCATGATATCGGGAGGATAGCCGGGGTATGAGGGAGCGTAGAATCACAAAGCAGGTGCGGATCGGGGATCGCGTGATCGGGGGCGGAAATCCGATCCTCATTCAGTCCATGTGCAGCACGAAGACCGAAAATGCCGATGCGACGGTGCAGCAGATTCTGTCTCTCGAGAAGGCGGGCTGCGATATCATCCGCTGCGCGGTTCCGACCATGAGGGCGGCGGAGAACCTTCGGGAGATCAGAAGGCGCATTCACATCCCGCTCGTCGCGGACATCCATTTTGACTACCGTCTCGCGGTCGCAGCGATTGAAAACGGCGCGGACAAGATCCGCATCAACCCGGGAAACATCGGATCGGAGGAAAATATCGCCGCCGTGGTGCGCGCAGCGAAGGAGAGGAACATTCCGATCCGCGTCGGTGTGAACTCCGGATCCCTCGAAAAGGATCTGATCAGAAAGTACGGGGGCGTCACGGCGGAGGGGCTTGTCGAGTCCGCGCTTGACAAGGCGCGGCTGATCGAGCGCCTGGGATACGACAACCTCGTGATCAGCATCAAGTCCTCGGACGTGCTGATGTGTGTCCGCGCGCACGAGCTGATTTCAGAGCGGACAGACCATCCGCTGCATGTCGGAATCACGGAGGCGGGAACGCTGAAGCGGGGGACCATCAAGTCCTCGGTCGGTCTCGGCATTATCCTGAGCGAGGGAATCGGCGATACGGTGCGCGTCTCCCTGACCGGCGATCCGGTCGAGGAAGTGCACTGCGCGCGGGAGATTCTGAAGACACTCGGTCTGAGAAAGGGAGGCGTCGAGGTCGTGTCCTGCCCGACCTGCGGCCGGACGGAGATTGACCTCATAGGTCTCGCAAATCAGGTGGAAAAGCTTGCGGCGGAGTACGATGATCTCGACGTGAAAATCGCCGTCATGGGCTGTGTCGTGAACGGGCCCGGTGAGGCGATGGAGGCGGACTTCGGCATTGCCGGGGGAAAGGGCAGTGGAGTTCTCCTGAGAAAGGGAGAGGTGGTCCGGACGCTCCCGGAGGCAG
>CACXCJ010000097.1 GCA_902766175.1 uncultured Lachnospiraceae bacterium
CTCTTTCTGCTCCCTTTATACCCCGGAAAATTCTCTGTTTCAAGGGTTCTTCCGGGATTCCGCTGTTTATTAAGCAAATTCCTGAGAGAAGGCCCGTTTCGTAAACACAGTCTCCGAAATCCTTAATAAGTTCTTTATGGCCTGCTGTCTCCGCCGATGCTAAAATGGCGGTATCCGTGAAAGTTTCCCCGGAAAATGAGCCCGCCCGAAAGCGGGTATCCCCGAAAAGGAGCACCGATACTCATGAAAGCAAGACTGCGCCAGATTTTTTCCGTCTCTGTCTCCGTCGCCGCCCTGTCCCTTCTTCTCGCTTCCTGCGGCAGCGCCGCCGGTACGTCCGGTACGAGCGCCGCGCCCGAGGCCCCCGCAGCTTCAAGGGAAACCTTCGCTGCCGTCCCGGGAGCCGCGGCGGCGGATCAGCCGGCGCACGTCTCTCCGGACGCGGGAAATGCCGCCGCGCCCGGGGACACCGTCACCGTGAGCGCGAGTGCCACCGCCTCGCTCGTCCCGGACCGCGCACAGTTTTCCGTCGGCGTCACGACGGAAGCGAAGACCGCGGAGAAAGCGCAGGAGGACAACACGACGGACGTCAACAGCATCATTGATGTCCTGAAGGGCGCAGGGGTGGAGGAAAAGAGCATCCGCACCGGCAGCTACAATCTGTCCCCGCGCTATGACTACTCCGGCGACACGCAGAAAATCGACGGCTACACCGCGTACTGCATCCTGACGGTCGATGACCGCCCGGTGGATTCTGTCGGATCCCTCATCACGAAGTGCGTCAGCGCCGGCGCAACCGACGTCCGGGACATCCGCTACTACTGCAGCGGCTACGACGCGGCCTACGCCGGTGCTCTCGAGCAGGCGCTCGCGTCGGCGCACACCAAGGCGCAGGCGCTCGCGGAGGCGGCTGGCCGGGAGCTCGGGGGCGCCGTCACAATCAGTGAGATCCCGGAAGACAGCAGTGCGCGCTGGAACTCCTCAGCGGCCTATTCCGCGAAGACGGAGGCAGCAGCGGCGGATCTCTCCGTCATGCCCGGGGAGACCGACATCACGGCACAGGTAAGCGTCTCCTACGCGCTGAAATGACCGGCGCCGGATTCCGGAGAGAAATGCCATGCAGATCGGTGAAAAATATTTTCTGACCGTTGTCGAGGAACAGAGCATCTCCAAGGCCGCGCAGAAGCTCTTTATCACACAGCAGTCTCTCAGCGAACAGATGCAGAAGCTTGAGAAAACCTACGGCGCCAGGCTGTTTCTCAGAAAGCCGAAATTCCGCCTCACGCTCGAGGGCGAGGCGCTTCTGTCCACACTCCAGAGAATCCATGTTCTGGAGTCCGGTCTCGATGCCCGGCTGCTCGAGATGAAAAACATGCGGGTCGGCCGGCTGAATGTCGGAATTCACGCGACGCGCGCCTCCGTCATCCTGCCGGAGGTCATCCCGCGCTTCCGCGCGGAATACCCGAACGTGGCGCTCAATTTCTACAACCATGAGACCATCGACCTGGAGCAGATGCTGCTCCGCGGCGACCTGGACCTGTTTTTCGGCATCAACGCGCATCCGCTTCCGGAATTCCAGATGATGCGCATCGCCTCGGAGAAGACCTATATCGTCGCATCGGCCTCCTATCTCGAAAGGGTGCTCGGGAAAAAAGCGTCGGAAATCACTGGGATCCGAAAGAGGGACCTGCCGAAAATGGAGCTTCTGCTCAGTCCGCCCAGCTACAACTTCCGCCGCCGGGTGGATCAGTACCTGGAAGGGGTTCCGATTCCGCCGGAGCACATCATCACGATTTACGACTACCAGCTGCAGATTGAGCTCGCGGGCAGAGATGTCGGCGTCTGCTTCTGCCCGCAGCAGCTGCTCCGCAGCATCATCCTGCCGCTCAAGGAGAGGAGCGGGAAAAAGCTTCTGTGCTTCCCGGTCGCCGGAATCGCCGACGCGAACGAGCTCTCCATCGTGACGCACCGCCAGGCCTATCAGTCGGAGTACATGAAGAAATTTCTCTCGATTCTGCTCGATGAGTGCCGCCGCAGCCTTTCTGATCAGCCAAATATTGAAATTTAAATTAAATAGTGCTAATCTAAATTCAAGTATCCGGCATAAATCCACCGGACTTCAAAAAGCAGAATGGAGAGCGCCGATTATGAGAGTTGAGGAAATGGATGGGGTCAAGAAGACCACCGAGGACTATCTGGAAGCAATCCTGATGATCCAGGAGCGTCAGGGGTACGTGAGGTCTGTCGATGTCGCGGACCAGCTCGGTGTGACCAAGCCGAGTGTCACTTACACCACCAAGCGCCTGAAGGAAAAAAACTACATCACAACCGACCACGCCGGAATGCTGGTTCTGACGGAGGAAGGCATGAAGATTGCGAGTCAGACCTACGAGCGCCACAAGAAGATCACGGTCTTTTTCACGAGCCTCGGCGTAAATCCGGAGCAGGCGAGAACGGACGCCTGCAAGATCGAGCACGATATCAGCGATGAAAGCTTCAACGCGCTGTGCCGCTTTGTGGACGAGCAGAGCGCGGAGGAAGGAACCCCGTCCCCTGAAACCGCGAAGGAGGCACAGGCTTCCAGAAGGGAAAGTCCGTCAAAGAAGGAGGCCTCCGCAAAAAAGAGCTCCTCTTCCAAGAAGGGCTCCGCATCCGGGCGGAAAAAGAGCGGAAAGTAACCTACGCTCTCTCTGCCTTCCGGTACAGGCTCTGAATCAGAAGCAGAAGCAGCACAGTCTCTGCGATAAAAATCACATAGACGGGGACGTAGCTCCCTGTCAGGTCCGCAATCACGCCCGGCAGGGGCTGAAAGCAGAAATTGCCGAGCGCAAAGAAAAGCTGGGAGTGCTGAACAAGACGGTCAAAGCGCTCCGGCGGAAAGAGATCCTTCGCCCAGATCGGCGGGGAAATGTTCGTGATCGGAAGTCCTATTCCGAGAAGAATCTGCGAGATCACCGCCAGCCGCATGCTCCCGCCGGCAGCGAGGCAGCAGAACAGCATGGAGAGCAGATAAGCGCCGCCGATCAGATAATTGGAGAAGAAGCCGCCGAAATAATCTGCCATTTCCCCGCCGGCAATCTTCCCGGCAATCAGGCTGATCCCGAGAACCGACATCAGCGCCGCGATCTGCTCCGGGCTGAAGCCGCTGTGGGCGTAGTGAACGGAGAGATGTGAAAATCCCGGCCCGCCCGGACCGGAAACCATCAGAAGAATCAGCATCAGAAGCGCTTCATCCCCTCTGCTCCGGAGAGGATGAAGCGGTCTTCGATCAGGTCTTGTCTGTTTTGTCTCTTTTCCGCGGCAGCTTCCGCCCGCTTCTCTGCAATCCTCTTCCTTTTCTGTGCTGCCGCTTTCCGCCTGGCCCGGGGCGCCTGCGGCCTCCTTCGCCCCATAGGGAAGCAGTCCCATTTCCTCCGGCGTGTCCCGGAGAAGCAGCATAACGGCAGCGCCCGCGCCGTGTTAATCAGCGAATTCTGCGTGTTTGTGAAGTCGAATGCGCGCATCAGATACGGCTCGTAGAGGAAAAATGTGTTGGCATTCAGGCCCATGCCCACACACATCATCAGCATACAGAGCGCCGTGATCACCCAGGCGTAGTGCCTTCCCCAGAATGTGCGGGAATCCGCCTTCTGCCCCGTCATCCGCTGTCCCATCGCAGATCCGTTCCTCTCCGCCTCTTCTGCCTGTTTCTCCCGCTGCTGCTCCGTCTGCGCGGCTCAGCTCCTCAGCTCCGGCCGGCCGGCCCGTTCCCGGCGGCAGCCTCCGCGGCATCCTCCAGGAACTCCTCCTCCGCTTTTTCCCTGTAATGATGCGTCTCCTCGAGCATCATATCCTTCACCTTCATGAGCCTGGTCTGGGAGGAGCGCTCATTTTCATCCAGCTTCATGGTGATGTAGCGGATTGTCTCCTCCATCTCCGGGATCAGAACGTGCTCCAGGGCGTTCACTCTGCGGCGGGTCTTCTCGATCTCCGCCGACATGAGCTGGCAGCTTTTCTCGCACTCTGCGAGCTTCAGCATGTCCGGAAGGAGCTCCTGAAGCCCCCTGACTGCATCGTCCAGGTCCGAGGATGTGAACGCGAAGCCGTAGGAATAGATGTCCGCGGCATTGTCCGTCCTGGTCTGCACGTGGTACTGCGGCACCTCGACGCTCATCACATTTCTGCTGGTCACGTCAAGCGTAACCTCCTGCCGCGGCTTCAGGAACGCGACCCGCACCGCCTCGTCCGACATGGATGCGGCCGCGATCGCGAAATTGGCGTTTGCCGCCCGGATCCCCGCTTCCACCTTTTCGCGCAGCGCGTGGTCCTGGCGGGCAAGATCAAGAAACTGGCGCATCAGTTCATCCCGCTTGTCCTTCAGGAGCTTGTGTCCCTTCCTGGCGGTCAGAAGCTTCCGCTTGGTCCGGGTGAGCTCCATCCGGGTGGGGTTGACGGTTGTTCCTGCCATTTCTTACCTTCTTTCCTTGAATCCGTTCGCCCGCGGGCGCGGCATCACTTTTTCTCCTCGTAATACTTGTCGAGATACTCGTCCTTGATCCGCTTCAGCTCTGTCCTCGGCAGAATCCGGAGGAGCTTCCAGCCGAGGTCGAGCGTCTCCTCGATGGAGCGGTTCGTGCGGTAGCCCTGATTCACGTACTCGTTCTCAAAGGCATCCGCGAACTTCGCGTAGAGCTTTTCCGTATCGGTCAGGGCGGCATCGCCCAGGATCACTGCGAGCTCCTTTGCGTCCTTGCCGCGGGAGTACGCCGCGAACAGCTGGTTCATGGTATCCGCGTGGTCCTCTCTCGTCTTTCCCTTTCCGATTCCCTTGTCCTTGAGTCTCGACAGGCTCGGCAGAACGTCGATCGGCGGCTCGATCCCCTTGCGGTAGAGCTCGCGGCTCAAAATGATCTGTCCCTCGGTGATGTACCCGGTCAGGTCGGGGATGGGGTGCGTCTTGTCGTCCTCCGGCATGGAGAGAATCGGGATGAGGGTGATGGAGCCCTTCCGCCCCTTCTGGCGGCCCGCTCTCTCATAGAGCTGCGCGAGATCCGTGTACATGTATCCGGGATAGCCGCGGCGGCCCGGGACTTCCTTTCTCGCTGCGGAAATCTCGCGGAGCGCGTCCGCATAGTTTGTGATGTCGGTCATGATGACCAGGACATGCATGTCCTTCTCGAACGCCAGGTACTCCGCGGCGGTCAGCGCCATGCGCGGCGTGGAAATACGCTCGACTGCGGGGTCATTCGCGAGGTTGATGAACAGGACCGCGCGGTCCAGCGCACCGGTCTCCCGGAAGGACTGAATGAAGTAGTTCGACTCATCAAATGTGATGCCCATGGCGGCGAAGACAACGGCGAACGGCTCATCCGTCCCGACCACCTTTGCCTGGCGGGCGATCTGCGCCGCGAGCTGCGCGTGCGGAAGGCCGGATCCCGAGAAGATCGGGAGCTTCTGTCCGCGGACCAGGGTGTTCAGCCCGTCGATTGCCGAGACTCCGGTCTGAATGAATTCCGCCGGATACTCCCGCGCCGCCGGGTTCATGGCGAGACCGTTGATGTCGCGCCTCTCGTCCGGAAGGATCTCCGGACCGCCGTCAATCGGGCGGCCCATCCCGTCGAAGACGCGGCTCAGCATGTCCTCCGAGACGCCGAGCTGCATGGAGTGCCCGAGAAAGCGCACCTTGCTCGACTCGAGGTTCAGGCCGGTCGCGTTCTCAAAGAGCTGCACCAGCGCGTTGCCGTCATCGACCTCCAGGACCTTGCAGCGGCGGCGCTCGCCGTCTGCAAGCTCAATCTCCCCCAGTTCATCATACGCGACCCCGCTGACACCGCGGACCAGCATCAGAGGACCCGCAACTTCCTGAATTGTTCTGTATTCCTTCGGCATACTCCGTCCTCCTTCAGACCGCTTCCGCCATCTGCTGCTTCATCTCCGAGAGAACCACCTCATATTCCTGGTCCAGGCTGTCCTCCGTCACATACTTGAAGCGGCCGATCTTCTCCCGCACGGGCAGGCCCGCGAGCTTGTTCACATCCGCGCCCTTCCCGAGCGCCTCCCGGCCCTCATCATAATAGGCCAGAATGAGCTTCATGAGCAGGTGCTGCTTCTTCAGGGAGGAGTAGGTGTCCACCTCATGGAACGCGTTCTGGTGCAGGTAGTCCTCGCGAATGGACCGCGCGGCCTCCATGGTCAGACGATCCGGCGCGCTCAGCGCATCCATGCCGACCAGCTGGACCATCTCGTTCAGGGAATCCTCCTCCGAGAGAATCCGCATGAGGCGGCCGCGGAGCTGCATCCAGTCACCGCCCTCGACATTTTTCTCGAACCACCCGGTCAGATTCTCCAGATACAGGGAATAGGAGGTCAGCCAGTTGATGGCCGGGAAATGTCTCTTGTAGGCGAGGTTTGCGTCCAGGCTCCAGAAGACCTTCACCACGCGGAGCGTCGCCTGCGTGACCGGCTCGGAGATATCTCCGCCCGCAGGGGAGACCGCGCCGATGACGGACAGGGCGCCCTCCCGCTCCTCACTGCCGAGCGTCGTGACGCGTCCGGCTCTCTCGTAGAACTGCGCCAGACGGGAGGCGAGGTACGCGGGATAGCCTTCCTCGCCGGGCATCTCCTCCAGACGGCCGGACATCTCGCGCAGGGCCTCCGCCCAGCGGGAGGTGGAATCCGCCATCAGTGCGACGGAGTAGCCCATGTCGCGGAAGTACTCCGCAATCGTGATCCCCGTGTAGATACTCGCCTCACGCGCCGCAACCGGCATGTCCGAGGTGTTCGCGATCAGAACCGTCCTCTGCATCAGGGACTCGCCGGTGCGCGGATCCTTCAGGGCAGGGAACTCGTTCAGGACATCGGTCATCTCGTTGCCGCGCTCCCCGCAGCCGATGTACACGACGATGTCCGCATCCGCCCACTTCGCGAGCTGGTGCTGCACGACGGTCTTCCCGGAGCCGAACGGGCCCGGAACCGCCGCGACGCCGCCCTTTGCGATCGGGAAGAGCGTGTCGATGACACGCTGTCCGGTGATCAGCGGCGTGGAGAGGGAGCGCTTCTCCTTGTACGGGCGGCCGCGGCGAACCGGCCACTTCTGAATCAGCGTGATCGAGTGGTCGTTCCCCGCCTCATCCGTGAGGACCAGCACCTCATCCGTGACCTTGTAATCCCCGGACTGAATGCGCTTCACGGTCAGGGTTCCCTTCAGGTCCGGCGGCACCATGATTTTTTCCACGACCGTCGCCGTCTCCTGGACCGTACCGAGAATATCGCCCGCGGCGACCCGGTCCCCGGCCGCCTTCACCGCGTCAAAGTGCCACACCTTTTCGCGGTTCAGGGACGGGACCTCGACGCCTCTCTTCAAAAGGTTCCCGCCCGTCACGCGCCGGATTTCATCCAGCGGCCGCTGAATGCCGTCGTAAATGCTTCCAATGAGGCCTGGCCCGAGCTCAACGCTCATCGGCGCGCCCGTCGACTCCACCGGTGCCCCGGGGCCCAGTCCGGACGTCTCCTCATAAACCTGGATGGACGCCTCGTCCCCGTGGATCTCGATGATCTCCCCGATCAGCCGCTGCTCTCCGACGCGGCACACGTCAAACATGTTCGCATCGCGCATGCCTCTCGCAACCACAAGCGGCCCGGCGACTTTCTTGATGGTTCCTCTGCTGCTCATCTGCTGTTATCCTCCAAGCACATTGAAATTGGTCAGCTGTTTCCGAAAAGAATATCGGACCCGACCGCCTGTTCCACCGATCTGCTGACGCCTTTCATTCCTTCTCCCGTGTTGCCGGAAATTCCCGGAATGAGTATCACCGCCGGCATGGAAAGCGCGCGCATTCTCTCGACGGTCTCCGGGATCCTCGCGGCGAGCGGCTCCGTGAGATACACAACCGCGTACTTCTGCTCCGCGAGCTTCGAGAGCTTCTCCGCCGCGCGCTCCGGATCACTCCCGTCCTCGACGACCGTGGAAAGCCCCAGGGCGCCGAACCCGTAGATGGAGTCCCAGTCTCCCATTACTGCGGCCTTATACATAGGTCTCCCTCACTCTCTCGCGAATCGCCTGCTCCGGCATCGCGTTTCTCTTTCCGGAGAGGATGATGCGGACCGACCGGATCTCGCTCTCACGCGCCAGAATGTAGGCCGCGAGCGGTCCCGGTCCGAAGGAGTCGTAGAGCTCCGGGCGGACCCTGCGGATCAGGCTGTCATCGCACCATTTTTCAAATGCGGACATGCTCTTCTCAAGCTCCGCCGCAGCGTCCGCGTAGTCCGTGTGGCTCAGGTACGTGCAGATGGCCTCGACGCCGGCGGCCGCCGCATCGATCAGCTGCTGCCGGCTCAGGGATCTGCAGTCCGCAACCGCGCGCTCAAGGAACGTCCGGTCCTTCCCGGTCCGCGCGCACCGGACAGCGATCCGGATATCGCCGGAGGCGCAGCGCATCTCACCGTACTCCTCGAGAATTTTTTCGCCGCTCTTCCTTCCCGCCTCGCAGATATCCTCCAGCGCGGCGCGGTCCAGAATGCAGTCGCAGACCTGTCCGTCCCCGGTCTTCAGGAGGGTGTCCATCGCCTCTTCCCCGGCGGAGGCCATACGCCCCGGGAGGCCTGAAAAATCGTTTCCAGATGCCGCCGCCCGGATTCTCTCAAGGGGAACGGTGCCGGCCTCCACATAGATTCCCTCGATCTGCTGATCGGAGCAGGTGCTCTTGACCGCGGCCTTCAGGTTGTGGTAGTCGTTCTCCAGACGGAACACATCGAAGATTTCCATGTGCCGTCCGGTGAGCTCCGCCATCAGGTCCCAGGTCTTCTTGTGCTCCTCCGACAGCATGGCGCCCGCGTCCTGGCCCGGGGAGCCCCATCCCTTCTCCGCGAGAAGTCTGAGGCATGCCTCCTCATCCGGAAGCGGAATCATCTGCTCCAGGAAGGAAGCGGACAGAAGCTTCATTTCCTGCGCGCGGATTCTCGCAACCGCATATACATAATCGTTCTCTGCCATGTTCTTCTCCAGGTATTCCGCCCTCAGAACAGGATCCTGTGGATTCTGTCCTGCAGCTCCTCCTTCTTTTCCGCAAAGACCGCATCAAAGGAGCCGTTCTCCTCGACGCCGTCGTAATCCAGAAGAAATCCGTCCGCGATCCCGGCTGCCCGGTCGGATACCGACAGAGCAGTTCCGTCCGGGAGCATCGCGGAGAGCTTCTGCTGGAACTCCGCGGGAAGGCGCCCCAGGTCGGACGCAGAGAAGCGGATCTCTCCCGCCTCCCCCGGATGCGCAGCCTTCACTGCCATCCTCAGCACCAGATCAAAGTACTGGCCGGGGGGAAGCGCAGCGATTCTCTTCTTCGCCTCGCCGATGACCTCCGCGATCAGCTCCTGCTTCGCCGTGAGAATGCCTCTCCGCCGCTCAAGATCCGCGGCGCTCTTTACCCGCGCCTCTCCCTCGGCAATTCTTTTCGCTGCGTCCTGCCTGATTTTCTCGCACCGGGAGGCGGCCTCCGCCTCCGCCTTTTTCTTCTGCTCCGCCGCGGCGGCCTCCGCCTTGTTCAGGACGGCGTCCTGCTCCGCCCTGGACTCCGCGCGGATGTCCTCGATGATTTTTTCCAGTCCAGTCATAGTCTTCCTTTCCTGAAAGCACCGGTTCGGCAGATCAGACGTTCAGGGAGCTCACGCCGAAAATAGCGAGAATCGAAATCAGAAGGGCGAGAATCGCGTAGGTCTCGACCATCGCCGGGAAGATCATCGCCTTGCCGAACTGATCCGGCCGCTTCGCGACCAGTCCCATGGAGGCGACGGACGCCTTGCCCTGCGCGATCGCAGAGAAGTAGCCGGCAATCGCCATCGGAAGACAGGACGCGAGATACAGGACGCCCTTCGCAAGGGACATGTCCGCGCTTCCGCCCATGACGCCGATCCGGGTCATGGTGATGAAGGCGACCAGAAGGCCGTAAATGCCCTGGGTGCCGGGAAGAAGCTGGAGAATCAGGACCTGGCTGAACTTCTTCGGGTCCTCTGTCGTGACTCCTGCCGCCGCCTGTCCGGCGACGCCGACGCCGATTGCGCTGCCCGCACCGGAAAATCCTGCCGCAAGCGCCGCTCCGATCAATGCAAATGCCACTCCTAAGCTGCTCATATCAGTTTTCCTCCTCAAATTTGAAATATTTTGTGTGGACTGCGAACGGATCGAACTTTCTTCCGCCGCCCTCATAAAACTTTCCGAAAAACTCCACGTAGATCAGACGGTTCGAGTGAACATAGGCGCCGAGCGCATTGATCAGGATGTTCATGGTCTGGCCGATGAAGAACACGACAATGAACAGGACAGCGCCCGCCGGTCCTCCGCCCGCCATGGTGCCCATTCTGTTGAACACCTGGGCAATCGCGCCGGTTGCGAGGCCTAACGCCATGAGCCGCGTGTACGAGAGGATGTCGCTCAGGTAGCTCGTCACGCCGTAGAGGGAGTAGAGACCCGAGCCGATTCTCAGGCCCCAGTTCCTGTTCGCTCTTCCGCCCGTGAGCACAATTCCGATGGCACCGACTGCGGCGCAGATCTCCGCGGGGCCGGCCATGGCAGCCGGCCATGGTGCGACGCTGAACATCTCCGACGCCATTCTCGAGGTCATGAGAAGCACAATGAGTCCGCCGACTAAAAGATACCAGAGAATGACGTCACAGAACGCGCTCTCAAAGTCCTTCCGCTTGAGACACAGATACAGCTTGCACCCCAGCCCCGTGAAGAGGTGGATGACCGCGATCGCGAGGCAGAAGACCATCATCCGGATCGGATCATTGATGGGCTCGAACCAGAGTGCGCCGAGCTTTATGTCGGGACGGTTGAAGAACGTCGTCGCGACGACATTCACCGTGTCCCCGAAGAACGACCCGAACACAAATCCCGCGACCGTCGTCGCGATTCCGCAGTAGTTAAAGAGCCGCACATTTCTCCTCAGGCTCTTCTCCATGTTCGGATATTTCTTCAGAAGCCAGAGCGTCACCCCGAAGAGGATGATGCCGTAGGCCGCGTCGCTCAGCATGATGCCGTAGAAGATGTAGTAGAAGAGCGCCACCACAAAGCTCGGATCAAAGGAATCGCGGGCAGGCTCCGCGTAGCCCTCGACGATCTGGCTGCACGGATCTGCGAACGCATTGTTCTTTAATTCGACCGGCACGCCCTCCTCCGGCGCGGGGTCAGAAAACTCCACGACCGCGTCGTACTCCTCGAGCGCCTTCCGAAGCCGTTTTGTCCTCTCCGCCGGCACATATCCCTTCACGAGAAAGGTTCTCCTGCTCTGGGAGAGGGTGCTCAGCACCTTGTATTTTTCCGCCTGAAGGAGACAGTCGTCGTGGGCAAATTCGATGTCCTCCCGCTTTCCGGCGTACTGCGCGATCTGTCCCGCGAGATTCTCCTGCTCGCGCTGGAGCTTCTCCTTCTCCTCTGTGAGCTTCGCTGTCTGCGCGGCCGGGTTTAAGTCGGAAAACGGCGGCTTCACGAAGCCGATTTTCCGGAGCGCCGCGGTCACCGCCTCCGCGTCCTTTTTCTCAAAGACCACGTAGATGCAGGTCTGCTGCTCCGAGGAGCTCACAATGCCCGCGTCAAACGGGATCTCCGGGAGCTCCGGCGTGAGCCTCTGAAGAAGCGCCTCGAGTGTCACCGCATTCGGCAGCACTCCCGCCGCCACCGAGGTCTTGTCCGTCCCCTCGAAATCCAGAGGAAGATCATACAGAAGCCAGGGCTCCAGGGCGATGAGCTGCTGCTCGATCTTCGGGATTTCCGACGCGGTCTCCGCACGCCGCTTCTCGAGTTCCAGGATGTCCCGGCAGTCCTTCAGCGTGCCCTCGCACTTCTCCGTGCGCTTCTCGTACTCCTCGCGGCCGAGGACCTTCCGGCCCGCCATGCCGTCGAACATGCCCCTTTTCTCCGGCGCTCTCTCCTCGAGAACTCCCAGCGCGCGGGCAGCTGTCTGCGCGCCCTGCCGGAGCTCCATCTCCCCGGAGGTCTGATCCTCCTTCCGAAAGACATCGTCCTCCTCGTCCCCCGGACTGATCTCCATCACTTCCATACGCTGCAGGAGATCCATTATGGGCTTCCGATCCCGCCTGCGCGCGAGAATCACCGCCCGCTTCATTTCCATGATTGCCATAGACGCAGCTCCTTTCCGGATCTCACTCGGTCAGTGATTTCAGGACCGCCTCGACGGCCTCGGGAATCTTTGTCCTGGCGCTGTTCTTCAGGAGCTGCGCCTCGGCCTCCGCTTCCTTCCGCTTCTCGAGAAGCAGGTCCTTCTGCTTCTCTTCCGCCGCCCTGAGCGTCTGCTCCGCCTCCCGGCGCGCATCCGCCTCGGCCTTCCGGATCAGAGCATCCGCTTCCTTCCCGGCCCGGTCCAGAATTTCCTGCGCCTTTCCGGCAGCGCCGGCCTCAGCTGCCTTTGTCTCCTGTTCCGCGCGGCGGATCGCATCGATTGCCTCTTTCGCCATGTCTCTCACCTCGCTTTCGCTCGCCGGAAGAAAGTCGACAGTTTTTATAATACGCGTAGATTAATCTGCATTATTCAGATAATTTTGTGTAAAAAATATAAACAAACGATGAAAGCTGCCTGCAAGAACTCCCGGCCATATGCAGCATATTTGCAGAATGTCTTTCTGATTGTACCATGATTGTGCAGAATTGGCAACAAATCGGAGAGAATCCTCTCCGATTTGTTCCTCTTCTTGGTGATTTTGTCTATATTTTAACGTTTGACTTCTTCCCAGAGCTCGTCTGCGACCTTGTCCCACTCCCTCGCGTACGGCGCGGTCTTCGCGTAGAGGTGCTCGGTAGTCTCCGGGGACTGCAGGTCCGTGGACTTCGCGCCGCTCGCCTTGACCATCGCCGGAAGCTTCTCCGGGTTCTCAAGCATCGGGCAGGGCTTCAGCAGGTTCTTGTTGAACGGCATGTTCTTGTGGTACTGCATGAAGAGCGGGCTCTGCAGCGCCTGAAGGAGCGTCTTCTCCCGGATATTGGAATCGGAGTAGTGGACGAATACGCACGGGTCCACGTCGCCGTTCGCGTTGATGTGCAGATATCTCTTTCCGCCGGCGATACAGCCGTTCACGTACGTGCCGTCGTTCTGGAAGTCGAGGATGAAGAGCGGATTGTCCCTCCGATACTCTCTCAGGCGCCGCATCGTCTCCGTGCGTTGCTCCGGCGTCGGCAGAAGCTCCGGCACCGCGTCGTTTCCGACCGGCATGTAGTGGAAGAACCAGGCGAAGAACACGCCCATATCGCGCAGGCTGTCCAGGTACTCCTTCGAAGTGATGGAGTCGAAGTTTGCGCGCGTGTAGCAGCAGGAGATGCCGTAGACCAGTCTCTTCCTGTGGAGCAGGTTCACCGCCTTCACGACCTTCTGGTAGACACCGCTGCCTCTTCTGCCATCCGTCGCCGCCTCAAATCCCTCGAGCGAGATCGCCGGGACGAAGTTCTTCACGCGGAGCATCTCGTCCGCAAACGCCTCATCGATCAGGGTTCCGTTCGTAAAGCTCAGGAAGACGCAGTCCGGATGGCGCTCGCAGAGCGTGATGATGTCCTTCTTCCGGACCAGCGGCTCGCCGCCCGTGTAGATGTAGAAGTACACGCCGAGCTCACGGCCCTGGTTCACGATGCTGTCAATTTCCTCCAGGGAGAGGTTCAGCTTGTTGCCGTACTCGGCTGCCCAGCAGCCGGTGCAGTGCAGGTTGCAGGCACTCGTCGGGTCAAGAAGAATTGCCCACGGAATGTTGCAGTCAAGCTCCTTCCTGAGCTTCTCCTCTTTCTTCCAGCCCGCGAGTACGGCGTTCAGGAAGAAGTTTCCTCCAATCGTCTTCGCGACCTCCGGGTCCACATCCTTTATGATGCGGAGAATGAATTTATGGTACGGGTGGTCCGGGTCCTCGATCACCTGACGGATCACCTTTCTCGCCGGCGCGAAGTCCTCTCCCGCAAAGCGGTCCGCCCAGTCCATGATCATGCGGAGGTTCTTCTCCGGATCCTTGTAGATCGCGTCGATCGCCTTGTTCAGGCCGTACTGCTCAAGTGACTTGATCAATTCCATAGCTTTTCTCCTTCCCCACGCCGGCAGACCCCTTGTAGGACTTCACGGCGACAAGCATAACATAGTGATTCATGATTCCTTCCAGAAGAACCATCAGTCCGAGAACGATGTGTCCGACATTCAGCTTCCCGAACGGGTGGAGCATCATGAAGAACGCCGTCACCGCGACCAGAATCGACAGGACGAAGATGATGTTCCACGCGACGAGGCCGAACTTCCGCGCGTCGGCCGCGATCTGGATCTTGAACAGGCTGTCCGCCAGCACCAGGATGCCGAGCAGAAGAACAACCGTGTTGAGGTCCGGCTCCCTGAGGAGAATGATCGCTCCCACGCAGATGACCAGCACCCCGAGTGCAAAATCATACTGAAACGCCAGACAGTAAAAATCCTTCGAAAAATAGCCGATCAGCCGGATAATGCCATATGCAATCAATAGTCCGGCGCAGACCAGGCTGAAAATAGGAAACGAAAAAATAAAATTAATAAAGCTCAGGACGGCCAGGGCGTACAGAATCAGGGAAATGACGATGTATCCCCGGCGCGCCAGTCTGTTTGCGTCCACGTGCGCCTCCGCAGATTTTAAAGTCAGATCTTGCAAAAGAGAGTATAATAGTTCAGTCAGACTGAATTTTCTGTCAGTTCCGCGCGATTTCGTTTCCGGCTCCAGAGGTTTTACCCATGAACAGAACCGAGCAGCTGATCGAGGATGCCTTCAGTGAGCTCCTTGAGGAAATGCCCTACAACAAAATAACGGTGAAGAGCATCATTGAGCGCTGCGGCATCAACCGGAACACCTTCTATTATCATTATGAAGGAATCCCGGAGCTGACCGTCCACATGGTCTCCTCACAGATCGAGAAGATCATCCGGAGCCAGGGGCCTGCCGGGGAGCCGCTCGACTACCTTCTTCCGCTCATCGACTACATTCTGGAGAAGAAGAAGGCGCTGCTTCACGTCTACGACTCCGTGGGCCGCGAGGCCTTTCAGAATGAGCTCCGGAAGCTCTGCCGCTTCAGCTTCACCGCCTATGTCGCTGAATTCGCGAAGGAGCGGAAGCTCTCGGCGGAGGATGCGAACGTGCTGCTGCTTTTCTGTCAGTCCGCGTTCCTCGGCGTCCTGCTCGACTGGCTTGACCACGATCTGAACTACGATCTCAGATCCGTTCTGATCCACCTCAACAAGCTGCTCCGCCGGCCATCCGGCTCCGGCAGTCCCGAGGTGGAACGCGGATCATCCTCTCAGTGACTTAAGAGCCGCGAGCAATGCCTCGTCCGGCTCCTCCCACGGTAATCCGGCCTTGCCGAAGTGCCCGTAGACGGAGGTCGCGGAGTAGATCGGCCTCCTTAAATCCAGGCGCCTGATGATGGCCGCGGGCCGCAGGTCCAGGTTCTCTGCAATCGCCCTCTCAATCTTCTCCTCCGGCACCTTTGCCGTCCCGTAGGAGTCGACGGAAATGCTCACCGGCTGCGCGACGCCGATCGCGTATGCGAGCTGCAGCTCGCACCGGTCCGCAAGGCCGGCCATGACGACGTGCTTTGCGATGAAGCGCGCCATGTACGCCGCGGAGCGGTCCACCTTCGTCGGATCCTTCCCGGAGAATGCGCCGCCGCCGTGCCGCGCATAGCCGCCGTAGGTGTCCGCGATGATCTTCCGTCCGGTGAGTCCGGTGTCCGCCGCGGGACCGCCGAGCACGAAGCGTCCCGTCGGGTTGATGAAGAATCTCGTATTCTCATCGATGTAGTGCGCCGGAAGCACCGTGAAGAGGTTCTTCCGGATTGCCGCGCGGATCTCCTCCAGATCCACGTCCGGATCGTGCTGCGCGGAGACCACCAGCGTGTGGATGCGGGTGGGCTTTCCGTCATTGTACTCCATGGTGACCTGTGTCTTGCCATCCGGCCTGAGCCACGGAAGAGTTCCGTTCTTTCTCAGCTCCGCGAGATGCCTTGCGAGCGTGTTCGCCATCTGTGCCGCCGCCGGCATCAGCTCCGGCGTCTCATTGCAGGCAAATCCGTACATCATGCCCTGATCGCCCGCGCCGAGATCCAGCGCATCACTGCCGTTCTCCTTGCTCTCGTAGGAGCGGTCCACGCCCATCGCGATGTCCGGAGACTGCGCGTGGATGGTACTGGTGATCCTGCAGTGATCGGTGAAGCCATAGGACTCGTCGGTGTATCCGATCTCCCGGATCACCTGCCGCGCGATCTTCTCGTAGTCGACCGAGCCCCGTGTCGTGATCTCCCCCATGATGTGCACCGCACCCGGCTCCGCCGTCACCTCACACGCGCAGCGGCTCTCCGGATCCTGCTTCAGAAGTTCATCGAGAACGCGGTCTGCGATCTGGTCGCAGACCTTGTCCGGATGTCCCTCCGTCACCGCCTCCGATGTAAAAAGCTTCATTTCCCCTGATTCCTTTCCGAAAATAAGATAAGGTAAGCCCGATTCTTACGACTGCATCATACCCCGGAAGCGCGCCATGTGAAAACAGACAAAGATCCGGGAATGTACGAATTCGAACATTTCCGGATCTTTGCCTAATTTTTCAGACTATTTTCAGCTGTTCAGGAGCGGGCAGCGCTCCGTGCATTCTGCGCTCCCCGGAGTCCCCGGATTCGCGGAGCACGATGCGGCGGATGCGCCGTTATTCAGCGAAATACGCCTCAATTCCGTCTGCGGCTCCCGCCGCAAACCTTCTGAGGCTCTCGTCCCCGTGGTCCGTCTTCTTGTCCCCAAGCTCGAGGTCAATGCTCGGCATGCTGGAGTAGGCGGTCTGTGTGAGATCCATGTCCATGCTCCCGCCGGAAAAGATTTTCACATCCCGCTTCTTCAGTCCGTCGATCACGGACGTTCCGAACGCCTCGCTCTTTTTCCAGGTCGATGCCACCGGCTCCATTCCCTTCATGGCATCCGGCACACTCATGAAAAACGCGCCCTTGTCTGACGACGTCGAGTCAAAGTGGATGGCCACGTGGCAGTCCGCATAGCGGTTTGCGAGCACCGTCCGGGCGATGTTGTCCAGCTGCACGTCGCTTCCCTCCCGGATCATGAGCACGCTGTACCCGCGCTTCAGGAGCTCACGGCGGAGAAGCTGCGCCGTTTTCAGGTTGACGCTGCTCTCCGGCGTCCCATCCGGGAACTCCATCCCGGAGGAGACCGCCGTGCTCTTCACCGCGCCCGCCGCAGTAGTTCCTCCCGTCACCTTGGGCGTTCCGTCCGGGTGCGAGAGCGTTTTTGCGCTTCCTCCGCCCTTCGTCCCGTGTCCGGCATTGACGCACACCACGGTGCTCCCGTGCGCGCCGTCCCTGTTCCGGTACAGAATTGCGCTCCCGCTCTTGATCGCGGAATTTCCCGCATACTTCATGTCATCCGTGATCTTCACCTCGGCGGCGGTGACGCCCGCCGGAAGGTCCGAAGCGGAGACCGCGGAGGCCGCACCCGATGCCGCTTTCTGGTCCGCGCCTGTTCCGGCATAGCCTGTCAGAAAGGTCCCCGGAAGCGCTCCCGCAGCGCCGATCGCTCCCGCAAGAACTGCCGCCGAGAAGACAGCCCGGATTCTTCCCCTGCTCCCTGTGAAATGAAACACTCCCATACCCCTCCTTTTCCTGTTCCTGCCGCCGCATCTGCACGCGCATTGCGCTTTCCCCGCGCACCGGGCAGGGCAGCGCGGTGCAGCCCGCCTGCCCGATCCGTACCTGACTGCGCCTCTCCGTCGCGCGGGCGGGTCAGAGCTTTCTAAGAATCGTGATCCGCCTGCCGGCATCCTCCGTGGCAGTCACCGTCAGCGTTCCGTCGCCGTTGTCCGTCATCACTGTGTAATTGCTGTATGCGCTGATGTCTCTGTAGCGCGGGTCGTCTCCGCGCCGGACCGGGTAGTACAGCGCGTTGAAGGTGCCGTTTGTGTTCGGGTAATACTCATCGTCCGAGGAGCGCATGACTGCACCGTCTGCGTACGCCCAGACCTGATGCAGCACGACATGCTCCTCCTGATTCATTTTCAGGCTCACGGAATGAATCACTCCCGCCGTATTGCCCGCCGAGACGTCCTGACCGTCAAGCGTCTCGCTCACGATCTCATAGTCCCCGACCAGGCTGTCATACTCCGTCTCATTCCAGACGCCGAAGAGATCCGTGAGATACCCGTCCGGCGTCACCGCATTCTTAAGCGGTTCCCCGTCCTCATCCAGATAAACCCACTTCCCCTCCTCATTCACTTCCCAGCCTGCGCCCGCAAAGGCCGGGACAGCCGCCAGCGCGGCGAGGATGCACGAAAGCAGAAGGCCGGCCGCCACCCTGCGGCCCTGCATTCCGTGCCCGGTACCTCCGCTTTTCTTCTTTCTGCCTCTTCTCTGCACTCTGCCTCTCCTTTCCCCTCACTCAAGGATCACGGTCGGTGTCTCCGGCATTTCCGCTGTCGGCGCGCGGAAGCTTCCGGACGCGCACGCGCCGGTATCGCTGTATGCGGCATAAATGCTGTCAAACTGTTCCGCCGGTGCCTGGGCAATGCAGCAGGCGCCTCTGGCGAAGATCCGCAGGATCTCCTTCATGGCCTCCGGATCGATCGCGACGCACCCGGCCGTGCTCGGCTTGTCCGCAACCGTGCAGTGCAGAAAGAGCGCCGTGCCTGTTCCCTTCTGCGCATTGTCCTTATTAAAGCCGGAGTTCAGACAGTAGTCATAGATTCCCTCCGCCCAGTCGGCGTAGAGACGCTCTCCGCTCTGGGAAGCGGCATCCGCGTTTGTCTCGAGACGGTTCGTGTAATCCGACCAGTACTGACTTCCGGCTGCCGTGTCAATCTTCACGTAATCCGCGGGGAAACCCTCCAGCGCGTCCTTCCGCCCGAAGGGGGTGTCCGCCTTCCACAGGCCGATCGGCGTCGTGCCGTCTCCCGTGTGCCGGTGATTCGACATGCCGCCCCATCCGAGGACGCCTGCCGACTGCACCTTCACATGAAGCAGTCCGTCCGAGCCCCTTTCAAAGACCGTCACGCGCGCGCGGTTCCAGAGAGAGGTGTCCGAGGTTCCTGTCTTGTAGACCTCCTTCCCGCTCTTCACCGCAAACCCCTCCACTGTGATGAGCGAGTGCGCATCCTCCGGAAGCACGAAGCGGTTCACGTCGAAGGTGAGCGCCGAGGTGATCTCTGCGGCAGTTTTTTCCGCCGTATTCCCCGCAGTATTTTCCGCAGCATTTCCCACCGAATTTCCCGCCGCGGCAGCCGCAGCTTCCCCGGGGCCGGAGACCACCTGTCCCTGTGCCGTCTGCCCGTAGGCCCCGCCTGCGAATGCGGGAATGGCTGCCGCGCTCGAAAGAAATGCGGCAGCTGCCCATGCTGCGGCGAGAAGCCGGAGCCTTCCGAAGGCGTGCGCCCTTTCAGAGCCTCTTTTCACTCTCTCTGTCCGTTTCCGCTGGTTCCGTCTGTCTGTCCGATTCCATCCGTTTTCTTCTGTCATCAGTCCGCCTGTCCGAAAGAAATCCAGGGCCGCATGCAGCTATAGCCCCTCATTGTCAGTGATTGTACTCATCATACCCCAAATTACCTTGAAAGATATGGCGCCTTTCCTTTAAAGTTCCTGTCAAATTTCTGAATACGCAATCTTCCGGCTTTCCTGTATTTCCGAATGCGCGGAATTGTCAACCTGTTGTTCTCATATTCAGTTGACAATTGTCTCTTCTGCCGGTATACTCACATCTGTGCATTTGAATTTTCTACCGGAAGGTTGTGCTGCGCGACGGAAAAGGAAGCTCTGAGACAGAAAATTGACATCGGAACGCTCGAAGCCGCGGAGCGCGCGTGCGCAGGAATTGGCGGCTTTGACGGCTGGATGATCGGAATCGTCCGGATCTGGTGGACAGGATGCGGGAAATGCAGCCCTCTCTGCTCTCCCGCCGGAGCGGACGGGGGACAGGGCACAGCCGCTCCACGCGTCCCCGTCCCTGCCTCCGCCCGCCTCGTGCGCCGCGGGCCGTCCGTCTCCGTGATCGAGACTGCGGCGGGAGACATCGCCATGCGGATTCTCCTCGTCCGGCCCGCAGAAGAGAGGGCGCCCTCCGCAGAGACCGCCGCGGAAGACCTCTCCGGCCGGAAAGCGCTCTTTTCCATCTGCATCTCCCGCGGGGAGGCACAGGCGTTTCTGCATCGGGTAGGAGACGCAAACCCGCTGCACCGGGGAAACGGCGCGGTACTCCCCGGCTTTCTCATCCTGAACCGCGTTCTAGCACAGATGGCGGGACGCGGCGGCACTGCAGCAGACGGAGAGCCTTCGGGGGAGGCGTCAGAGAACGCGTATGAGTTTCGTTTTACCGCACCGCTGTTTCCGATGGAGCCCGCGGTGCTCTGCGCCGGGAGGAGCGGATTTTCCCTCACTGCCGGCGGCCGGGAAATCATGATTATAAGGAGGGTAAAGGTGTCATGAACAGCACAGCAGGCATGGAAGGCAAGGCAGGAAGCAGCAGAGCAGTGCGGAGCAGCGGACTCTGGAGCGCGGAGAGCCTCACGAAGATGGCGCTCATGGTGGCACTTCTCTCGGCGTCCTCTTACATTTCGATCCCGATCCCGTTCTCTCAGGCGCGGATCTCCGCCGGCACGCTCGTGGTGAACGTCATCGGTCTCCTTCTCGCCCCGGCGCAGACCGTCGTCGTGACGCTTGTATGGATTCTCCTGGGCCTCGTCGGCGTCCCGGTCTTCACAGGCGGCACCGCCGGACCCGCGAAGCTCTTCGGGCCGGTCGGCGGCTACTTTGTCGGATGGGTCGTGGCGGCCTGGCTCATCGCCGTCTTCTGCAGATTCGTGAAAAATGAGAAGCTGCAGCTCGTGTTCCTGATCGCAGCCGGCATCCCGGTGATCTACCTCTTCGGCGCCGTCTGGTACAAGTTCGTGACTGCCCAGCCGTGGGGGCCTGTGATCCTGCAGACCGTGGTTCCCTTCATTCCGCTCGATATTGTGAAGTGCATCGCAGCCATGGCGATCGCCCGGGCGCTCCGCGCGACGCACCTGTTCTGAGCTGCATCAGAGACGGCACCATGGCTTTCCCCGCTCCATTCCGCAGAGGACTGTCCCTGACCGGCTGCATTCGCCGGAAGGGGACGGCTCTCTGCGGCTTCCGCTTTGAAAGGGGAATTTATGCTCCAGCACGTATGGATTCTCGGCGGCTTCCGCACCTGCATCGGCGTGAAGGACAAGCAGTACCGCCGCGTCCCCGCTGAAACGCTCGGCGCGGCGGTCCTCAGGAAAACGGCAGGGACATACTGTCCCGATCCCTCCGCAGTCGACCTGATCTGCGGGGGCAACGCCTGTGCCGGGGGAGGAAACATCACCCGCCTCGCGGCGCTTCTTGCCGGCCTTCCGGAGTCCGTCCCCTGCGTGACGTCCGACCTGCAGTGTGCCTCGGCACTCGACTGCATCACGTCCGCTGCCGCGCGGATCGAGGCCGGTCTCGCGGATCTCGTCCTCGCGGGCGGTCTCGAGAGCGCCTCGACGCAGCCTCTCCGGGCGTGGAATCCGAACCACCCCGCCTGCCCGGAGGATCCGGACAGGCGGCGCTACATGACCGCCCGCTTCACTCCGGGCCCTTACAGCGAACAGGCGATGCTTCTCGGCGCGGAGAGGACCGCCGCCGCGGAACACATCTCGCGGAAGGAAGCCGACTTCTACGCCCTTCGGAGCCACCAGCTCGCGGCGGATGCCGCAGCACGCGGCATTCTCCGCGATCTTCTGGTGGACCCCCTCTCAGATCCCGCATATCCAGCCTGTTCTCTCTCCGGGGATGCGCCCTCCGGCCGCGGCACAGGGAGCGGCAGTGCCTGTCACCGCGCCGCCAGGGACGAGGGCATACGCCCGGGGATTTCGCAGCGCTTCCTGGACCGCCTGCCGTGTCTCCTGCCCGGCGGAGCCTTCCTGACGGCCGGAAATTCCTGCCTTATGAACGACGGCGCCGCGTTTCTCGTCCTCTGCTCGGACCGCTATGCCAGGGCGCACGGACTTCACCCGGAATTTCGGTTCCGCTGCGCTGCCGCCGCGGGATCTGATCCGGACATGAGCCCGCGGACCGCTGTTCTGGCCGCTCAAAAGCTCCTGCGCACCGCGGATCTCTCCCCGGACCGGATCTCCGCCTTTGAGGTGAACGAGGCGTTCGCCGTGATCGATGTTCTCTTTCAGCGCGCCTTCCCCGGGACGCTGGACCGCTGCTCCATCTACGGCGGCGCGCTCGCCTACGGCCACCCGTACGGCGCGTCCGGCGGAATCCTGGCGCTTCATCTGATGCGCGCGCTGCAGGAGCGGGACGGCCGCTTCGGGCTCGCCTCGATCGCGGCGGCAGGCGGTATCGGCGAGGCGGTGCTGATCGAGCGGTGCTGAACAGACTGTGTGGCGCGCGATCCGGCCCGCGCTGCGCACACTGCGCCGCCATACCCGCGCGGGGACTGCGCTGAGCACACTAAATCGGTGCGGCGCGCGGGGACTGCGCATACGGAAAGCCGCGTCCGCGCCGGGGAAATCAGAAGGAAAGGAGCAGCTGCCAGATGGAATCCCGCGGAAAAATCACAGATTATCTCTCCGCCATCGAGCAGTTCCCGCCGGAGCGGGAGGCTCTTGTGACAGGCAGATGCACCGTCACGTTCGGCACCCTCACAGAGGAGGCGCGCCGGATCCGGGCAGAGGAGAACCTCGTCAGCGTCTCTCTGCCAGCCGGGTCCTCGTGTACCCCCGGCTCTTCCGCCGCAGGCGCAGCTGCTCCGCAGTATCTTCTCTCTCCTCTGAAGCCGGACGGATCTTTTTCGGAGCTCGCCCGGTTCATCGCGTACAGCGGCACAAGAAAGGTGCCGCTTTTTCTCCCGCGAGACATCTCCCTGTCTGAGGAATGCCTCTGCACGGCAGTTCCGGCCCGCACCGCCATGGCAGTCATGACCAGCGGGAGCTCCGGAAGACAGAAGCTCTACTTCCGGACCTTCGAGAGCTGGTACGATTTCTTCCCCGTGCAGAACAGAATTTTTTCCATGGGCGCGGGAACGCGCTGCTTCTTTGCGGGTAGCCCCGCCTTCACCGGCAGCCTGAATCTGGTTCTCGCGCAGCTCGCCTCCGGAGGCACCGTGATCTCCGAGGAGCTCTTTGACCCGCGTCTCTGGCTGAAGCGGATCGAGCGAGACAAGGCAGATGTGATTTACCTCATCCCTTCCAAGCTCCGCGCACTCACGGAGGTGGCGGGACACCCGGCAGGAAGCGCAGCGCACGCTGCCCCGCGGACTTTTCCCGGCGTCCGGTCCATCGTGAGCGGCTCCCAGAGCCTCGGCAGAAGAGACGCCGGGGCACTTCGGCGGATCTTCCCGCATGCAGCTCTGACTCTTTACTACGGCGCGAGCGAGCTGAGTTACGTGACCTATCTCCGCGGGAGCGAGATGGGAGCGGACCCCTCCGTGATCGGCCGCCCGTTCCCCGGTATTTCCGTCCGTGCGGACAATGCGGGCCTTCTTCACGTCACGACCTCCTTCGGCGTGACGGGCCTTCCGAGGGATGCCGCAATCGGGGACCTGGGCCACCGGAATAAAAACGGACTCTGGTGCTTCGACGGCCGCGCGGACGATCTCTTGAATCTCCGCGGCCGGAAGGTCTCCGCCCAGAAGGTGCAGAACGCGCTCCTCTCTGTTCCCGGCGTGCGGGACGCAGCTGTCCTTCTTCTCCCCGCAGCGAAGGACGGTTCCGCCGAGCCCGTCCTCACGGCAGCTCTGGTGCTGGAAAAGGCCGACCCGCTGTCCCTCCGCCGCCTGCTCTCCGCCTCGCTTCTCCCCTTTGAAATCCCGAGGCGCTTTGTCCTTCTTCCAGAGCTCCCGAAAAACGAGAGCGGAAAGACGGACCGCCAGTCGTTAAAAAAGCAGCTGCAGACCATGTGATCCGCAGCTGCCCTTCCTGATGAAAGATCCTGATGAAAGCTCCTTCTCCCGCCGCGGCCCTTTTCCATGCCGCAGGCAGGTCTCACTTCTTCAGTTCCTTGAACGCCGCCTCGATGCGCTTCATCGCCTCGACGATTCTCTCGTAGCTGCAGGCGTAGGAGAGGCGGATGTAGCCCTCGCCCATCGAGCCGAACGCAGTGCCCGGAACCGTCGCGACCTTTGCGTGATCAAGCAGGTAATCAGAGATTTCCTTTGAGGTCTTTCCGAAGGACTTCACGTTCACGAAGATGTAGAACGCGCCCTCCGGGGTGCGGCAGCTCACGCCGTCCATCGCGTTCAGCGCCTTCACCGCGCAGTCTCTTCTGCGCTCGTACTCCTTCACCATCTTCTGGACATCCGGCTCCGCTTCCCTCAGCGCCACGACGCCGGCGTCCTGGACAAAGGAAGCCGCGCAGGTGTTCACATACTGGTGGACGCGGACCATTCCGCTGATGAAATCAACCGGAGCAGCCGCATAGCCGAGTCTCCATCCGGTCATGGAATAGCACTTGGAGAAGCCGTTCAGGGTGATGGTTCTCTCCTTCATGCCCGGAAGGGAGGCGATGCTCACGTGCTTTACGCCGCCGTAGATCAGCTTCTCATAGATCTCATCCGCGACGACAATCAGGTCATGCTTCTTTGCGATCGCCGCGAGCTTCTCGAGGGTCTCTCTGCTCTGGACCGTGCCGGTCGGGTTGCCGGGAGTGTTGATGACCATCATCTTCGTGCGGTCCGTGATCTTGTCCTCCAGCTCCTCCATATCAATCTGGTAGTTGTTCTCTTCCTTCAGATTGTAGGTGACAGGAACCGCGCCGAAGAACTCCGGGACATGCAGGTAGTTGAGCCACACCGGGTTCGGAACCAGGACCTCATCGCCCGGATTCAGGAATGCCGCAATCGCGCAGTAGGTTCCCTCACTGGCGCCGATCGTGACCAGGATCTCCTCCGGCTTGTACTCGACACCGTTCTCCCTTGTGAGCTTCTCCGCGATCGCCGCGCGAAGCTCCGGCGTGCCGTAGTTGGACGTGTAGAAGACGTGGCCCGCCTCAAGGCTCTTGTAAGCCGCATCCTTGATGACCTGCGGTGTGTCAAAGTCCGGGCGGCCGATCTCCATGTGAATAATATCCTCGCCCTCGCGCTGCATCCTGTTTGCCCGCTCCATCATCACACGGATTCCGGAAAACGGAAGCGCTTCCATTCTTTTCGAAGTGTCGAACATTTTTACCTCCTGTCATGGGTAGTTACTGCCGGGGAAGAGCCGCAGTGCGGCAGATCTGAGAGAGATGCCGGCATCCGCGGATCGGGAGACTTCCCTCCTCAGTATAGCATCAGCTGTTGTAAACTTCCTTATTAAGTTCGCCCTCTTTTGCATTTACGATGACGTTCACCGCAGCGTCGCCAATCACGTTCAGCGGAAGCAGCGCCATCTCGACCGGGCGGTTAATCGCGAGCACCAGCGCATAGCCGAGGAGGAACGCATCGCTCGTCCAGCCCATGCCGGAGAGAACCGTGTAGATCATCGTCGTGCCGGCCACCGGAATCGCCGGGGTCCCTGCAGCGGCGCAGATGGAAAGCAGCGCCATCGTGACCATATTTGCCGGCGTGACATGGACGCCCGCCGCGGTCGCGATGAACGTGACCGCGAACATATGCATCATCGTCGTGCCGTTCATGTTGATCGTCATGCCCGTGGGAAGAACAAAGCTCGTGATCTCCCTGGAGCATCCGAGCTCGTTCAGGTTCGTCTCGGTGTTGATCGGCAGGGTCGCCGCAGAGGAATTCACAGAGAAGCCGAAGATACCGACCTTGAACATTTTTGTCAGGAACTTGAACGGGTTCAGACCTGTCGTCAGGAAAATGCCGAGCGGATAAAGCGTGCAGCAGGTGACAAGAAGCGTGATCATCGCGACAACGATGTAAGTCGCGGCCGGCGCCAGGTACTCCGCGCCGTAGATCGCGAAGGTTCTGACAATCAGGCAGAAGATTGCGAGCGGACCGATCCTGTTGATGAGGAAGCTCAGCCACATGTTCACGATCTCGCTGATGCTCATGAAGACCTGCTTCAGCGGCTCCGCCTTCGGTCCGAGCTTCTGCATGCAGATGCCGATGATGATGGCGGTCACGACCACTGCGAGAATGCTGTTGTTCGTGCTCCAGGAGGCGAAGATGTTGTTCGTGAACGCATTGACGATTACCGCCAGCGGGTTGAACGCGTCGATCTCATTCGCCTTGAGCCCTGTGTCCTGAATCGTGACATTGAAGCCGCCGGCATTCCGCACAAGCGCCGCGACAATGCAGGCAATCAGGGCGCCGCAGCAGTAGAACACGAAGAAGCCGATGAGTGTCTTCCACGCGATGCGTCCAAGCCTTGTGGTCTCCGTGATGCTGCAGAGCGCAAGGCTCAGGGATACGAGGACCAGCGGGACAATCGCCGCCTGCAGGCCCTTCATGAAGATCTGGCCGATGATATAGAAGATGCCGACTGCACCTACGCCGTCCGCGCTCGTGATATCCTGAAACAACAGCTTATTGATGGTCTGCCACCCCGCCTCATTTCCGGAAGCAATCATGCCCTGCCGGATATTCATGAAAATGAGACCGACTGCGATGCCGCCGATGAGAGCGATCAGCATTTTCCGGATGATCGACATCCCTTTCTTCCTGACGCCTGCCTGTTCAGACATATTCCCTCTCCTCTTGTTGAATTGAAGTATCGTTTTCCTGTTCCCTGCCGCCTTCCCGCCGCAGGATGCTTTTTTACTCGAATGCGCGGATCTCGACGCCCTCCTTCTTTAGCGCCTCCGAGATTCTCTTCGCGAACGCAATCGCCTTCGGCCCGTCTCCGTGCACGCACAGCGTGTCTCCCCTGATGTCAAGATCCTTTCCGCTATAGGACCTGACCTTCCCCTCCTTCACCATCCGGAGAACCCGCCTGATCGCCTCGTCCTCGTCCGTGACCATCGCTCCCTCGAGTTTCCGGGACCGCAGAGAGAGATCGTCCTCGTACGCCCGGTCCGCAAAGATCTCGCACGCCGAGCGGAGTCCGATCTTCTCCGCCTCTTCCCCGAGCACCGCTCCCGCACAGTAGTAGATGATGATCTCCGGATCCATCTCATACACCGCCTCGCAGACCGCTCTCGCGAGGCCCCGGTCGTCCTGGCACATGTTTCCCATGGCTCCGTGCGGCGCCACGTGGTGAATCTTCAGTCCGTACGCCGCCGTGAATGCGCTGAGTGCCCCCACCTGGTACTTCACGTAGTTCTTCGCCTCCGCGAACGAGAGCTTCATCTGCCGTCTCCCGAATCCCATGAGGTCCGGATATCCCGGATGCGCGCCGACCTTTACGCCGAGCTCTGCCGCCGTCTTCACGACGCGGTCCATCACGACCGGATCTCCCGCGTGCCACCCGCACGCCACATTGCAAGCGGTGATGTACTTCAGGATCTCCTCGTCGTTTCCGAGCTTATACGCTCCGAAGCTCTCCCCGATGTCACTGTTGAAATCGATTGCGTACATTTCAGCCCACCAGCCTTTCCTCCAGTTGATTGAGTGCCTCCAGTTCCTTTATGCAGAGCATCTGTGCGAGCTCCACGCCGACCCGCACAAAACGCACCTTCATTCCGGGACGCGCCTGCGCAAGCTTCGGCAGGTCTGCCGAGATCACCGTCGCGATCTTCGTGTACCCGCCGACCGTCTGCCGGTCCGCCATCATCACAATCGGCTGCCCGTCCGTCGGCACCTGCACTGACCCGAACGCGATTCCGTCGCTGATGATGTTTCCGTCCCTCAGGTGTTTCAGCGGCTCCTCTCTTTTCAGGCGGATTCCCTGCCGGTCCGACTGGTTCGTGATGACCGCGCTGTACCAGAAGAACCGGTTCAGCTCCTCCCTTGAAAACGCGCTGTCCTGCGGCCCCGGGATGGCCCGCACACACACCTCGTCCTTCGGGTACACCGGCGCGCTGAGCTTTCTCTCCGCAAAGTGCGGGAGCGCGGTCCGCGGTGCTTTGAGACCGATCCGGTCCCCCTTCCTCAGGATTCTTCCATCGACCCCGCCGAGTCCCTTCTGCGGAAGCGTCGACTGCGATCCCATGACGAGCGGAACGTCGAGCCCGCCGGCAAACGCGATGTAGGCGCGCATCCCGGTCAGAGCACTCCTGAGCTTCAGGACATCCCCGCGCTCCGCCCTGACAGCGGCATACATCGGAATCTCCGCCCCGTTCAGCATCGGCCGCATATCTGCGCCGCAGATGGCGAAGATCTCCGCCTCCTCAAAGCGGATCTCCGGCCCGGTGAAGGTCACCTCCAGCGCGCCCTCCGTCCTCCTGTTCCCCGCGAGAATGTTCGCGAGATGAAAGGAAAGCGTGTCCATGGGGCCGGAGGGCGAGACGCCGTACTGCTGGTACCCGAGCCTTCCCTCGTCCTGTACCGTGGTAAACATGCCCGGTGACTGAATGAAAACTGCCATACCTTCAACCTTCCCTGTGCACGGTCACCTGATACGTGCCGTCTTCCACCTGGCTGCGTATTCTGTCATACTCATTTCGATCCACCGGGATGTAGCGCACCCACTCCCCGGCGCGCACAAGAAACGGATCCTCTCTGTGGTAATCGCAGATGTCAAGCGGCGTCATTCCGATGATGTTCCACCCGCACGGCTGATCGAACGGAATCAGATCCGAGAGATTCAGCTGCACCACGACGGACCTTCCGGGAATCCTGACGCGGGCGGTCTCCCGGCGCTTGAAGTGAAACGGCTCCTCAAAGCGCGCGGAGTACGGATGCCCCGGGGCGAATCCCAGCATGAACACGTAGTAGTCATGGCTGGAGTGCATCCGGATGATCTCGTCCGTGCTCGTGTGCTCCAGCTCCGCACAGACCTCGAGATCCGGTCCCAGATCTCCTCCGTAGCAGATCGGCACTTCCTTGACGATCCTCCCGCCGCTCTGCTGCTCCGCGCGGAGATCCGCGCAGCGCTCCGCAATCCGCTTTCTGAGCTCCGCAAAGCGGATCACCTCCGGGCGATAGTGGATCATCAGGGCTGCGTAGGTCGGAACCATCTCCGTGATGCCCTCGATCGGATGCTCCGTGAGCTCCCTTCGGAGCGCCAGGACACGTCCGTTCACCTCGAGACTGATCTCGCTCCCGAGCTGAACCGAGACGGCACGGTCTCCCGCAGCCAGAATTTCAGCTTCCATTCCGAACGGCTTTCCTCCTTTTCTGCTTTGCTCTGCGCTGCCCGGTTCCTGCTGCTCTGTTCCTGCTGCTCTGTTCCGAACAGCCAGTGCTTTTTCCAAAGTCCCGCGCTTTCATATGCAGAGGATTTAGAATTGTGCGCTCTTATATTCAGAAAATAGCATTTTTTCCATATGAAAGAAAATTGATTCTTTTTCTTGAAATTATTAAGAGATATTAATATTTGAATAAGTGTTCTAAATCAGAGGTGTTTATTTTGTGCACACTGCCGAAATCTGTTTATGCATTTTTTCCAGGAGCCTGCGCCTGGCACCGGCACCCGGACGGCCGGGTTTCCCTCGAACGCTTCGAGGACGCGCGCATCCCGCGAAAGTGCAGGGCACGCATAGAGACGCCCGCCGCGCTTTATGCGCAGCGGGCGTCTCTATGCGTGCCGGCATCAGCCGGTTTCCTCCTTCGAAGTTCACGGACCCATGCGGACCACTTGAAAATTTTTATTCCTCGTACCCCAGCTCACGGAAATAGTTCCGCATCTGCTCGCGGAACAGGGCAATCGCCTTTTTCCGGGATTCTGAGACATCACTCCGCATGATCATGTACGTCACGCGCTCCGGCGGCTGCCTGCGGTCCGCGATCTGACTCACGTAGATATTCTGGATTTTCGAGAGCTCATCGACAACGGACCTCGGGGCGATGGTCCATTTTCCCCGGTCCTTCAGGAACTCCGAGAGGAGACTGAAGGTGTCCACCTCGAGAGAGGCCCGGTTCCCCCCGGAGATCATCTGCTCGTGCCATGTCTGAAAATTCGTCTCCCACGTGAAATAAACCTCGCTGTCCGGATTCATCTCCCGGAGATAGAGCTTTTCCTTCCGGATGGCGCCGCCGGCCTCCTGCACGAGGTACATTTTTTCATGGAGCACCGGCTCCGCAACAATATTTTTAAAGTGGAGATAATGATAGACAAAGCCTGCATCAACCAGGTAGTTCTGGACATTCTCATAGAGGACATAGGAGTAGTGCGTGGAGATGTTCAGGTGCAGCGGAATGCTCTCGTCCTGCAGGATCTTCCGGTAGAGGCCCTTGAAAATCGTTGCATTCAGGGTGTCCGTGCACCCGACGCTCAAGTACAGGAGGTCGCTCTTGCTCTTCAGCATCCTCGTCTCGTCCATCAGGGCAAGCCAGCGCTCCGCGATCGGGACAAACTCCTCCCCCTTCGGGGTGAGTTCAAGCCTCTTGTGCCCCTTCTTCCGAATGAGAAGCGGAACGCCGAGCTCATCCTCCAGAAGCTTCAGTCTGTGGCTCACCGTCGGCTGCGACACAAAGAGATTCTGCGCCGTCTTCGTGATGTTCTCCGTCTTGACCAGCATCAGAAAGGTCTCCACATCCACCTGATTCATGCTCTTCCTCCCTCATAAGATCCGGAACGACACACTGAATTCCGCCCTTTCCTCCTCAGTGTACATCCCCCGATAATCATAAACAAGATTTATATTAAAAAGCGAAATTATTCATTTTAAAGCCGAAAATTGCTGTGCTACACTGCTCATGGATTGAAAGAGCGGCTGATACGGGCGCCATTCCTCCGTTTCTCTGCTCCGGAAAGATCCGGCCGTGAAAATCTGCGGGAATCACAGGTCACGAAATATCGTTCAAATTCTACAGGAGGAATTCGTCATGGCAGAGAAGACGTTTGATATCATCAGGCACTACGATAAGGTTTCTGCTGAGCTCGTCGAGAAGTACGCCGCACTTGAGGAGAGCGCCTCGATCTGCGAGTGCATGAACATGAAAAATGCATTCGGCGGCAAGGTGAAGCCCGTGTGGCCCGGCATGAGATGCTGCGGACCGGCCTTCACAGTGGACGCGAGACCCGGCGACAACCTGATCCTCCACAAGGCGATCGATATGATCCAGCCCGGCGATGTTCTCGTCGTCTGCTATCACGACAACACCGCGACCGGCGGCATGTGGGGCGGCATGATGACCGCGTGTCTGAAGGCAAAGGGTGCCGCAGGAATGGTCACGGACGGCGCGGTCCGCGACACCATGACGATCAAAAAGCTCGACTTCCCGATCTTCAGCCAGGCGGTGAATGTCCGCGGAACCACGAAGGCGATGCCGGGCAGGATCAATCATCCGGTCGTGATGTGCGGCACCGTGGTGAACCCCGGAGACCTTGTCTTCGCAGACAATGACGATGTCGTCATCGTCCCGAAGGAGATCGCGGCGGAGGTCTATGAAAAGGTCAAGGCGAGAGAGGACAAGGAGGACCGTCTCCTTGACGTGATCTTCGCTCACAAGGGCACGACCTATGACTTGAACGGAAATGACAGGAAGCTCCAGGTCCTGATCGACAGCGGCCAGGTGACCGAGGAGCCGGCCGACTGAATTCCGCCTCGATTTCTGCCGGATTTCTGCTGGATTTCTGCTTGTTTCCGGCAGATTCTTTCTCAGCACCTGCTGCGGCGCCGGTTTTTATACTGCCCCCTCCGGAGCCGCAGACATCCCGGGAGTTTCCGGTGTGCGCGCAGGGTGTGCGGAGCCTGCTGCAGATTCTTCTGCAGCGGGCCTTTTTCGTGTAAAATAAAGACATCCGGAATCGCAGAAGCGCGCGGCGCTGGGCAGTCTTTTTCTCGTCCGGCATCCGGCCTCCTTCTCTCCGGATTCAGGGAACGGCCGGCCGCTCGCCCTTTTATCTTTGCTCAGCCGGCCGCAGGGCATCGCGATACAAACAGAAGAACGTGCAGGATACACACAGAGGAACGAAACAGGCGCAGTACAGAAACAGGAGCAGTACAGAAACAGGCGCAGTACAGAAACAGGAGCAGTACAGAAACAGGCGCAGTACAGAAACAGGAGCAGTACAGATGGAACGAAACTTCAGACTCATCGTCGCGTACGACGGCACGCGCTACTTCGGCTGGGAGCATCAGAAGACGGAAAAGAATACGATTCAGGGGAAGCTGGAAAGTGTCCTCGCGCGGATGCTTCTCTCGGGCGGAAGGGATCAGATCCCGGATCCGCTGGATCCTGAAAAGTGCATCTCTCCCTCGGATCTGCCGGAAAAATTTCTGCCGGAAGTCACTGTGACTGGCGCCGGACGGACGGATGCCGGCGTTCACGCGCGCGCGCAGACAGCGAACGTGCACCTCGACACACCGCTCTCAGAAGAGGAAATCCGCGCGTACTTAAACCGCTACCTCCCGGAGGACATCGGGGTCAGCGAGGTAAAGCAGGTCTCCGACCGCTTCCACGCGCGCTTTTCGGCAACCGGGAAGACCTACCGCTACACCTTTTACACCGGCCCGCAGAAGCCGGTCTTCGAGCGCCGGTACGTCACGGTGCTGGACCGGACCCCGGACCTCACGCGGATGCGCGAGGCCGCGGCGCTCCTGACCGGGACGCATGACTTCAAGAGCTTCTGCGGCAACCCGAAGATGAAAAAGTCCACGATCCGCACTGTGGATTCCATCGAAATCCTGCGTAACGGGCCGTACCTGCGCCTCAACTTTCACGGCGACGGCTTTCTCCAGCACATGGTGCGGATTCTCTCGGGAACCCTCCTCGAGGCCGGGTACGGAAAGCGGGCGCCGGAGGACATGACCGCAGTGCTCGCCGCAAGGAGCCGCTCCGCGGCGGGATTCACCGCGCCCGCGCAGGGCCTCTGCCTCATGAAGGTGGACTACCAGTGAATCGGCCTGCTCCTTCTAGGATTGCTGCTCCCGCTGGTCCTGCTCCCGCCGGTCGTTCTGCTCCCGCTGATTGTTCTGCTCCCGCTGCTCCTGCTCCTCCCAAGCCGCGTCGGCCGGCCGGATCAGGAACCGCCGCACAATGCGGAAATCCCGCATCTTCCCCTTGAGCGCGAGATAACCGATCACGCAGAAAACGAGCGCGCCGATAAAGTTCACGATGAGATCCGACATCGTGTCAATGAGGCCGATGTCGAGATACCCGTGGATTCCGAGGCTCTGCCCGTTCACAGCGGTCTCTGTGATATGTGATATTTTCACCGGCCGCTGCAGCCCCTGGGAATTCAGTGTGATGCTCGAAATCGTGTGGATCACCGTGTCCTTCTGCATGTCCACCCCGAAGAGACAGTCCATGGAGAACTCGAAGATCTCCCAGATGACTCCGATTGTCATGGAGAAACAGAAGGCAACGACGCAGAGATAGAAAGGCGAGAGCTCAAAGACCGCCTTGTTCGTCCGGTTTAAAATCAGGGTCAGGGAAAAGCCGACTGCCGCTGCGAGAAAGCCGTTCAGGGTGTGCAGAATCGTGTCCCACATCGGGATTGCCGTGTAATAGCAGTTCACCTCTCCGAGGATCTCCGCCGCGTAGATAAAGACCAGAAGTGTGATCTCCATCTCCTGCGGCAGAACGACCCGGAGCTTCACCTGCAGAAATGCCGGCATGAGAAGAAGAAGGAGCGTCAGCACGCAGAGCAGGACGTTTTCGTAATTCTGGTGCAGAAACTGGCGGACCAGACAGACGATCACCAGCGTCCGGAGCACCCGGTAGACCGTGAAAACCCTTCTGCTCTCCCGCATTTTCCCGCGGATCTCCCCGCGGATCTCTTCCTCAGGTCCCTTTTTCCTGTCCTGACCGCCCTCTGTCTGCATGATCTGCTTCTTCCTCCCGCTCTCCGGTTCTGACAGACGGCCCCTTTCTCCGGATCCCCGCAGCCGGTCCCGCCTGCTTCTGCGCTGTCTCTATGATTTCTTCCCCATATCCCGTTTCCGCTTTCCAAACGGCGGCTTCCCCGCCTGATACTGGTGAAGGAGGAAAAAGGTGCCCGCATAGAGCACCCCCGCGGCGAGGATCATGAGGACAACCATTCCCTTGTTCTGGTAGAGAACCGCATCCGCAAAGAGTGCAGTCATCACGATGCCCGGAATCCGCCCGAAGAACATGATGAGTGCGAACACGGGGAACTTCATCCTGGTCATGCCGAGAAAATACGGGAGAAAGTCCTTCGGCAGCGCCGGAATGACCGTGAACAGAAACACATAGAGCACCTGCCTTTTCCCGCTCTGAAAGAGCTTCTGGAGCTGCGCGATCTCCCTGCCGCCGCCGAAAAGGACGGCGATCCGCATTCCGAAGTGCCGCGAGAGGAAGAACGCGATGCTGCTGCCGATCAGCATCGCGGCATCACAGAGCAGTGTGCCGCGGACCACGCCGAACAGGAATCCGGCCGCAAACTCAAACGGGTCTGCCGGAATCACAGCGGAAATTACCTGCAGAATCACCATACCCATGTAGATGGGAATGCCAGCCCTTCCCCGCGCGTCCATGTAGGCGCGGAATTCCTCCGGCTGGGCGAGATAGGGAATTGCCGGCACCAGCAGAACAGCAGAGACCACCAGAAACACGGCGATCAACAGGATCACCGCGGCCTGTTTCTTTCTGTTCAGATTCTTTTTTCCCTGTTCAGCGCCCATGGCTGCAGAAAGCCCTCCAAAAAAGGTAAAAAAACAGGAAGCAGGTATTTCTGCTTCCCCCATCAAAGCGATAGACGGGACTCGAACCATTACCTAAGCCCAGCAGATACACGCCTTTTAAGCAGCTTGATACAAATATTATACCACTATTTATCTAATCGTTATCAAGTCAGCTGCCCGTACTGCGAATCCGGCACTGTGCTGCAGTTTCTGTTCTAAGCATCAACAGATTACAGTCAGCACCACCTGTTACCTCTTCCTGCACTTTCTACAGCTCGGTCTTGCTTGCCTCCTGAAGCTTGTCATACTCAGCAGCTTTATTTTTGATCGCGCTGTAATCCTTGTACTTCTTACGCTCTCTCGCAAGACGATCTTTCACGGCTGATAACCGGACCTGCCATCTGAGCGTTCACTCTTGTCAGCATTCAGCTTCAAAGAAACTTCCGCCTCCATCATCTGCTCGCAGAGCCATTCCAGCATGCTGGGCATGGGATCCGACTGATTCATAAAACTGAATAGTAAAGTGGAAAGATTTGTGTTACTCTGTTTTTGAGCCATTGAGAGTTCCAATAGTGTTAAGCTTCTTTCGCAAATTCATTTTCCAGCCGTCTGGCTGTCGTGAGCTACATGGCTGATTCCTGCTCAGTCAGTTGCCATTGGAGTTCCAGGGCATAAAGGTGGTCCATATTAAGGTATTTCTTATATCCCCAGTCGGATGCTGATACATGCCGGAGCCTGGCACAGACCAGTATCTAAGCACTCTATCCGTCAGGTAAGGCACCGATGGAACGGGTCCTGCGTTTTATCTCACGGTTGACGCGCTCCATCGTGTTGTTTGTCCGGATCCAGCTCCAATGTTCAGTTGGATAATCCATATATGTCAGTGTTTCGTGAATGCCTTCTTCAACTCTTTTGGCTGCTCCAGAAAGTTTCATTTTACGCAGCCTTTCAGCAGCAGATCTGGCCTTTTCCATTGCTGACTGTTTGCTTTCCTGCTTATGAGATCTTCGTTCAGTTGTATAATGTTACCGGACATAGTCATTGCCTCCTCGGTATTTTGGGTGTGGTAACTTAATTTTACCGACGGCAATAGACTATGTCTATTTTATATGAAATTGAATTTGCGAAACTCAGTATACGTTATCCATTTCCGCCGCCAAGCTGCTTAAGCTATTAGACAGAGAAAAGGAATGGCAAGAAAAAAGAGACCAGCCGGAGCTGGTCCCTTTGTAAGCCGGAATGCAACCTACCGGCAGGTATTCACTTAACAGCAACTATGATCTTAGACCAGAACGAGAGAGGTTGCTTCTCGTTTTACAGTTGAGGAAAACAATATTTCGAAACGCAGTCAGTCCGCAGGGCAACACTGACTTCATATCGCAGAATCTGCGCCCATACATCCGATTCTAGCGAATTTCTTCCCCCAGTGTATCAATATCTGAATCCCATTCTTCGCCTATAGGGACCGTATCCATATGGCAGATAAACACTAATCTGTGAATGTCGTCTCCGTCTGTCACTTTTGCAATGATATTATCTCTTCTGGGATCTACTTCATCTCAATATAAGATATCTGCAGACAAAATCGCCAATTTCTTTTTCATAAGCACCAGGATTGGAGCTGGCGATCCTGACCAATTTCTGAGTGAGCAATATTGCTTTATTTTCGATCATAATGTTAAATCTCCTTAAAGTGTCAACGCACCGGACGGTAAGGTTACAAGTTTTTCGAAAATAGCCACGTTCCCAACAAGAGCTCTCTCCATGAAATCAATTCTGACTTTATCGACCGGCCGATGGCAATACAGTTCCTGCATAGGGGAATATCCGACAGCAGGAATATGTTTATCAGCGCACACATAATCCAAATCGGTCCCAAAATACCAATATCCATAATTTACCGGTTCGCCGAGTTCTCGTAGAGCTTCGGCACACGCTTTAACAAACGGATGTTCCGTGCTGATCTTCCATCCCTTTTTGGTACTGGGGCGTATTTCGGTAATTCCGGTGTACGTTGTTCTTGGAACAGTGCCCTCGTGCACCTCAGCTCTAAATTCTGGATCTTCCTGCTGAAGCTCCTTAATAATACTTCTAATCTGATTCAAAGCTTCTTCAGGTGTTTCTCCCGGAATAATTCTACGATCATATGTCAATTCACATCTGTCAGGAACGACACAATTATTCGCGGGAGAACAGGAGATAATAGTCAAAGCGTTAGAAGATGGGCCTAGCTCCGAATCGGTCAACTGATAGTTCGCATAATATTTATCGACTTTTCGAATCAACGCGGCCGCTTTGCTGACTGCATTTACCCCAAGCCATGGAGTGCTTCCATGAGAAGTAATTCC